>CAYUGV010000027.1:3538-15002 GCA_964444335.1 uncultured Anaerolineaceae bacterium | reverse complement strand
GCAAAAAATAATTATACAACTGTTAATCAACCCCGTGAAAGGGGAAGGGAAACCGAGAATGTGGGAAACCGAGAATTCTTGTTTATGACTCAAGGATGGGATTGGACCCAACAAAAAAGTAGTGTGCTGGATTGCTCAATCCGCCTACATGATGTGGTTTTGCTGTCGGGGCGAAGCATCCGGGATGAGTTCGTCTCGGAATTCAATATAGTTATTTCAGGTTGTTTCGCCTCTACATTGAGGGCTAATCAGCAGGTTTATGCAGGACGAGAACGACCCAATCTTCCTGGTGGAGGGTTTCGCGCAAGCTCAACCCCAGGCTGCGGGCAAGATCTGCCAACGCTTGCGCCTGGTGCTCGAGCACACCGCCCAAAAAGAGCAAACCGGATGGGGCTACCAGGTCCGCCAGACCTGTGGAAAGCATGTTTGCCAGGATTGGCGAGAGGATGTTGGCGATGACCCGAGGGGATTGATTGAGCCCGTCCTTGCGGCTGAGAACATCAGTATGCGTCCCGACTTCGAAAATGATCTTGTCAGCCACACCATTTAATGCAGCATTATTGATTGCCGAGGGAATTGCCTCAGGGTCGTTATCCACGCCCAGGATGCGGTTAGCCCCGAGTTTGGCAGCTTCAATGGACAAAATTCCGCTTCCGGTGCCGATATCGATCACATCCATTTCTTTGACGCCGTACTTCTCAAGCGCAAGCATGCAAAGCTGGGTGGAGGGATGCGTGCCGGTGCCAAACGCCATATCGGGAGAGATGATGATCGGAATGCGGTTCTCTGCCAAAGCCGGGTCCACCCAGGCTGGCAAAACGATCAGGTTACGTCCAATCTTGAGCGGCTTGTAGTTGGCTTTCCATGCTTCCATCCAGTTTTGATCGACAACTAACTTGTATTCAATCGATCCGAGCGGGGCAATCTGGGACATATGCCAGATAGACTCCTCAAGCTGTTGGCGGATTGCTTCAGTTTGTTCATCCTGCGGAAAATAGGCCACAACCTGCATATCGCCCGTAGGGATCTCCTCGTGACCAAGGGCATCATAGTGGGTGACGCTGTTCATCACGACCCCGTCGGGGGAAAACCGCGAGAACACCTCGGCCACGGCTTCGGCTAATTCTCCACTGCAGATCATTGAGGCTTCGAGCCAGGCTTGAGGTTTATCCACTGAAGGCATCCTTTAGTTTTTCAAAGAAACTGCGCTCCTGGATTTTGACATCCGTGCCCATGGTTTTGCCAAGGGTTTTGAGCAGCTGTTCCTGTTCATCAGTCAGCGTGGTTGGGATTTGAACGTTGACAGTCACCATCTGGTTTCCGCGTTCGGTCCTCTGGAGGATCGGAACGCCTTTTTCCTTGAGGCGGAAAACGCGCCCGGGTTGGGTGCCCGGCGGAATGCGCAATTTTACGTCGCCATCAAGGGTGGGGATGGTGATCTCATCTCCAAGGGCTGCCTGAGCCATGTTGATATCGAGATCGAGCAAAATGTCGTTGCCGTTGCGCCGGAAGTAATCATGCGGAGCAACCTCGATTTCGATGTAAAAATTACCATTCGGACCGCCATTCGCGCCTGGCTGACCTTCGCCAATCATGCGAACCTGGTTGCCGTTATCAATCCCAGCGGGGATGTTGACTTTCTTGCGGGTGGTCTTGCGTTCCAGCCCGGTGCCGCGGCAGTTGGAGCAGGGCTTTTCGATCATTTCACCGCGTCCTCCGCAGGTGGGGCAGGTGACAACTTGCACCATCTGACCAAGGAAGGTCTGCTGCACCTGGCGGACTTCGCCCGCACCCTTACAGGTCTGGCAGGTAACAGGTCTTGAACCTGGTTCGGCCCCAGAACCGGAGCAAACGGAGCATTTCTCGTTGCGGGTGATGTCAACTTCTTTTTCCGTGCCAAAAACTGCCTCTTCAAAGGTTAGCTTTAGGCGCGTGCTGAGATCGGCGCCACGACGGGGCGCGTTGCGGCTGCGGCGGGAAGTGCCGCCAAAGCCGCCAAAACCGCCAAACCCACCCAGACCGAAGAGGTCAAACAGATCCGAGAGGTCCATGGTGGAGTAATCGGGCATGCCGTTGGTATTGACGCCCTGGAAGCCATAACGATCATAAGCCGCGCGTTTATCTGGATCGCTTAGAACGCCATAAGCCTCATTTATTTCTTTGAACTTTTCTTCGGCGTCTTCAGCCTTGTTGACATCGGGGTGATACTTGCGCGCCAAATTGCGGAACGCGTTCTTGATATCATCCGCGCTGGCAGAACGGGACACACCCAATACTTCGTAATAATCTCTTTTATTTGTCATTCGCTATTTAGACCAAATCCCTGGTAGTGTCACTACCAGGGATGTATTTTAAACTGTTTTAACTAATCCGCGTGGTGAAATTCGCCGTCAACCACATCCCCGTCATCCTGGGGATTTTGTCCAGCGTCCTTCTGGGTCTGATCAGGAGCTTCGGTCTGAGTCTGGCTGTAGGCAGCCTGCCCGACTTCCTGCAAGACTTTCATCAGCGCTTCCACGGCGCTGTTGATCGCGTTGGGGTCGTCCTGGTCGCGTACGGAGCGGACTTTGGCAACTTCAGCTTCAACGCGCGATTTCAGCTCTGCAGGCACTTTTGCGCCAAGATCGGAAAGGGTCTTTTCGGAGGAGTAAACGGCATTGTCAGCGGTGTTGCGGGCTTCGATCAGTTCGCGGTGTTTGCGATCTTCTTCGGCGTGCGTTTCCGCGTCCTTGCGCATTTGTTCCACTTCAGTCTCGCTCAAGCCAGAGGATGCGGTGATAGTGATGTTCTGCTGGCGACCCGTGGCTTTATCTTTTGCTGTGACTTCCAGGATGCCGTTGGCGTTGATATCGAAGGTGACTTCAATCTGGGGCACGCCGCGTGGGGCAGCTGGAATGCCGTCGAGTGTAAATTTGCCAAGCGACTTGTTATCGCCAGCCATTGGGCGTTCACCCTGCAAAACGTGGATTTCCACCTGGGTCTGGCTGTCTGAAGCAGTTGAGAACACCTGGCTCTCACGGGTGGGGATGGTGGTGTTGCGTTTGATCAGAGGCGTGGCAATTCCGCCCAGTGTCTCAATTGAAAGAGTCAATGGAGTAACGTCTAGCAGGAGAATGTCCTTCACTTCGCCGCCAAGCACACCTGCCTGGATGGCTGCGCCGACTGCCACAACTTCGTCCGGGTTGACACCCTTATGGGGCTCTTTATCGAAGTATTTGCGCACGGCTTCCTGAACCGCGGGCATGCGGGTCATACCGCCGACCATAACCACTTCGTCGATATCGGAGGGTTTCAGGTTGGCATCGCTGAGCGCTTGCTGGACGGGCTTCATCGACTTCTGGATCAACTCGCCGGTCAATTGCTCAAGTTTTGATCGGGTGAGCGTGGTAACGAGGTGCTTGGGTCCGGAAGCGTCAGCGGTGATATAGGGCAGGTTGATCTCTGCCTGCATGGTGGTGGAAAGCTCGATTTTCGCGCGTTCAGCCGCTTCCTTGAGGCGCTGCAGCGCCTGGCGATCTTCGCGCAGGTTGATGCCGTTCTCGCGTTTGAATTCATCCGCAAGCCAGTCGATGATGCGTTGGTCAAAATCATCGCCGCCGAGGAAAGTGTCGCCCGAGGTGGATTTCACCTGGAAGACGCCGTCCCCAACTTCAAGAATGGAAATATCAAAGGTGCCGCCGCCGAGATCATACACAGCGATGGTTTCGTTCTTTTCTTTCTTGTCGAGCCCGTATGCCAGGGAAGAGGCGGTGGGTTCGTTGATGATGCGCAGCACTTCGAGACCGGCAATCTTGCCTGCGTCTTTGGTGGCATTGCGCTGAGTGTCGTTAAAATACGCCGGCACGGTAATGACTGCCTGGGTGACGGGCTCACCGAGGTAGGCTTCCGCGTCGCGTTTGATTTTGCCCAGGATCATGGCGGAAATTTCAGGCGCAGTGTAATCTTTACCGCCCATCAGCACACGCAGATCGCCATTGGGGGCTTTGTTGATCTGGTAGGGCACATGGGCTTTGGCACGCTGGACTTCGGGGTCTTCTGCCCGACGACCCATGAAACGTTTGATCGAGAAGATCGTGTTTTCAGGGTTGATGATCGCCTGGTTTCGGGCAACACGCCCCACCAAGCGCTCAGAGTTTTTATTGACTGCCACCACGGAGGGCACCAGGCGTTCACCTTCGGCTGAAGGAATGACGACAGGTTCTCCGCCCATCATGACGGCTGCGACTGAGTTTGTAGTTCCGAGATCGATACCAATAATTTTTCCCATGATTACTCCTATTTTGCGACTCTGACCAGGGCGGGTCGGATGACGCGATCTTTGATTTGATAACCGGTCTGGACAACTTCAATAATTTGTCCATCGGTATATGTGTCGTTATCTTCGTGGGTGACGGCTTCCTGTGTGTTGGGGTCAAACATGTCGCCAGGCTTCAAGTCCAGGGGACGCACATCCTTGGCTGCAAGTGTCTTGAGCAGTTTCTGAAGAATCAGCTCAATTCCTGAGATCCAACTGGCACAGTCAGGATCTTCGGGGCGGTGTTGGAGCGAACGCTCCAGGTCATCGGCAACCGGCAGGAAGAACTTGACGTGTTCCCCGAGCAACCTCTCAGCGTAACTGGCGTTGTCCAGGTCGATGCGGCGTTTGTAGTTAGCAAAACTGGCTCGTTCACGCTGGAGGCTGTCGAGATAGTCTTCATTTTGCTTTTGCAGGTCTGCGATCTCCGCTTTTAATGTCGCCAAATCGGGCGTCACTTCTTCTGGCAGGAGAGTTTCATTTTTGTTTTCAGTATCTTCAGTCATTTTCTTCCTCAAAAATATTTTCATAACAGCTTGTCTTAGTCGATCAGCGTGTCGGTAACCAGGTCGGAGAGTAAATCCGCCACGAAGCGAACCGCGCTAATGGCATGACCGTAAGGCATGCGCATTGGACCAAGGATGCCAAGCATGCCGGAAAGCTGGTCCTGGATGCCGTAACGGGTCAGGATGACCGAGCAGTCACGTAGTTCCTGCCACGTGCCCTCGCCGCCGATCAGCACTTGCACGCCGCCGATATCTTCAGTCAGGACCGTGCGCGAGAACAGGTCATTGAGCATGGGACGTTCCTCGAGCAAACGCAGAGGTGATCGCTCCTGGTTGAGCGTGGTGAACTCGGGAGTTGAAAGAACATTTGAAAGCCCATCAAGGAAGAGCTCACCGGTCACAAGCTGTTCGGAAAGGTGCATTTGATCCAGGATGGCAGCTAAGATTTGCTGCACAAGGGGATCGGCGCTGGCTTCAAGCACTTCGATTTGATGAAGCGACTTGTTCTCGAGTTCCTGGTTAAAATGATTCGCAGTCCGCGAAAGAGACTCCTGGCTGTAGACTTCATCCAGAGAGAGGATCTGCTGGCGGATCTCACCGCCAAGGAGCACCAGCACCATCAGCACCTGTGAACCCCGGGTTGAGATCAGTTCGATGTGCTTAAACGCAATTCTCTCCGAATGAGGGGCAGTCACAAGCGAGACCGCCTGGCTTTGGTTTGCCAGCACTGAGGCAGCCAGCGGCAGCCAGTGGTCCAGACCACGCCGTGATTGGTAAAACTGGTGTGTGATCGTATTGCGAGTGGCAGTGGGAAGGGCAGTTTGCTGCACAAGGTTGCTGACAAAAAAGCGATAACCTTCCTCGGTTGGCACGCGCCCTGCGGAAGTGTGTGGCTGACGGATGAGACCAAGCTCGGTGAGCGTGTTCATCTCGTTGCGCACTGTGGCAGAGCTGATCTGTAAGCCAAAGTCTTCGATCAGAGTTTTCGACGCGACGGGCTGTGCCGTGCGCGTATGCTCATGCACGATCAGCGAAAGGATAATTTTTTGTCGCGAAGTCAGCTCAATCATGTTGTTATTTCATAATTAGCACTCTCGACCAGAGAGTGCTAAAACAAGTTTTCTTAATGTTACCATGCGAGGATTACCCTCGTCAAGAAAAGGATACCTGTACCCCGTTAATATTGCGTTAGATATTTACTTGGGAATTAATAGGTTAATTCAAAGAAGTTGTAAACGAGACAACATGACGGTCTATCCCACCAAAACGGTATTTATAGACCTCATCGCCACGCATCATGTCGACCTCGGTCAATCCATTTTCGATTGCCCAGTTGATCACTTTTGCCAGCAGCACCCATCCAGGCGAGCAGCAGCTGTAGGTCGGATCCCAGGCCGAGTTGTAGACCCAAAGCTTGTTCCCAGCCAGGAAAGAGAGATAGGCAGCCGCCCTTCCTCCATCAAAAGTCAGGTAAGAAAGAAACAATTGCCCAACTTCCAATGCCCTGGCAGTGGTTTGTGAGAGAAAGCTCTCCATTTCTGGAGTCAGAAACGCCACTTTGCTGGGATCAGTGCGCATCATGTCAATTAACGCTTGGATTTCTTCCTGTACGTTGTGTTCCGCCGTGACAACATACCAATCCGTTAAAAAATGCGCGTCAGCGTTGCGCATCTTGCGGCGGATCTCGTGGCGTTGCTTTTTGGAGATCGAGGCAAGGTATTCTTCCCAGTCCGGCATCATAGGGATGAATGGAGAAGGCTGGAGAACCTCGCTGGTGTATTGGACCCCCTTTTGTTCATAGAGTTCACGCAAGATGGAGAGGCTGGGTGAATCGTCCTGGAAGTTAGCCAGGTCGAGATCGCGTGAGAGCAAACCAGGTTCCACTTTGATGAAGTCCAGCAAGCCCACGATAAAAGGCTGGAGATCCGAAAGCGGGCAGAGAAAATCAAGATAATCTGAAACTTCAATCTGGCCGATGAAGCGCAAAGCGGGCGGGTTGCCGGGCTTTTCCGAGAAGAAAAACGGCGCTACGCCAACAAGCTGACCGTCCTGGCGGGCGATGATAAGCTGGAGCTGGCTGGACTCGTGCGACCACTCGCCACCTCCAAGCGTCTGCCACCAGGTGCTCTGATACCAATACTCGAGAAATGGCAACGGGCGGTGCGTCTGAGCCACGAGGGCTTGCCATTCAACCTCGAGGCTCTGCCATTCGGCAGGATCGGTGATCAGTGAAAATTGCATGTGTCCGATTATACCCTCTGGCATGAATTGTGTACTCCTCAAATTACGCAATATCTATGCTGATTTAAAAGGTGCGCTATGAAATTTGACCTGACCACTTACTCATTTGAAAATCACCAACACAGGCTGCTCCTTACTGCTTCTGCGGGTAAAGCCGCTGCGCGTGGGCGCGAAGAGGATAGCCTGCTGCTCAAACTCTGGCCGTCAGAAGCCATTAGTCTGAGCGACGCAGTGTTGGATCAAACTCTTGCCAAGCTGGCGTTAGCCTTCTTCAAGACAAGTGGTTCGGTCACGAATGCCATGCGCGGTCTGGCTGACAGCCTTAACAAGACCTTTCTCTCAGGCAATAGCCAGCTGCAGGAAAAAGACACCTGGCAGACGACCTCGCTGCTTATAGGCGTGATCCACCATGAGACCCTGTTTGTGGGGATCAACGGAAAGGCTGAAGCGCTGCTGATCCGGAAGGACGGGCGTGAACACCTTTTTGATACGGAGCTTGACCCACGAGGGCTGGGGCTTAGTTCGGTGGTGCATCCGCGGTTTTTCCAGACCGCGGTAACCGATGGCGATTTTGTGCTGCTGGCTCAAGAAATACCTGCGGACCTGTTGGCATCTGATCGCCTTTCACCTGACACCACCATCCTGGGCGAGTTTGTGCCATTCCTGGGCGGTACCGACGTCATCAGGCTGACCTATGGCGAAGGCTTGAGCCTCAAAGCGCGCCTTGACCCCAAGCCTGCCCAGGTGGTCCAGGAAGTTCACGAAAATGAGGAACCAACTGCGCCCGAAGCGGTTGAACCGCAGGAAATCGTCTGGCCGGAAGAAGTCCTGGAACCTTCGGAGGTGGAGGGTGATAATGGTTCGCTGGCGGACGATCTGTTTAGAAACGTGCCCTTGGTCAACCTTTCCGCCGCGCAAGAAGCCAAACCGGAATCCAAGCCGGACGAAAAGCCAGAAACGCCGCCCGAAGAACCTGTCGTGTTACCTGAAGCTCCAGTTATCATCCCTCAAGAGCCTGCTGCCGAACCTGTAAGAAAAGAAGAGGCGCAGTCCGCTCCAATTTTTGACGTGGAACAGTTCAAAACAGGCGCATTGCAGACTGTTGCCAAAGGGGCGGGTTTCTTGAAAGGTGTCGAAGAGAAGACAGAAGCAATTATTCAGAAAAGTGGTGAGAAGAAACGCGAAGAGGGCAAGCCTGTGACTGAGCTTTCCGCCCTGAGCAAGTGGCTGATCGCCATCCTGGTGCCATTGCTGTTGGTGGCGTTGACTACCTTCATCTACCTCTCCCAGGGGCAGGGCAACGAATATGGCTACTACCTGGCACAGGCAGAGGCTTCTGCTAATAACGCGGCGCAAATGCAAACGGATGAACTGAAGCGCGAAGGTTGGAATCAGACCATTGAATGGCTGGATAAAGCCGCGGCATACCAAAAGTCCGAAGAGGTTAACGCTTTATATCTACGGGCGAGGCTGGCTCTGGACGCGTTGGATGGCGCAAAACGGCTGATCTATAAGCCCGCTTTTGCCGCTGGCTTATTCCCTGGCATGAATGTCACCAACATCATTGCACTCAATCGTGATCTCTATCTGCTCGATCAAACCAATGGCGAGGTCAAACACCTGACTCTGCAATCTCAAGGCTACTCTTTGGATGAAACATTTAGATGTGCACCAGGCAATATTGGCGGGGTGCAGGTTGGCAAGTTGGTCGATATGCTGGCAATCCCGATCAACAATCCAGCCAAAGCTCCCATCCTTGCAGTTGATGCGGCTGGCAACATCCTCTTCTGCTCGGTTGGAGCAAGCCCAACCGCGGCAGCCTTACTTCCCCCTGATGGTGGATGGCAAAACCTGAGAAGTATCGCTTTTGACTCTGGCAAGTTGCTTGTGCTCGACTCAGGCGCGAACGCCATCTGGATCTACCGGGGTTTCAGCTCCAATTTTGACCAGGTGCCGGTTTCTTACTTCGACGCCTTGCCGGTGCAGCTCCAAGATGCCATCGACCTGGCTGCAAACAAAGATGAACTCTTCCTGTTGCATGCCGATGGGCACAGTTCGCACTGCCTGGCTTCCCAGATCAGCGGTCTGGTGACCTGCGATGACCCCTATCCTTACCAGGATGTCACTAACGGTAAAGCAGGCGTGGATTTTGCGAGTCTGAAATTCAACCAGATGGCCTATTCACCTCCGCCGGATCCTTCGATTTACTACCTCGATCCTGATGGGGCAGAGTTGTATCAGTTCAGCCTGCGACTGAACCTGAACCAGGTGCTGCGCTCGGGGTTGAACGATGGCAGCTTGCCAACCGATCGCGCAACGGCTTTTGCTGTTGCCGCAAACCGGCAAGTGTTCCTGGCTTTTGGCAACGCGGTCTATTACGCGATTTTGCCGTAACTGGAAAACTAACCACAGAGAGGTTATCACGGCATGAACACATTCGTTGTGGGTAGTACAGGATTCTTGGGCTATTTTGCCGTGCGGGAGTTACTCGCGCGCGGGCATAACGTGCGCAGCATTTCACTTCATCCCGCGCCGCCGGAACTGAGCTTCCCATCATCTGTTGAACTAGTACTGGGCGACTTGAACGCCACGCCGGATGACACCCTGCGCGAAATGCTGCATGGAATGGACGGGTTGATCTTTGCCGCAGGACTTGATGACCGTGTGGTTCCAAAAGCACCGGCGTACCCCAAATTCTATGATGCCAACGTCGCCACCACCCGTAGGTTGATCCGCCTGGGCAAGGAAGCCGGCATTAAAAAGGCGATCGTATTCAGTTCCTACTTCGTGACCTGCCACCGGCGCTGGCCTGAACTGCGCTTGCCCGAACACCATCCATACATTCGCAGCCGCGTGGAGCAGATCAGCGAAGCCCTCGAGGAAGCGGGCGACGAGATGGCCGTCAGCTTCTTGATGCTTCCCTACATTTTTGGCTCACTTCCGGGCAAAACTCCCCTCTGGAAGCCACTGATCGGCTATCTGAACAGTATTTTACCGTGGGCATTTTATCCGGCAGGCGGCAGTGCCATGGTCACCGCCGATGAGGTTGGGCGGGCAGCCGTGCGCGCGCTGGAGGTGGGACGCTCAGGCGAAGAGTGGCCGATTGCCTCGGATAACCTGACCTGGGTGGAATTCCTGGGGCGAATTGGCAAGATTTTGGGTAAGCCAAAACGCGTTATCACCCTGCCAAACTGGCTCCTCAAGCCTGCCATGGCTGGCGTGGAGCTTGGCTACAAGTTCAAAGGCAAAGAAAGCGGCCTTTCGATGGTCCCCTTCGTGGATCTGCAAACCCGCAACGCGTTCCTGGACACGGAATACAGCAGAACGTTGCTTGGTTACGAAAAAGGCAACCTCGACCAGGTCCTGGCAGACACGGTGAAAGCCTGCCTTCCGAAAAGTTCCTGATAGAATTAGCTTATGAAACTGAGCAAGATACTCGATCCACGCGGGACGAAAATCGCTTACCTGGGGCTAGCGATGGCTGGCAATGTCGCCTGGGCGTTATTGTTCTTCAGCCTGGTCGACAGCCTTGTGGCGCGCTACGGCGATCTGGTCACAGGCCTGGATACGACCCTGATGCTGGGCATCTTCCTCGGTTCCGTGACAATTGGCTTCCTGCTATCGATCATCGCCAAGGATAAGCGCGGCCTGACCTACGGCGTCTACGGCGGTTTGGCAGGCATGATCGTGATTGGATTAATGACCTGGAAGAGCGGTTTGCTCTCAGCGCTCATAGGTCTGATGGCAGTTTTTGGCGGTTTTAATGGCGGCTCGCTGGGGGAAATGTATCAGCGTACCCGCAAACGAAAATAACCACCCTATTCAGGTTTTGGCGCAGAACTGGTTGGCAGCCAGGGCATTTGCGCGCCTTCAATCCCAAGATGTTCAGCAAGAGCGGCTTGCATGGCTGTGCGATCATCCCAAGGATATTCAACACTGCCGAAGCACATGGACTGCTCGTGCCCCTTCCCGCAGGAGATCACCAGATCGCCAGGCTCAGCAAGGCTGATGGCTTTGCGCAGCGCGTCACCGCGGTCGGCAACGCGATAAAAATTCTTGCCTTCCACACCGCCAGCCTTGATTGCCGACTGTGCCATTTCTTCCAGGATGCCTTCAAGCGGCTCAGTGCGCGGATCTTCGGCCGTGAGGATGGTGATGTCAGCATGTTTGACTGACACAGCAGGCATCATGCGCCGCTTTTCACGGTCGCGCAGCCCGGCAGAGCCGTAAACGGCGATCACCCTACCTTGTGTCATGGCGCGGGCGGTGACCAGCGCGTTTTCGAGTGCGTTGGGTGTATGGGCAAAGTCCACGATGGCCGTGAAATCCTGTCCGAGTTCGATGCGCTGCATCCGCCCAGGAATGCCACCGAAACTCTCAAGGTCCCTGACAGCCTGCTCGAGCTCTAGCCCAAGCGCAGTGA
>CAYUGV010000027.1:0-3438 GCA_964444335.1 uncultured Anaerolineaceae bacterium | reverse complement strand
CCGAAACTCTCAAGGTCCCTGACAGCCTGCTCGAGCTCTAGCCCAAGCGCAGTGACTGCTGCAAGTGCCGCGAGGATGTTCGAGACGTTATAAATGCCGGCGATCGGGCAGTGCACACGCAGTTGTTTTGTGTCACTGTGCAAGGTGAAGGTCAGATCGCTGGTGGTGCTGGCAATGTCATCCGCCCAGAAGTGCGCTTCGTTGATCCGGCTGTAGGTCAGGAAGCCAGGCGGAGACACGCGCTTGAGATAGTCATATGAGCGGTCATCCTTGTTGAGTACCGCCATCCGCAGGTTGCCAATCCGTTTGCGTGGGGTCTCCCGGAGCATCTCGAACAGCCTGCCCTTGGTCTGGAGGTAATTCTCATAGTTGCCGTGGTAATCCAGGTGCTCGTGGGTCACGTTGGTGATCACCGCCAGGTCGTAGTCGCAGGCGATCACGCGCCCTTGCGCCAGCCCATGCGAGGTGGTTTCGAGCACACAGTGAGTCATACCGGCAGCCACCATCTGCGCCAGGTATGCCTGGATATCGGGCGAGTCGGGTGTGGTCACGTGGAAGCCGGTATCAAGCTCCTGGTCGCCAATCAGCGCGTTGACGGTGCTGATCATGCCGGCGCGAATGCCAGATTGGGTCAGCAGGTGATGGATCAACATCGAGGTGGTGGTTTTGCCGTCAGTACCTGTGACGCCGATCATGCGCAGCTTTCGCGCGGGAAAACGCTCGAAACTCGCCGCCAGGTACGCCAGGGCGAAATGCAAGTCTCCCTGCAAGCGAACATAAGGGATGGTAAGCCCATCCGGTTTGGGGCGGTCGCTCAGGATGACGCGCGCGCCGTTGGCAACTGCCGACGGAATATATTTGAAGCCGTCGCTGCTCTCACCTTTGATGGCGACGAAAGCATAGCCCTTGCGAACGTGACGCGAGTCGCTGGTGACGCCGGTGATCATCACTGGCGGGACAAAGTCCAGCGCGGTCAGTGGTAAGTCAGAAAAAACGGAGCGGAGTGAGCGGCGTTGGCTTGTCTGGTCCATTTCCACTTACCTTCGCTTTTTTACAGGTTGCTTTTGCTTGTTCAGCAGGTAAGCAGCCACCAGGCTCAGCGCGCCTGCACCCAGGCAAACAAAGCCCCAGGTGGTCAATTCGCCCCGGGTTGCAGCGGTCGATTCGGCGATTTCCATGCTGAAATCGATTTTCTGCTGCGCCGTAATGGCGTAATTACCACTTACAGATTTATCGCCAAGCGCCAGCAAAATGCTTGCGTCTGAAATACCAGCTGTGAAAGGTTCTACTTCCCAGGTGAAAGTCTTTCGTCCGCTTTCCACGGGGATCAGCATACGCTTCTGTGGCTGGACGACGGTCTTGATCATATCGAGCTGCAAGTCAAAAACCACGCCATCATCCAAAACACCCTCAAGCGCCTTATCCGCCTCGTATGCCACTGTGATCAGGTTCTTGCGTCCGGTTTCCAGCTTCTCGGGATAAGTCACCATCACGTTCAGGTTGCCGCCACTGCCATAGATCCAATCAGCCAGCGCAACCGCCTGGCTTTGCGAGGCGACCGGGATCGCCCGCCGCGTAAAGAGAAAGCCGCTGATTGCCAGTAAGACCAGCCCCACAATGAGAAAAATGGTTTGTCTTTTGATTTTCATTTAAACACCACCAGGTAAATAATGCCCAGAACAAGGGTCGCAGATGTGATCCTCCCGAGCAAAGTGTAATCATTATTTAGCGCGTAAAGCAGTACGAAAGGCAATAAAACCTCAAAAACCAGGATCAGCATCCTGATGCGAAACTTCTTTGTCCCTTTGCTCAGGCTCATGTCAGGCTCCACCAGTTAGCAGCCACGACCAAATCCCGGTCGCGATTGCGATGACGGCTATCGGGATTAGACCATATCCAATCAACTTGCGCAAGACTTTGCCTTCCTGCCCGCCCAGACCCACCGTGATGCAGCTGACGATCAGCTTGGTGGGCGACATCACGCTCCCCATCGAACCGCCGGCGTTTTGTGCTGCCAGGATCAACGGCACGTTGAGCTTAAGCAGGCTGGCTGCCTCAGCCTGGAGCGCGCCGAAAAGGATATTGCTGTTGTTATTTGTTCCAGTCAGGAAAGCGCCAATCACCCCAACAAAGGGCACCACCACCGGGTAGATCACCCCGCTGACAGTAACGGCGATCCCCTGGGCGAGTGTGCTCGTCATGCCCACGTGGGTCATGATGGTCGACACTCCCGCCATCACGATCATGCCCAGGCTGGCGTCCACAACGTTGTGCGAGGTAAGGCTGAGGATGCGGCGGGGAGAAGTCCTCGAGAGCATTCCTTCGTGCTTCAAAACGATGGATGAAAGCAAAACCGTCACCAACAAAACCATGCCCGGGTGCGTAAAGGGGTGGATAACAGGGCTGGATTCAGCCGGAGTGATAAACCCCAACCCGGACGCGATCTCGGGGTACTTAAGACTGATCGAAACCTGGTTCAGGAAAGCGTTAAGCGGTCGGATCAGGGCGACAGAAAAACCAATTATTACGAGAAAAATGTAAGGCGTCAGGTGTACCACGAGATCCCTGGTGTTTAGTTCCTGAGCCCCATTCAAGATTGCGGTTTTGGCGCCGCGATAGCCTGGCAGGCGCGTAAGGAGCACCAGCGTGGCAATGCCCACGAGAGAGGGTCCGATTGTGCTCAGGCTCCAGAAACCGTTGGTGTTGAGGATGTAGAGCGTTGCGCCCATCGTCAGGCTGACTGCAAAGATGGCGGGGAAGGCATGCCGTACACCTTTCCATCCGGTGCCAAGCAGGGTGATGATCACGCCTGTGGGCACGAAGCTGATCGCGAAGAGCACGGCAGCATAAGGGGCGATGAGCATACCGGGCACGTGTGTGACGGCGATCAGCGACTCGAAGGCGGATGCCATCCCACCAAATGCGACCGCCCAGGCATGTCCCATGGTGGTCATCACGATCGAGAGGATCGGGTCATAGCCCATCCCCACCAGGATTGGCGCCGCCACTGCCACAGCCACTCCAAAACCGCCCATGCCCTGCAGGAAGGAAGTCAACAACCATGCGATCAGCAGCAGCTGAATGGAACGGTCATTGGAAAGGCGCGGAATGAAAAGACTGATGGTGCGGAGCGTGCCAGCTTCACTGGCAAGGCTATAAAGCAGCAGCGCGCCCCACACGATCACGAGCAAATTCGCGGCCAGAACCAGGGCTTTCACCTGCGACCAGGCGAGCAGCAGCCAGCTTCCGCCAAAAGCGATCAGGCTGACGGCTAATGCAACCAGCCAACTCATGGCGCTGGCGCGCAAAGCTCCCCATTTGAAGAGGAGCATGAGAAGGATGACAGTCAGGATCGGTAGAAAAGAAAGCAGCCAGCTGCCGAGGGTCAGTTCCATAGGGGTTTTATTATAAGTCACCACACCGAAAACGGGGCTGATT
>CAYUGV010000026.1:0-15034 GCA_964444335.1 uncultured Anaerolineaceae bacterium | reverse complement strand
TTTGCTGAAAGACTAAAGAACGACGACTTCAGCGCCGGCTTCTTTGAGTTTGGCAGCGGCGTCATTGGCAACGTCTTTACCAACAGCTTCGAGGACCTTGGCGTCGGCGGTTTCGGCCATATTCTTGGCTTCAACCAGACCCAGGGAAGTGAGCTGGCGGATGACTTTGATGACTTCGATTTTCTTGGGACCAGCAGCTTTGATGACAACATCGAACTCGGTCTTTTCTTCGACTTCTTCGACAACGGCAGCAGCAGCGGGACCAGCGGCCATAGCCACAGGTGCAGCGGCGGAAACGCCCCATTTTTCTTCCAACAGTTTGACGAGGTCAGCAGCTTCCAAGACGGAGAGTTTGCTCAGTTCCTCAACGATTTTTTCTAAATCAGCCATTTTTACTCCTATTTATTCCTTTTGTTTATTTTTATATTTCAACTTCTCGCTAAAAAACGAGCACTCTTATGCAGCCGCAGGCTGCTTTTCTGAATTAGCTTTGATGACCGCAGCCAAACCACGGGCGGGCTCAGCCAGGGTGCGTACCAGTTTGCTTGCGGGTGCCAGGATAGTGCCCAGCAGGGTCGCGCGCATAACGGGCAGGGTGGGCAGGTCAGATAATGCAGCGACCTGTTTGACAGTCAGACCAGCCTTGTCGAGGTATCCACCACGAACAGCGAAGGTCTCATTGCCCTTTACCAGCTCAGAGAGGGCTTTTGCAACTGATGGTGCATCTTCGAATGCGAAGACGACCACGTTATTGCCTTCCCAGAATTTGGGATCGTAATGATAGCCCTTTTCTTCCAGCACGCGTGTAAACAAGCGGTTTTTTACAACATGTAAGCGTCCGTCTGTTTCGCGCAGTTTGGCACGAGCTTCATTGACCATGGGCATGCGCATCTTGCTGTAGGACAGAACGAAGATCGCCTTGCTTTCATCAACCCACTCGCGGTACTGGTCAACCATACTTTCTTTTTGTTCTTTTGAAAATGCCAATGTACTTCAACCTCCTTCCAATCAAAAATAAAAAATCTCTTTCCGTTTTCCCACAGAAAGAGATTCAGATAGATCAGGATCAGTTTGATCTGACTTTGAACCTCCACCTCGGCGGGAAATTAAGCCGTTTACGGCACCAGCTTTCTTAAGCAGAGCAGTATTCAGTTTTCAGTCTGCCAGTATACCACACTCTGGCAGGAATAAAAGCAACTTTTACGCTGCTTCTGACTCCATGGACATGGCTGCGTTCACGTCCACTCTGACACCAGGCCCCATCGTGGAGGCAAGTGTGACCTTGCGCACGAACAGACCCTTGGCGCCCGAAGGACGCGCCTTGCGCAATGCTGCCATCAGGGCAGACATGTTGACATACAAATCATCCGCTGAGAAAGAAAGCTTGCCAAGCGGAACGTGAATGTTGGCGGTTTTGTCGAGGCGGAACTCAACGCGACCAGCCTTCGCGGAAACGATCGCATGCGCGATATCGCCAGGTTGCACAACAGTGCCGGCTTTGGGGTTTGGCATCAGGTTGCGGGGACCAAGCACACGACCAAGGCGACCAACTTTACCCATCATGTCGGTGGTGCCGACTGCGACGTCGAAGTCAGTGTAACCGCCCTGGATGCGGGCAATGTCGTCATCAGTTTCAGCGACAAAATCTGCGCCAGCGGCACGAGCTGCTGTTGCGGCTTCGCCCTGGGCAAAGACCAACACACGCACGGTCTTGCCAAGCCCCTTGGGCAGCACGACCACGTCGCGAATTTGCTGATCGGCCTGGCGGGGATCCAGGCTGGTTCGGATGTGAACCTCAACGGTCTCATCGAACTTAGCAAATTTCATTTCTTTTACTAATTCCAACGCTTCCTTGGGACCGTATACCTTTTCGACATCGATCTTCTTGAGTGCGTTTTCAAAATTTTTCCCGTGTTTAGACATGCATACTCCTTTGTGGTCCGATCGGGCTCACGAGCCCTCCCACAGTCTCTAATTGCTTTTTGGTTAGTCGCTGATGGTGATGCCCATATTGCGGGCGGTGCCTTCAAGCTGTTTCATGGCCGCTTCGATATCGTTGGCGTTCATATCCTTGTACTTGGCAGCAGCGATTTCGCGGATTTGGGCGCGGGTGACCTTGCCAACCTTGGCGGTATTGGGGGTCGCGGATCCTTTTTCGATTCCAGCAGCTTTCTTAAGCATCATCGCGGCGGGCGGCGATTTCAGATCGAATTTAAACGAACCGTCCTGGAAGATGGTAATGGCAGCAGGGATGATCTCGCCGACCTGGTTAGCAGTACGCGCGTTGTAGTCCTTGCAGAACGCCATGATATTTACGCCATGCGGAGCCAGCGCGGGACCGATGGGGGGTGCAGGATTAGCCTTACCGGCTTTGATCTGCAGTGTTAGTTGTGCTTTTACTTTCTTTGCCACTTAATTTCTCCTTGGTGGTGCAAACGGGCATCTGCCCTCCCACAAAAATCCGGATTGCTCCGGTTTATGACTTTTCCACCTGCAGGAAGTCGAGTTCCACAGGGGTTTCACGCCCGAAGAAGTTCACCATGACGCGAATCTTCGAACGTTCCATGTTGATTTCATCGACCGTACCGCGGAAGTCGTTGAATGGTCCATCCACAATACGCACGCGGTCGCCTTGCTTGTAGGTAACCCGATAGGTGGGGGCTTCGTCTTCCATGCGGCGCAGAATCGACTGCACTTCTTCTGGACGCAGCGGAGTGGGCTCATCGCCCATACCCACAAAACCGGTCACACCAGGGGTGTTGCGTACCACGAACCAGGATTCTTCTTCCAGGATCATATTTACCAGGACGTAACCCGGGAACACGTGGCGCTCAACCGTGCGGCGCTTGCCGTCGCGAACTTCGATTTCTTCCTGGGTCGGGATGACCACATCAAAAATCTTGTCTTTCATGTTCATTGTTTCAATGCGCTGTTCGAGGTTCTTGCGGACCTTATTCTCATAGCCTGAATAGCAATGAATCACATACCAATTGCGAGCATCAGATTCACCCGATTTGGCAGGTTTGTTTAATGAATCACTGGAGGTTTCCTCAACCGGCAAGCCTTCAGTTTCTTCGGGCAGGCTGGGAATCACGTCTTCCATAGATCCATCTTCCTTCTTAGTCATCACAACATCACTTTCGCACGAACTAAATGTTGACCAGCAGACCAACCAGGCGTGCAAAAATAAAATCGAGAACACCCAAAATCGCTGACATGATGATCGTCACAATCAGGACGATACGTGTCAGAGCCAGAGCTTCCTCGCGAGTAGGCCAGGAAACCTTGCGCAGTTCACCTGCGGTTTCTTTGAACCAGCGCTTGATTCTCTGAAAAAAGTTCGGTTTTTCACTGTTTGCCATCAAGGCCTCCTGCTTTACAACTCAACGCCGTAGGTCCTACGGCGTCGGTAAATTTCAACAGGTCAGGTAGGAATTGAACCCACAACCCCCGCTTTTGGAGAGCGGTGCTCTGCCAATTGAGCTACTGACCTAAGCAAACTCCCATTGCTGAGAGCTACTTCACCTCACGATGCAGCTTGTGAGCGCGACAGCGAGGGCAATACTTACTGATTTCCAGACGACCTGGGTCATTCCGACGGTTCTTTACCGTAGTGTAGTTTCTTTCCTTACACTCAGTGCAAGCCAAGTGAATGACTGGGCGAATATCTTTTTTCTTTGATGCCATTTTTAGTTAACATGGCTGCCCCTCGCGGAGGCAGCCATGTATCCTCCATCTTTTCTTATCTTAGGCAAGGATCTTGGTGATTCTGCCAGCGCCCACGGTCAGACCGCCTTCGCGGATAGCGAATTCGGAACCTTCTTCGATAGCGACCTTCTGGATCAGTTTGACTTTCAAACCGTTCACGTTGTCGCCGGGGAGAACCATCTCAACACCTGCGGGCAGGGTCACATCACCAGTAACGTCGGTGGTGTGGATGTAGAACTGCGGTCGGTAGCCAGTGAAGAAAGCACTGTGGCGACCACCCTCTTCGCGCTTGAGGATGTAAACAGAGCACTCAAACTCGGTGTGAGGAGTAATGGATTTGGGTTTGGCCAAAACCATACCACGCTCGACCTGTTCGCGATCGATACCGCGCAGCAGGATACCAGCATTGTCACCAGCCATACCCTGATCGAGCTGTTTGTGGAACATTTCGATACCGGTAGCAACGGTGGCCAGAGGCTTGTCCATCAGACCAACGATTTCAACGGGATCGTTCAGTTTCAAAGTACCGCGTTCGATACGACCGGTCACAACAGTACCACGTCCCTTGATCGAGAAGACGTCTTCAATAGGCATGAGGAAGTCTTTTTCGAAGTCACGGACTGGTTCCTCGAAGAAGTTGTCGACTGCGTCCATGAGCTCAGCGATCGGTTTGTATACAGGATCGTTGGGGTCAGTGGAGGTGCTGTCGAGGGCGAGCTTGGCGGAACCGCGGATGATCGGTACATCATCGCCGGGGAAACCGTTCTTGGTCAGAAGTTCGCGAACTTCCATTTCGACGAGCTCAAGCAGTTCGGGATCGTCCATCTGGTCGGTTTTGTTCAAGAAGACCAAGATAGCGGGAACTTCCACCTGGTGGGCCAGGAGAACGTGTTCGTTAGTCTGGGGCATGGGGCCGTCAGGAGCACTCACCACGAGGATGGCGCCATCGACCTGCGCAGCACCGGTGATCATGTTCTTGATATAGTCACGGTGACCGGGCATGTCAACATGGGCATAGTGACGCTTTGCGGTCTCATATTCAACATGGGTAATGTTGATGGTAATACCGCGGGCTTTTTCTTCCGGAGCATTGTCAATTGTGTCATATGCGCGGAATTGACCAAAGCCACGCATAGCCTGGACTTTGGTAATAGCAGCGGTCAAAGTAGTTTTGCCATGATCAATATGACCCATCGTACCGATGTTCATATGTGGCTTTGTGCGGTCAAATTTTTGTTTCGCCATCTTTTCTCCTTAAATAATGACTAAATATTTTCTTTTTCTTATTCGGCAAAAGCCCTCAATCGGATTCGGACCGATGACCTCATTCTTACCAAGAATGCGCTCTACCTACTGAGCTATGAGGGCGGCCTTGCCAGCCCGACCTGGCGGTCGGGTTAATGGACAGTGAAGGATTCGAACCTCCGAAGGCGCCAGCCAGCTGATTTACAGTCAGCCCCCGTTGTCCACTTGGGTAACTGTCCAATTTTTCCATAGGGCGCTTGCATTTACCCGCTGGAGATTATGATCGAAAATTTCGACCACAATCGCAAATGAGTAAACTGAGCCGACGATGGGAATCGAACCCATAACCTACCACTTACAAGGCGGTTGCTCTACCATTGAGCTACGCCGGCGCCCCTTGGATATGCTTTTGTTAATTTGCGTCAAGACTAATAAGTATATCAAAACCGCCATGCTTGCGCAAGCCTGATTTTTCAATCAGTCCCGTTTCGCAAGGTGTGAGTCTATCAGATGTAGGGATAAGAGTCAAGATGTTTCAGCGACCAAACTTTCAGCGACCAAACTCTGCGGAGGTAGGGATATGGTAAACACTTTTTGACAAATCATGCTAATTATGCCGAGAAGGGCGTCTGGAATTATGGGGGATAAGATATCAAGACATCAAGGTGAATGTTTTTCAAAGCGATAACCTACTCAGATTACCAAGTGATGAGGCAGATTACTTCGGAAACCGCGAGTCGAATACTCAGGGCAGGGTTTTGATGTATCCGTCCAGAAGATCTTGCTTAATGCGCTCAAAAAGGATCACACGCCCATCCGAGAATAAATCGCGGTTAACTTGCGTGAGCTCGATGCCCGCCTTAACTACTCCGACCGATTCGCCAAGCAACAATCGCCCCAAAGCCGGCTCCAGGTCGATTCCGCCACTGAGCACACCCAGCAATCTCTGGGCAGTTTCAAGATTGGGCTGACCTTCAATGCCAATCAGAGTGATGTTCTTGCTATTCAGGTAGGCGATCAATTCGGGTGAGCTTAATTCGGGCTGAACGAAAATGCCTGAAACTGCTTTTGCCAACAGGGCATCGGCTGCAGCCTGCCAGTCGGCAGGGTTGGCTGGGTCGGTGACTTCGGCAGTGAAGGGATAGTATTCCACCGGTGCATAGCGGGAATTGCAAAGACCGCAGTGGAAGCGGGCACCGGTGACGAACGCGTCGCGGGTGGTCTGCCCTTCGGGGGTGCCAGCCTGGCTTAGCACGCCCACACGGAAGTCCGGGATGCCAAGCGCGAGCGTGTAACCCGCCAGGAAACTCAGTTGATCACGGCTGGCTTCAGCTGTCACAACCAGGCTTAAATTCTCAGTCGGGTTGAGATCGGGAGCGTTCAGCGCCAGGAATTGCACTTGCGGTAACACTGAGGCTAAAGATTGGACCTCGCTGGGGGAGGCGATGCTCACCACAACGCGCACGTTCGGGCTGAGCTGCGCTGCACTGAGAGAGTTCGTGAGGGCAAAGCTGTGTCCGTTGGCGTCCGTGTAGGCGCTTAATTCGTTTTTGAGTTGCTCTATCAGAGCCTGGTCGGCATTTTCCGGAGCCCAAAGCAGCATATCCGCGTCTAAAAGGACGATTGGTGTGGCTGTTGGGCTTTCCGTTGGCTCGGTCACCACGACTATTTCAGCCGTCGGGGGTAGGGTCACTTCCGCGGTTGGGGTAGCCTGCGGTTGATTGTTGCATGCGGTAAGGAAAGCAAACAGCAGAATAAGGATCAGCGGAAGAAGCGTTTTCTTATTGGACATGCCCCAATTCTACCTTAAGGCAGCCAGTAGGATAACCAATGTCCAAAGCTTTCTTAAATGATAGAGTTCATGGATCACTGGCAAATCATCACCTGATAACCACAGTCCAGGAAGAACGCAGGCACGGATAATGCAACTAACTCTGAAGTACTATTATCGTTTAGCTAACAAATCGGATAGCACAATGAGCATACCTACAACCGAAACCAAACCAGATGGACTCCATTCTCTTCCGCCGAGGCAAAGGCGGTCGCTGCGCAAGTACATCGAGACAGCCAGCACCCGCGATAAAAATGACCTGCTGCGTGATATCGCCAGGCATTCCCTGCCCCACCTGCAGTACTATTGGCAGCTTCTGATTTGCCTGCTCCTGCTGGTCATTGGGACCCTGGTTGGCTCAAACCTGGTCTTTTTGGCAGGAATCATTGCCATCCCACTGGCAAAGCCTCTACTGAGCCTGGTTTATGCCGGCGCGCTGCCCTCTGCCAGGCACTTCTTGCACGCGCTGCTCGGGTTGGTCCTTACACTGGCTGGCTTCTTCCTGGCAGGGTGGGTTGTGCGCGAAGCAGCGACTCTGCAATTGGATCGGCTTGTGTCTGGATTAGATTTTTCCGGAGTTGCTGAGGGTGGCTTGTTTTGGGTAATCCTGGTCAGTACATCCGTGCTGACCGCCTATGCGTTCACCTATCACGAAGCCCTTTCCAGGCTCTCTTCGATATTGCTCGGATACCTAATTCTCATGCCTTTCTTCGCTGCAGGTCAATCCGTAGCGGGCGATTTTGCTGTCAATAGTTTGCCATTGATCTTTATGGGTTTGAGCAGGCTTGGTCTTTCGTTGTTGCTGATGCTCGTGACAACCTGGGTGTTGGGATTCCCGCCACGCAATTCATTCGGGATATTTGTGGCGGTGCTGGTGCTTGCCCTAGCGACCGTCAGTGTGATTGAGATCATCCGCCGGGCACAAAACCCGATCGTGGTCAAAACTCCGGAGCCCACCATGATGGTTGTGGTTGTCACTGCCACACCCGGACCACCCACGCCAACCACTCCCCCTCCGACTGCCACAGCCACGACCCTTCCAAGCGCCACTCCAGAACCCATCCCAAGCCTCGAGCCGACTGCAACCATTCCCACTTACACTTCTGCTCGTGTAACAGCACCGAACGGATTGATCATTCGCAAAGATCCATCGACTTCATCCCCGATTTTGGCATCTCTTTTCTTGAATGACGTTGTTCAGCTTACCGGTGACCAACAGACCAATCAGGGAATAACCTGGAGCAAGGTTGTTGCGCCAAATGGTGTAATAGGTTGGTGTTCCAACCGCTATTTGGAGATCATTAATCCTTAAAATTTACATCCAGTAGCAGAAGGTTTGTGACAGGCACGCGGATGAGCGTGCCATCTGTGCGTTCCACGACCGCCACATAGGCCTTCAGACCGCTGGCAAAACGCTCCGCCCGCTGCGGAAGTTCCAAAACTTTTCCAGTGCTCCCCAGGTAGGGCTCCCCAAGCAAACGCACCAAACTGCCCACCTTGAGCGTGACTTCCTCATCAAATAACGCCACACTTTGCCCGCCTTCGCCAGGCATGATCAGTTCTGCTGATTGACCTGAGCCTTCGGAAAGCACAAAAACTTCCTGGTCCTGCATCGTATCCAACAATTTCGAGCTGACAGGGTCAATCTCCTGATCCCCAAAACCGTTGAGGCTCATGACGGCAATGGAGCTGTTGAGAGCCTCCTGGATCAACCCCGGTACCAGGGATGGAAGAACGATCCCTGCAGGCTTTTTTACCATCAGCAAACGGAATCGGTCAGGGGTGATGATCGCCCCGGAATATACGATCTTGTCTTGTAGATCAGGTAGACGCCCTCTTTGTTGAGGATCGGTAAAGTCAAACTCAAGGTGAAAAAAGCTGCCGCTGGCATTATGGCCGTTACTCCACACACCCTGGATCAGGTTTCCGGTTAGCCCAATCACAGCGCCAAAGCCCGGGATAAGCTCCACCACGGTGCCCGCGATTGGCGCTCTCACCTGCAATTTTTGCTCCCCCATCGCCAGGGTCACGCGCCCTTCACGCAGCGAAACGATCTTGCCATCCTGGGAAGCTCTGAAAATGCGGGTGATCAAACCCGGTTTTTGGGCGATTACGTCACCTTTCCTGACCACTTCACCATTTAATCGCTTCAAATGCTGCTCCAGCCGGTTGGGTGGAATCCGGAGGTGATTGATCACGTCGAACACCTGGAATTCTTGCGGGATGACAGCTTCTGCCAGCACATCCCCCACCTTCACTTCCTGCCCGGTACGCACCAGGACAGTGCCGGGTTGGGAGAGGCGAACTTGTTTATAGACTGGCTGACCGGATCGGATAACGACTTTATTCATGCTTATCCTCCCAGTTCCCAAAGCCAATTGTGCAATGCTTCAGCTCGCGCGATTTCGTTGGTGGGCAAACTCAGAGGTCTGCCACGCGCGTCCACGACCACCCCAACTTTGGAGTCCAAAACGGTGACCCAGCCCCCGAGCCCGGGCATTCCCATTCCGACATCGCTTTCATCTGCCGGGGCAAGGTAAAGTTCGGTTTTGCTGTTTGCCATGGTTTCGATGCGCTTGAGTTCTCCGGTTTGGATCTTGTGGTATAGCCGGGGCATTTGCTCGCCTTCGTTCACTTCAATCTGGAGCACTTTTTGCCCTTCAGAAGCAGGTGTGTCCACGTTGATAACGGTCGCCAGGTTGGTGAAAACCTCCTCGTCAATGACCTGGACTGGCAGCAGTGGATCGTGAGGGGCAAGGCTGCCCAAGGCAGTGAGGAGCTGCTGCTCGTCCTGCAAAACGGTTGTTATCCCGTGCGGCAGGATGCCATCCAGCGCAATCATAAGCCCCTGGTGCGGCGCTGCCAGGTGCAATTCAGGTCCGGAGAGGATGATAGGTTCATAAGCGCGCGTTAATCCCAGATCGGGGCTGTATCCAAAACCAGGATCCAACTGCTGGAGGGCTTTCAGCGCTTCCCGGATCCGCACGCGCGCCCAGGCATGTTCAATTCCCAGGTCTTCCAAGGTGGCGGGAGTGAAATCCGGGAAGAGGTTACGGTTGTAAATGTACGTCGCAAAGCTGGTTGGGTCCGTTACCTGGGAGGAAAGCCCTCTTGCTATTTCCAACACAGACTCGTTCATTTCAAGCTGGTGACAAATGCCGTTAAGCACCTGGTCCCGTGCGGAAATCACACTGACGGTGCCCGGTTCAATACGCACCAACAACACACCTTTGCCCTTCTCACTGCTTCGTTCCAGGAAGTGCACCATTCTGCCAGCCGAAAAATCGCTCGGGATCACGCGGGTGCGCAGGTCGCTGACGATATCCGCCAAACCTGGGATCTGTTGAATCCGCAAGCGTTCGAATGCCGCCAGCATCGCCTTCCATACCAGGGTCTGATCTTCCTGGCCGGGGTTGGTTTGGAGATTGCTCGCCAGGTGCATATCGAGCCCGGCTTCAATCTCACTCTGAGCGTATTCCGCCAGGTCCTGGTTGCCGCAGTAGACAATTTGAGGGCGGACTGCCCGGGGGATGAGGTGGTACACCAAGCGCAAGTTTTCGATGGCCGCCTTGAGCGCTTTTTGAGCGCCACCATTCGCCCCTCCACCGATGACATATAGTTCAACATCGCTTTTGAGCAACCTCTCAAGTTGGGTTGTCGCGTTCAGGTTTTCCTGGAGGTTCACTTCCAGCACCACTTCGCAGTTGAACAAACTGACCAGGCGGCGTAACGGCGCGATGGAATAGGCTTCTGAAAGACCGATCAAAGCGGTGCGGATTGGCTTGCCCGCAGACAGGCTCATTCCAATCGCGGCAGGCGCGCCTTCCAATCGGCGAATATTTATGATTTGCCCATGGTCGTCGAGCAGCCGGACTTCGTGGCGCTGTTGGATCTGACCCAGGAGTTGCTGGATGTTGTGGTGAAACTGGGTGCCATCGCCTTCGATCGCGGTCGGAACGCTGGCTGTGCCCTGAAGAGCCCAAGTGCCATCCCGTTGAGCGAAGAGCCAGGCTTGCGTCTGGCTTTTTCCGATATCGAGGCTGAGATATGTCTTTGGCACAGTATCCTCTAAAACCATAAGGTAATGAAATAAATAATATCTGAGAGACTGCTGATCAGCGCAATCAGAGCAGTGCTGAAGAGCCCAACAAACAGGGCGCCGAATGTGATACCAATGAAGATCTGGCCGATGCTACCAATCCCCTGCAGGAAGATCGGGCGAACCACCTCGCCAGCCTTGGCTTGACCACGATGATGGAAGGCGAACAACACGGAGATCACCCCTAGCAGGATCATAAGGGCTTCCACGATCGCCGACCACTGAGGCTGCGCTTCGTGCATAAGCTTTCCGGGTTCAAAGCGACCAATCATGCTCAGGATCTGGGGCGCGAGCGTGCCGCGCGTTACCCCGATGATAGCCAGGGCTGCCAATACCCCACCCAGGAAAGCCAGGGGGATTGCGCCAGCCTGGGTTCCGCGCCGGAAAAGCATCAGCACAAGCAGGATCGAAAGCGCCAGGGGCACCAACGCGAGCAGAAAGCCCGGATCAGTGACATTTGCGAGCGGCTTGACCAGGTAAGGCAGGATGATCTTTTGAATGACTACCAGCGCCAGGAAGCCGGCGCTCACCCCAATCAGGATGTGGGTGGCAATGCCAAAGAATAGCCGGTCTCCAAGGATGTAGCTGAAGACCATCACCGTCAGGGCGACACCGATAATGAGCGTGAAGAGTTCAGATGGGCTCATTCGGATCGCTCCTCCGCTTTTCGAATGGCATCTGCCTCGCCTTTGGAGATCATCCCCAGCAGCAACATCACCAGCATCAAGAGCAAACCAACCCGATAGGCACGGTAGTTGAAAGAGGTTTGCGCGCCAAGATTGCCATCAGCCACACCTGCAGAGTAACCGACAAGCTGACCAGAGTCGAAGTAAGGCGTAATTACCGGGGCTTCCATCTGGGTGGTGACGGCGGCAAACCTCAAAGATTCGATCCAGGGAGCGATCTGCTCCAGCCAGCCGCGGATATTGTCGGAAGAGTCACTCACCAGGAGCACCAGCTTGAAGGGATACAGATTTTTCACTTTGACAAGCTCATCACCAGTAGCCGAGATGGTGGGGTTCACTGCCCAGCCGATCAGGTTCAGGTAACTTCCTGGCAGAAAATCCACCGGTGTTGTTTCAGGCAATCCCGCCTGTTCTAAAAGGGACTGCGCCAGAAACAGACCAGATGGTTGGGTGGTCAGGAAACAAAGCTGGGCGCCCTGGGTAACCAGCTTTGCAAGTAGCGGCGCGGTCAGGGATTCAAGTTCCCGGCTGGTAGCTGCCTGGTAATCCAGTACCACCAGCACCTTGTCATTTTCGACCAAGGTTTGAATTTGATCACTCAAAGCCAGTGCGGGTAAGCTTTTGGGGGTATCCGTCGGGATGGCAGCAGGACCAATCAGGATCGAGACGATCAACCCGATAAGCAGCAGCAAAGCTACCACCAGGCGACCTGCTCTGCCCGAAGGCTTGCGGATGACTTGCTTGCCGGCAGTGACGCGTCCTTCCTGCTCGATCAGAGAGGCAAGCAGGTTGGCGCGATCCTGCTGGTCGCGCAGCAAGAGCAGATCCGGTGGTACAGCGGCACTATCTTCAGGCTGTTCCTCTTCCTCAGATTCCTGCTCCGGTTCGTCAGGATGTAACTCCGATTCTTCCTCAAGCAGAGGGAGTTGTTTCGGCGTTTCGGTAACCTCAGGTTCAACGGGAGGTTCCGCTTCGATAGGTTCGTTTGCCTGAATGGATTCTTGTTGCAGAATTTCTTGCTCGACCACTTCGTTGGGTTTTTCAACCTCTTCAGCCACAAGTTCGTGCTCAACCGCTTCCTCTGCGGATTTTTCTGCTTCCACGTCCGGTTGCAGGCTCAGATCCACCGCTGGAACAGGCTCAAGGAACTCTTCTTCGTCTTCCGGGATGTTGTGGAATTCAGTTTCGCCTAAAAGGGGTTCTTCCAGAGCAGCCACATTCGGTTCTTCTAACCCTGGTTCAGTTGGAAGTTCCTCGTTTTTTGCAGTCAAGCCGGCATCGGGGAGTGGTTCTGTTCCCTGCTCGCGTTCTTCCTCCAGAGCTTGTCGGCGTAACTCCTGTAGAGCCTCGTCCGTCCACTCGCGTGGGAGATCATCCAGGTAGGTGGGGGTTGTTTTGATTTCGTGCGTAATTTCATCTTCAGGTCGGGGTCGAAGAGCGCGGATGCGCTGAAGCCATTCGGGCGTCTGGCCAGAGTCCTCATTTTCGCTGGGGAGCTGGCGAGCCCGGGCGCTGGTTTCCTGCTGGCTTTGCTCACGGATGCGGTTGATCCAGGCGTTGAATTCGCCTTCCACCCCAGCCGTGCCTTCCTCGCTGCGGGCAGCATCCATGGCGATGGTACCGCTTACCAGGCCGCCGATTGCGTCTTCTTCCCCTTGAGCACGTTCCCGTACCTTTGCAAGCCAATCAGGCATCTGGTCCTCAGGGAGGGTTGGTTCATCGCCTTGGCCAACTGGCTGAGCCTCGGGGTTTGGCTCAGGTTCTGTCGGTACTTGCAGCGCAGGATCATTACGGATTTCTTCAATGATGTCTGGCAGGGAATCTTCAGATTCTTCATCAGGCAGTTGCGTCTGTCCGGAAATGGTAAAGAGAGACTCCATCGCGGATCCGCAGTGCACGCAACGGGTCGCCATTGGCAGGTTTTCTTTGCCGCAGTTTGGGCACAGGCTGAGTTCAGAATGATCTTCAGTCATTTCCGGACCCTTCCATGCCAAACAATACTCGGAATGCCATCATCAGCAGCCCAATGCCAATCCCGATCAGCAAACCACGCGCGCCGATCATTGGCAGACCTTCCAAGAAGGTAATGACCTGATTCAACACTGGGGAATTGAGGTTCTGCAGGAAACCAAGCCCAAGCACCAGGAAGATAACTGCGCTGACGCCGAATGAAACGGTCAACGCGGACCAGCCTCTCTCGCGGAAGATCTTCATCGCCGCACTCATCATCACCAGGGCTACCAGCCCCAACAAGGCGGTTTCGATCGGGCGGATAACTGCCCCGACCCACTTGAGAAAGACGGGGTTATCCACGCCGCTCAGCAAACCAAACACCAGCGTGACAAGAAAGCTGATCACCAGCACCAGGCTCAGCAAAAAGCCTTTTTTGCCGTTGGCGACAAAACGTAGATGAGTCAGCACCAGGCTGGCAATTGCCACAAGGAGAGCAACACCCGCTACCACGATGACCCAATTCAGCACCACACCGAGGATGCCACCACCCAGGGGGATAAAAAACATCGCTGCCAGCACAACCAGGCCGCTTAATATGCCAACAATCAGGGGCAGCGGGCGCTTCATGGCAGCACACCCCCCATCTTAAAGATCGCGCCAAGCAGCAGCCCGAGGCTGATCGCGATTCGCAGCCAGTCCTGAGCGCTCAGGCTCGCCAGTGAGGACTTGCGCTGATCGAGTTTACCAGAAGCATTGAAAACATCCTCACCCATCAGGGTAACGGAATTACCAAAAAAGCTTGCCGCCTGCCCGCTTAGGGACGCAATCGCGCCAATGGTTGGAACTGAATGCCGATCGGCCTGGTCCAGCGCCAGCATAACCACTGGGCTCATCTGCCCTGCCAGCAGCAAGCCGGCATTGGAGGAGTCGGGGATCTGGTTGGTCAGGCTGGCTGTGTACGCCAGGGGGGTTGTTCCGCTTAGTTGGCTGAGAGAGCCGCTAAAGAGTTCGCTCGCCAGCGCATCGCGATACGCGCCATGCACCACCATACGGCTCATGCATGCCAAAACGCCATCACCGCTGTAAGATTGGAGCGGGTGGTCATTGAAGAGCGAGCGATTCAGCAACGCTCGTTGCAGGCTCAAGCCAGAGATTCCAGCCAGGTCGAAACTTCCGCTGGTGAGATTGTGTCCCAAGCCAACCACCAGGCGCTTTCCCTCCTCGGAGGAGACGTGCAGCAGGTGCGCGACGGCTTCTTTGCCAGGTTCAGGGATGTGTTTGGGGTTGTTTTTTTTGAGAATCAGGAGATTGATCAGCAAAAAGAGCAGCCCAAGGACGCCCAGGGCGAGGGCAAGCTGGTCATTGAGATTCAGGGCGGAGAGCATGGTTTCGCCTTAGACCCTTCCTTGAAAACGGGTTGTCTTTAATGCACGCCAAAGAGAACCAGCCGCTGATTTCATGAATAAAGTATAGCATAATCATGAGTCCGGGATGCGGATTTATGATCTGAGG
>CAYUGV010000025.1:3031-15099 GCA_964444335.1 uncultured Anaerolineaceae bacterium | reverse complement strand
GAACGAGGGAGATAAAGCCCGCGCCAGCCCAGGAAACGATGTAGGCTTCTGCGCCTGAGGCAGCGATCTGTTCCATGTAAGGAGTGAAATCGGTGGTGGTGGCAGGAGCGAAGATGTCATCAGCTACAAATGTGCCACCATCCAGGGTGCATGCATCGCGGAAAGCAGCAGCGGAGCCGCGGCCAAAGGCATAATCTGCAGCGATCTGGATGAAGGAGGTGTATTTGGCTGTCAGAGCTTTACACTCGTTGATGGCATCCTGGTAGTTGTTGCGGGAAGTGCGGAAGGTATACTCGTTGAAGTTTACGCCAGTGATATCGTTGGCTGCTGCAGGTGCAACAATCAGGGGAATCTCATTTGCGAGGGCAATACCCTGCAGAACAGCGGTGGAGCCAGAAGAGGCAGTGCCAACCAGGATATCCACCTTCTGGATGTCGATCAGTTCGTTGGCAACGGTGGTTGTGGTCTCAGGAACGCCAGTATCATCGCGAACGAAAACCTGGATTTCGCAGTTGTCGATCTTGAAGGTGCTTTCCTGGGCATTAGCAAAGCTAAAGACTGGACCAGCAGATCCTTCTGAACCGGTCGCGTATTCCATGCCGAGCATGAATGAACGTTGGATCATGGCGCCGTAGATAGCCAGAGGACCAGTGATGTCAGTGATCAGACCGACTTTAATAGGTTCGGCGCAGGTCAGACCAGCAGGCGCCTCGGTTGCGACTGGTTCTTCAGTTGCGACTGGCTCTTCGGTAGCCACAGGCTCTTCGGTTGCCACAGGAGCTTCGGTTGCCACGGGGGGTTCAGTGACAACTGGGGCAGGAGTGGGTTGGGCGCAAGCGCCCAGGACCATGCTCGCGACGAGCAGCATGGCTACTACAAAAAATATCGACTTTTTCATTTTTTCTCCTTGTAATTAGTCGTTTAATGATTGCCTGCGACTTAAATTGTCGCGGACTATCTTCATAAGGTTAATCCCGCCCACTATGCTTCAACACAAAGCCCAAAAGCAGCGTGTTGAGTGGTTCGGGTTTGTCCAGGCAGAGCGCGTGCCCTGCACCGGGGACAACAACATATTCTGCCTGAGGAATACGCGCCACCATCATTTCGGCCATCTTGCGGCCTTTGATTTGGTCTTCCTCCCCCACCACAATCAGTGTCGGGCAGGTTATCTGACTCAACTGGTCCGTGATGTTGTAGGAAGTGAAGGAGTCCATCAGTTTCACAAAGGAAGTCAGGTTCAGCTTGGCAAAATTGGCATGTGCCGCAGGCAGCAGCGCTTCGCTTTTCTTGAGGTATTCCTCTCCAAAATTCAGAAAAACTGACGTGTGAAAGAGCAGGTCCGCATCGTTTCGCTCTCCCGCAAGCTTCCATGGATAGGACTGCAATCTCAGTAAAAGTGGTACTTCAGACACACCATCTATCACCATCAGGCTCTTGGTCTTCTCAGGATGCCGCAGGGCGAATACCAGGCTGATTTCGGAACCGTAGGAAATGCCTGCAATGTGAGCTTTTTCAATCCCAAGGGCGTCCAGCAATCCTGCCAGGTCGTCGGCGTGCAGCTCCATCGAATAAGGACCTTCGGGATGGTCTGACTGCCACATCCCTCTACAATCATAGAGTAAAACGCGGAAGTGCTTCGCAAGCGCCTGCGTTTGGAAGTACCAACTCGCAGTGCTCATCATGATACCGTTGGATAGCACGATCACTTCCCCGTCCTCGGGACCGTGGAATTCATAGTAGAGGTTGATGTTGTTGACCGCTATCCTGGGCATTTTACGATCTCCTAAGCGGGTTCAAATGCGAGGAATTTCTTGGCAGCTTCGCCTTCCCCGCGAATAACGAAAGTCTGCTTGAGGGGCATGCCAATTTTAATCTTAGCCGGATCGCTCATGTCCAGGCCGACGATCTGCGCGCTGATGCGTGGTCCCTCTCCGAGCGCCACAATTCCGACACAATAGGGGTTCTTGGCGTTGTAGCCGGCATCTGCCATGCTTGTCGGGGGCACGTAGATCACAGTAAACGCCGCCAGGGTGCCTACTCCGTTTGTCTGAATGCGTTCCACCTGATCGGAATGGCAGTTAGGGCAGATTTGCCGCTGAGGGATTGAGATGTTACCGCACACAAGGCAGTGAGAGCCGATCAGAAGGTCCTCGGCAATTGCTTGGTTAAAAGCTTTTGAATGCAATGCTTGGTCTGTCATCTTAATTCCTCTTCTCAAAAATGTGCACCACGCAAGTTTGCCCGGTCCCGCCCACATTGTGGGTCAGGGCATGCCTGAGGTTGCCGCGCAGCTGGCGTTCACCCGCCAGACCGTGCAACTGCTTCCAAACTTCCACCACCTGCCCTACTCCAGAGGCGCCTACGGGATGTCCCTTGGACTTCAAGCCGCCGCTGGTATTGATCGGGTGGCTGCCATCGCGTGCGGTTCGGCCGTCCATGGCAGCTTTCCAGCCTTCTCCCCTCGGGAAAAAGCCCAGATCCTCGGTCGCCATGATTTCGGCAATTGTGAAGCAGTCATGAACTTCCGCGAAATCGATATCATCCGGGGTGAGGCCTGCCATTTCGTAAGCATGTTTTGAGGCTTTTGCTGCGGCAGGGATTTCGCTCAGGGAAGCGCGCTCAGCCAATGCGCCATCGCTTGCCTGACCCGAGCCGACAATAAAAATGGGCTCATCTGTGAACTTGGCAGCCAGCTCTTCGCTGACCAACAGCACAGCTGCTGCCCCATCCGAAACTGGAGAGCAATCAAACAGGCGTAAAGGCCAAGCGATCATCGGATTGGATTTAGGATCCTTGAGGAATGCCATTTCATCTTCCCACTGGGGGATCGGCAGCCCTTTTTGTTCAGCTTTTCGCTGCTTGCCAATCATGACATCCTTGATCGTCTGGTTGAATTGAGCTTTCTCATTCAAAGCACCATTCTCGTGGTTTTTAATGCCTACACGCAACAGTGCGTCTGGGTCAGCTTTGTACTGATCAATATAGGCAGTTGCCATTGCGGCATAAAAACCGGGGAAGGTGAATCCTGCCGGGATCTCAAAAAGCGAGTCCGCAGCCAGCGCCAACGCATCTGTCACTTTGGCGCCAGGTAGATCGGTCATCTTTTCCAAGCCGCCCACCAACACCATATCCACTTCGCCTGAAGCGATCGCCAGCACGCCCTGCCGCAGCGCGACACCGCCGCTGGCACAGGCATCTTCGATGCGAGTGCTTGCCACCGGCGAGATCCCCACCCAGCTTGCCACAATTGGCGCCAGGTGAGCCTGGTTTTCAAAATGATCGGATGTAAAGTTACCCATATAGAAGGCTTCGATTTCTTTGGGGTCAAACCCCTTTTGAACACTTTGCCGCAGTTCCTGAAACGCTTCCACAAACAAATCGCGAGAGGTTTTCTCCGGGAATACGCCAAACTTGCTCATCCCCACTCCCACAACTGCTACGCCACGCGATAATTTCTTCGCCATACCTTACTCTGCTTCCTTTCTATATGTGACAGCTGACTGGAGGTCTGTCGGCCTGGCATGTTCGCCAGCGGCTACCAAACTCATCTTTAGCAAATTGCCTTCAATCTTGTAGCAGCCTTCATACTTCCCAACCAAACCAAAGGTGTGTTTCTTCTGGTCCATGTCAATCAGACCCTCATCTGCCTGCCAGGTGCCGCTTGAAACAATCCCCAGGGCGTCATAACGCGCTTCAAAATTGCCATCTTCAAGAAACAGGAAGAACAGACCCGGATAAGGCTGATCTTCAGTCTGCGTCCACTTGCCAAGTAATGATTTATCCATCAAAACTCCTATTAAAAGTACTGTTTATCCGGTACAATGCCAAGCCTGTGGCACTCTTCCCGGATCGACTCCCTGAAATCAGGATGCGCGATCTTGATCAGGGCTTCCATGCGCTTCTTAACCGACAGCCCACGCAACTGAGCGCTGCCATATTCAGTCACAATGGTATCCACATCCTGGCTGGGAACAGTTACGCCGGCTCCAGGAGCCAGGGTCGGGACGATGGTCGAGATGGTACCGTTCTTTGCGGTCGATCGTAGAGCGATGATGCCTTTGCCGCCTTGCGACATTTGTGCGCCACGATGGGTATCGAGCTGACCGCCTGTGCCGCTGAACTGGCGAGTGCCAAGGCTTTGGGAGCAAACCTGTCCGAGCACATCCACCTGGATGGCGGTGTTGATACTGATCATCTTGTAATTTTGGGCGATCACGTAGGGATTATTCACGTAACTTCCCCGCATCAACAATACATCCGGACTCTCATTCATAAAATCATAGAGGGGCTGCGTTCCGATCGCGAACGTCGCCACGAACTTGCCTGGGTGCAGGGTCTTGCGGCTGTTATCCACCGCGCCAGCTTTCCAGAGCTTGTAAATGCCGTCAACCAGGAGTTCCGAGTGAACCCCAAGGTGGCGGCGGTCGCTGATGAACTCAGCCAAAGCAGTCGGCGTACCGCCAATGCCAAGCTGGACCGTGCAACCGTCTTCGATAAACTCCGCTACGTGCCGTCCAATGAGTTCATCGGTTTCGTTTGGTTCTGCTGCAGGCACCTGCACCAGGGGGCTGTTGAATTTCACAAAGTAATCGACCAATGAAATCGGGATGACCACATCCCCGTCCGTCCATGGTAGATTTTCGTTCACTTCGAGGATCACCAGGTCTGCCGCGTCGATCGTTTCGCGTTCCACCACCGCTCCCATCGAGAGTGAGATCAATCCATCCGCATTTGGGGGTGTGCAGACACCAAGCATCATGTCAAGCCGACCGCCATGCCCCACCAATTTATCGGTGCCTGCTTGATGCAGGTTGTTGGGTGTGTATGAAACCCTGCCCTCACCATGCACTGCCCGATCGGGGGCGCCGTAGAACCAGTTTTCATTGAAGAAACGCCCTTCCATCTCCGGTTTCATGAAGATGTCGTAAGGGCGCATCGGTAGGCAGGTCCACGTGGTGATATCTTGCAGTCGGTCGGCCTGCCTTGCCAACTCTTCCAATAAACCAACTGGTTCGGATGCGGCAATACCAATCTGGAGGGTCATGCCTGAGCTGACTTTGCTGATCGCTTCAGGAATAGTAATGGTTTTTTGTTGATACTCTTCTTGCCAGCTCACGACCCAACCTCCACTATGGCATGATAAAACAGGTAGCTGCCTGGTTATAACCTACACCAGAGCCACAAAATACGACCCGCATTCCTGAGGTGATCTTGCCCAGCTTCACGGCATCATGGAAAGCAATCGGTAGGCATGCGGAGCCCATATAGCCCCATTTGTCCATTACGTAATGCGCTTTCTCTACAGGAAGACCAAGATCTTCCATGACCGTTTTGATGCTGTTAACATTCACCTGGGTGAAGATGATGTGGTCAATCTCGCTCAGCTCAAAACCACCGTTGGCTGCGCATTCACGCACGCGGGCAGGCCAGCCTTCAAGGTTGACCGATGCCGGGAATGGCGTCACCAATCTTACTTTAGTCCGTCCCGCTTCAACGCTCTCGACTGTGGCAGGCTCATAAGTGCCGCCAGAGTAGATACCCCAATTCTTATGGTAGGAACCATCAGCTTTGATCGAAGAGGACACAAAACCGGGTTTATCGGATGCGCCAACCACTGCTGCGCCAGCACCATCACCGTAGAAGAACGCGGTAACATCGTGCTTGTTATCGGAGAGTTTGTGCATCATGTAAGCACCAATCACCAGGATGTACTTCAGGTGAGGGTTGGTGGCAATCAAGCCGGCTGCCTGTGTCAGGGCAGTTGGGAAGGAAGCGCAAGCGCATCCAACATCCCATGTTCCAGCATTGACGCAGCCGAGTTTGAATTGGGTCACAACCGAGGTCGCCGGAGTGATGTAATCCGGGCTGTCGGTGCCCACGATCACCAGGTCGATATCCTCGGGGGTCAGACCGGCGTCTGCAATCGCAGCTTTTCCGGCCGCAGCAGCAAGATCCGAAGTAGCCCAATCATCTGGGGCATAAAAGCGAGTTTTGATGCCGCTGTTATTCTCAAACTTGAAAACAACCTCTGCCAGTTTGGGGCTGATCTCACCCATCCATTGAGCAAAGGTTTCATTTGTAATTTCGTTTTCGGGCAGGTACATCCCGGTTCCTAATATGGTCGCGTAACGAGTCACGTTCTCTATCCTTTCAGTTAATAGTCGCTCTTCAAAGGTTATGAAGGATCAACTATGAACCCAAAACGATGCCGCCATCCACACTGATGACTGCGCCATGAACATATGAGGCTTCTTCGCTTGCCAGCCAGGCATACACGTTGGCGATTTCTTCGGGTTTGCCAAGACGTTTCAAGGGAGCATTTGCAGCCATTCCAGCCAGCACATTCTCGGGCATCTTCAAAACCATTTCGGTCAGGATGAAACCAGGAGCCACGGCGTTGACGCGGATCTGGTATTTACCCAGTTCTCTTGCCCAGGTCTTGGTCATGCCAATCACACCGAATTTAGTTGCGGCGTAGTTAGTCTGCCCAAAATTGCCATACAGCCCCACCACGCTGGAGGCACTCACGATTGCGCCACCACCCTGCTTGATCATGTAGGGCACCACAGCTTGCGTACAGTTGAAAACACCTTTCAGATTGACCGCGATCACAGCGTCGAAAGCTTCTTCGCTCATCTGACCGACTACTTCGCCTTCCTTAAACTTGACGAATTGGCTGTCGCGCGTGATACCGGCGTTATTGATCAGGACATCAATCCTGCCGTACTTCGCAGCAACGGCGTCAATCCACGCCTGGACTTCCTGGCGATTGACCACGTTGACTTTCCAAAAACTGGCATCATTGCCCAGTTCTGCAGCCAGGGCATTGCCAGCTTCTTCATTGACATCGCAGATTACAACTTTTGCGCCTTCGGCGGCGAACTTAACAGCCGTCGCTTTACCAATTCCAGCAGCACCACCAGTAATGATACAAACTTTATCCTGCAAACGCATTCCAGTCTCCTTTATTCAATTATTAACAGAAAATGATGACGAATATTACCCAGTATGCTTAGTTTACTGGTTAGGGGTTACAAATTGGTAACAAAACCAATCGGAACTCAACTCTTTTGGTGATATTTCACAACATGGAGATATGTACTGCAAAAATCTTCTGCTTAACCGGTCAATTCCCGGAATAAGCTGCGCAGGTCCTCGGACTCTACCCCATACACTTTGCGTCCGACATCCATCGCCTGGTTGTAAACCTTGCGCACCATACCAATATTCCCCAGGGCATGATAGATCCGCATCTGATACTGGTACCCCACTTCCAGCAGTGGTTCCTGCCTAACCAGGCGGTTGCTCAGTTCCAGGCCTCGGTCAAAATCCTTGTCCGCGATTGCCTCTTCAATGACCCGACCCAAGCAGTCCAGGTACAACCGGTGGTAATACTGAACTTCAGGCATAAAGGCTTCTTGCAGCTGCTCGCCTTCCAGCAATCTTCCTTTGTACAGATTCAGCGCCCTTTCTCTATCCTCAAGTTGCGAACGTAGAGCCAGCCTCTCAAATTGATCAATGTCCAGGTTGATCTTCATTTGCTGGTTCAACTGGTATTGCTCACCATTCCGGACGATAAACTGCGCGGCTTCCTTGGGTGCGCGGTCAGGCTCGAGTGCCTGGTTCAAGGCGCTCAGCGTCACTTTGAAGTTGTTAGCTGCAGTGGGCTCGTCGGCATCCGGCCAGAAAAGCAGGGCTAATTGCTCCTTGCTCAATCCCTTTCCTGAGTGGACGGCTAATGCCTGCAGGAGTTGGCGCGCCTTATCCCGCTTCCAAAGCTCTGGAGTTACGAGGTGTTTGCCCTTTCTGACTTCAAATCCCCCAAGCAGATTCAGACTCAGAGTGTATCCGGGATGGTACTTGCTAACAGTTGAAGGAAGATTGTTAAGAATTGGAGTGATCAACTCCGGTTGCAGTCCCATCTCCCTTGCACGCAGCACCAAGGGATAAAAGACGAATGGATCGTCTGGTCCCAGCAGAGACCCGCGTGTTAGAAGGAACTGATATTGGTATTTCTGCACTAATTCGAGACCCTGTTCAAGGAATAGCAGCGCCGAACTCCTGTACCCCTGCTTGTCAGCCGTATACGCTTCCCATAAGTATGCCGCCGTACTTGAAAGGGTATCATTTAGTTTCTTTGCCAGCGAGTCTGCCACCGAAAGGATATTACTCGCAGCTTCCAATTCCCCGCCCATTGCCAGGGCAGCTCCGAGGGAAATCCTCACCAACAACCCAATCCATTCATCTCCAGCATTGGCAGCAATCAACAAGGCGCGATCAGCAATTCGCTTTGCTTCTTCAAGGTTTCCGGCATACCCAACCAAGCGACACAAACCCCATAGCGGCTCCACGTGAATCCGCACGATATCCACATGGCTAATCGTGAACTCATACAAATTTCGGATGCCTTGCACCCCCTGAGCGTCCAGACCTTGGGTCAGGTCCAGTTGTAAGGCGTGCCCCAACCGCATCTTTGCTACTGCCTCAACGTAATTCGCTTTTAACTGTCTTGATACCTGTAATCCCTTTTCAGCATACTCCCGTGCGCTGATGTACTCTCCGCGTAAAGCATGATAGAGCGAGAGTAGCAGCGTCGCTTCACGGTGAAAACGCTGTGGCCTCGCCATCATCTGCTCGGCAATTCCAGTCTCTAGCCTTTCAAGTAGCTGCAGCCCTTCTTCCAACCGCCCTGTGCGCAAGAGCAAACGCGCTTCGATGTATGCCTGTTCTTCGGAGAATGTAGGCGAAAGTTGCCTGGCCTTCTGCAGGCTTTTTTCCGCTTCCAACATCGCTCCCTGGTTGACCTGGTTCTCAGCGATCTGAGTCAACAAGCCCGAAACCTCCAATGGGTACTCCACCGGATCAAGCAGCTCCAGCGCCCGGTCGAGCAGCTGCACGGCATTCACCGGGCGCAAGGTGTCGAGGTATACCTGGGCTTGTCCGCGCAGTGCCAGGCTCGTCCCCCAGGCGTTTTTATTGCTTTGGTAAAGACGTTGCGCCGTGCGGTAGGACTCAAGCGCCATGTCGAAGTTTGCCTCTGTGCGTTCCACCTCCCCCAACAAATAATTACCATAGGCATATTGGCTCATTTCTTCTTTTGGCAACTTCCCCAGCCAATAACGGATACTTTGTTTCAGCCCGGACTGAAGCAAACGCTCGCCAACCTCATCCAGGATTTGACGTAATCTGGCAAAGTCTCCCGCAGAAATCAGGTGGGAAATGGCCTGCTCCCAGTAATGGTGCGCGCTGAAATAACTTGCCAGCTTGCGATGGAGCCCTTTTTTGAGTTCCTCATCCTTTGAAAGGCGGCTTTGAAGAAACTCGCGGAAGATGTGATGATAACGGAAAACATCCGGCTTAAGTTGTTCAATAAAGAGACCTGAGCGAAACAGGTCGCTAAGTGTTTCAGCGCTGTTTTGGCGGTCGAGCAAAAAATCGCAGGTGTCGCTGTCAAGAAATTGCAGGACGGAGGTCCTGATCAAAAAGTCCTGTTGTTCGGGTGATTGCGTATCCAGCACTTCGTCGGCAAGGTATGCAAACAAGTTTCCCAACGAGCTACCGCTCTCTTCTTCGAGCAGGTTCTCGATTGGGATATTTGGTAGAGCTTTGATCGACTGCCAAACCACTTGCAGCCCGATTGCCCAGCCTTCTGTCCGTTGATGCAGCCTGGCGAGATCGTCCTTGGGCAAATTAAGCTGGTAGGTCGAGCGGTAAAGTTGGTCGGTCTCATCCGCAGAAAAACTGAGTGAGTCCTTGTCAACTTCGAGTAGTTTGCCCTTGATCCGCCACTTATTGAACGACGGAAACTCGGGCTGTGAGCGGCTCAGGATCACCAGGTGCAGGTTTGAAGGCATGTGTTCGATGAACCAATTCATCATGTCCAGGATCTCATCCGACTCGTTCAGGCTCTGAAAATCGTCCATCACGAACAGGGCTTCTTCATTTAATAATGAAGTGGTCGCATTCACGAGTGTGATAAGGCACTCCTGCAGATCGATTTCGCTGTTTTCCAGCACCCGTAGAGCCGGGAGGCCGATCTTGTAACCCTGTTGATTGAAGGCTGAACAAAGGTAAGTCAGGAATAAGCGCGGATCGCGTTCATTGCGTGAAACGGTATACCAGAAGAAAGGTAATTTTAGGAACTTGATCAGGCTAAGCGCGGAAGTCGTTTTGCCGTAACCCGTTTCTGTGACCAGGGTGGTCAGCGGGTAGTCGAGGCTCTGCTTCAGTAATTGAAGCACCCTCGGTCGGTCAAGAATGGAACTTTTCTGCGCCGGCGGTGTGAGCTGACTCAGAATGATCTGGTTTCGGTGAGTCATCTGGTCTATATTTTATCACCCACGGCAGTTCAATACACCCAAGCCCAAAAAACTACCTAAACTTCTCCTCAGGAGGGAGATCCTTAGGTAAATAAGGTATGAGCCTTTTGTGCTTCCAAGACAACAGGAGGATGGTTACTCGAAGACCACCCGGGAGAAACCAAGCGAGTTTAGCAAGCTGAGAAGGTAAGTCTCGGCGTTCGTTTTTGCTTGGATCAGGATGCCGTCTTCGGTGGCGGTTCGTAGAATCTCAGCCTCTGCGGAGCGCCGCGCCTCACTCTCTAATTGTGTGTCGGCTTTCCGCAGCAGACCCGTCTCGCGGTCATATACATAGGACTTCTCATTGTCCAACGTTGCCACAAAAACCTCTGCCTCTGGGAGCTTTACTCGCAGGGTGTCACCGACCATTTTTAGGTCGTCCGCTGAAATTTTAGATAGGTCAACCCCGGCAATTACATACCCATGAGCCACAAAAAGCAGCCTGTCGCCAAATAGTGATCCAAAAGTACCCTGGTTGAGTTCGGCTGTGATGACTTTTTCAACGCTGTACTGGATGGTTTCAAGTCGCGCCAGGGATTGCACCTCTTTCACGATGCTGATTGGATCCGGTAGGATCGTGGGAGTTGGGTGCAAAAATTGGGAAACCTGCGTGCTCAGGCGGTTATTGACCTCCTGGATCGGTTGAACAGCCTTATCGAATTGACGCGAAAGGAAAGAGAATGCCAGCACAACAATCAATAGCAAAACTAAAATCAATCCCGTTAGGATACCCAGAATCGTCTTTATGGCACTTGCAGTTTTTGATTTTCCTTCAACGGTAGTAGAGGGACTGCTTTCCTGTTGGGTCTGTTCAATTTCGTCCATTATCACTCCTGACACTTTCGACGGTTGTAACTGATTTCAAACTACGATCCCGCCGGTGTGCTGGGTAAGGAATAATCATCATGCTGCTTGAATATGTCTATCAAATGAAATAAGGGAGATCATGAGTCAAATGTAAATCTGGCTAAAGCCCTCGCTCACCCCTTTGATACGGGGTACCCAGTGCAGCAGGAGCGCCGATGCGCTTCTTGCGCGCCGCGGAGCTGCCCCAGATCAGGGCGATAACCGTCAGAATGTAAGGCGTCATCTGCAAGAAGAACACCAGGTTGGTGTTGTAGAAGAACGGGTTCGCCACCCCCAGCAACACCGCTGGACCCTGGATGTCGAGTGCCAGGCGGCGCAGAATACCAAACAGATATCCGCCCATAGCTGCGCGCCAGGGATTCCAATGAGCAAAAATGACCAACGCCACAGCGATCCAGCCTTGTCCGTTGACGGTCAGGTTGGAGTTCCAGCCCGGCGCGATGGCCACCGTGATGGCAGCCCCCGCCAATCCCGCAAAACATCCGCCGATGAAGGTGTACAGATATCGGGTGCGGTAAATATTGACACCCAGTGTGTCAGCGGCGGCAGGGTTCTCCCCCACTGCACGCAGATGGAGCCCGGGACGGGTTTTATTGATGAAATACGCAACGATGGGTACAAGCAGATAGCCAAAATAAACCAGCAGGTTATGATCCGCGAACGCGACCGGACCCAGGTATGGGATCTTTGAAAGCAAAGGGATGCTGGCACGGGGAATGACAGGTCCAGTCTGACCAGTTAGCCCTTCGCCCAGGACCAGCGCCAGGCCGGTGCCCAAAAACGTTAGTGAAAGACCGCTGACGGTTTGGTCAGCCTGGAAATGGATGGTCACAACCGCATGAG
>CAYUGV010000025.1:0-2931 GCA_964444335.1 uncultured Anaerolineaceae bacterium | reverse complement strand
GAAAGACCGCTGACGGTTTGGTCAGCCTGGAAATGGATGGTCACAACCGCATGAGCAAGGCTCAGCAAGCCGCCGGCAGCGATGGCAGCCAGCAAGCCCAGCCAGACGTTGCCGGAGTTGAAGGCGACCCTGAAGCCAGCCATGGCGCCCAGGAGCATCATACCTTCGACGCCGAGGTTCTGGATGCCCGAGCGTTCGGTCAGGATCTCGCCAATAGCAGCGATCAGCAAAACAGTGCCGGTGGAAATTCCGGAGCGGAAAATTTCGGTCCAGTTCATTCGGCGATCTCCTGTGCAGGGCGAACCCATTTGATTTCGTATTTAAGCAGGACATCACTACTGATCACGAGGAATAGCGTGATACCCTGGATAAGGAATGAGAGACCGGAAGGTTGAATTTCGCGACTGGCAACCAGCAGCGCGCCAAACAAGATCGAGACGACGATCACAGCGAATGGATGGAGCTTAGCCAACCAGGCAACAATCACGCCGGAGAAGCCGTAAGATGTCGAGATGCGTTCCTGCAAGCGGTGGACAACCCCAGATACCTCTGTCATGCCGGCCAACCCTGCCAGTGCACCTGACACCATGAACACGATGATCGTGTTGGCTGTGATGTTGATACCAGCGTAGCGGGCAGCACGGCGGTTATCACCAATCAGGGTTATCTTATATCCCCACTTGCTGCGATAGACGATCAGGTAGACGATCACCGCGGCAACCAACCCAAAGAGCACGCCCGCGTGCAGGGTCATTCCCGAGAAAGCAGGTACCTGCTTGGCGTAGTCCGCCAGTCGCGGCAGCCATGCCACCTTGGGGAAAGTTTTGGTCATCTGGAAACCTGCTTCGCTCCACTTGCCAAAAATCCAATAGTTATTCCAGAGTACTGCAATGTAGTTCAGCATCAGGGTGATAATGATCTCATTGATATTGAGCTTTGCTTTCAGGACGCCGGCGATGAATGCGTAGGCTGCTCCGCCAAACATACCGAGGGCTGCCATCAGCGAGATAACCGCCCAACGGGGGGTGGTATCGAGGTTTACCAGCGGGACCATGACGACAGCACTCGCCAGAAATGCTCCGACGAAGAATTGTCCTTCCGCGCCGATATTCCAAAGCCGCATACGGAAAGCCAGGCTGCAGCCCAGACCGATCAGCATCAAGGGAGTGGCTTTGACGATCACATCCGAAAAGGCGCCCCAGGAACCGAAGGAGGCTTTATATAGATAGGAATAGACCTTGAACGGATCTGCGCCAGTGGCAGCGAGGATGATGGCTGATATGATGAAGGCCAGCAGGACCGCGCCCACAGAAGTCACAATTGGAAGCCATTTGGGGGTATCTTCAGTGCGTTTGAGGAAAACAGGATAGGGGATTCTCATTCTTCATCTCCCTGTTTGTATTTCTCTCCCAAAACTTTACGCAAGACGCGCTCCTTCTCGGAAAGATTAAGGGGCAGCGCTTCAGGTGGAGCGGGAGGTTCCGGCTTTGGGGACTCTTCCACCAGTTTCTCCAAGTCAAGCGAGGGTTCAGCTTCACCTGGTTGTTCAGTTGGGGCAGATTCCTCAAAATGGCGAAGATCCTCGAGCACTTCATCAAAGCTCGATGAGGTGGTCTCGTTTTGCGCTTCCATTGCTTCCGGCATTCCATGGAGATCCTGTGGAAGTGTGCCGGTCATCATCAGCCCGATATGGTTGATGTTGAAGTCGCCGCTGCAAACAACCCCCACCACGTGCCCTTCGTACATGACGGCGATACGGTCAGATAGCGAAAGGAGTTCATCGAGATCTTCCGAAACGAGCAGGATTCCGCACCCTTGTGCACGTTGGTTGAGCAGCAGTTGCTGAACGCTTTCAATCGCGCCAACGTCCAGCCCTCGGGTGGGCTGCATCGCGACCACCAGGCGGGGAGTGCTGGAAAGCTCACGGGCAAGGATCAACTTTTGCAGGTTGCCGCCAGAGAGTTTACGAGCCTGTGTGTGCACATCAGGTGCCTGGATATCATATTCCGTTTTTAAACCGTCCGCTAATTTATCCGCAGCCACGTAATTCAGCTGCCATTTTTGGCTGACCGGTTGCTGATCGTAACGCTTCATGATGATGTTGCTCGTCAGAGAAAGGTTTGGGGCAGAACCAACGCCAATCCGGTCTTCCGGAATGTGGGCGAGACCTTGGTTGATCGAGAAGGACGGCGGTTTGTTGGCAATATCCTTACCTTCCAACCAGATCCGACCTGAGCATGGACGCAGACCAGTGATAACTTCCACCAATTCACTCTGCCCGTTTCCAGCAACACCCGCAATGCCAAGGATTTCGCCTTCATGCAATGCCAGGTCGACGTTGCGCAATGCGGGCAGGTTCTTGTTATTTAGAGCTGAGACGTCCTCCAGGCGCAAGACTTCAGGCCCAGCTGTTTGTTCACACTTATGTAGATTAAAAATCACTTCGCGACCAACCATCAGCGAGGCAAGGCTCTCACGGGTAAATCCCTGTAAGTCAATACGCTCCGCGGTAACGCGTCCGCGCCGTAAGACTGTCAGCTTATCGGCGACTTGCTTCACTTCGTTGAGCTTATGGCTGATGAAGGCTATGGATTTACCCTGGGCAGCCATCCCTTTTAGCGTAGTAATCAGCTCATCGGCTTCCTGGGGAGCGAGGACGGCGGTGGGCTCGTCCATGATGAGAATTTTCGCGCCCCGATAAAGAATTTTCAGGATCTCAACACGCTGCTGCTCGCCAACCGAAAGTTGCCAGATCTTGGCAGTTGGATCAATATGGATGCCAAATTGATCTGCCAAATTGATGATTTCCTGGTCATACTTCTTGAGGTTCAGGGCAAAGCGGGGTGCGTCGAGACCGATGAGGATATTTTCGGTCACGGTTTGATTTTCGACCAGCATAAAATGTTGATGGACCATGCCAATCCCAGCAGC
>CAYUGV010000024.1:0-15139 GCA_964444335.1 uncultured Anaerolineaceae bacterium | reverse complement strand
CTCACCATCTTTCAGGTTACCCTCGCCCATAAATTTACCGGGTAAACCGGCGACTAATAAGTTTACCCAGTCACGGGTCCTGCGTCAAGGGCGAACGAGAAATATCCGGCACCTTTTATGTAGAGAAATATCCGGCACCTTTTACCCGCCAGTGGGTGATGAGTATGGAGAATGTATAATATCAAGAGAAAATACAATCACGATTGGAGGCATCATGTGCGGAAGATTTACCATGGCGATTGACTCAGATGATGTGCGCACGCAACTCGCGTTGGGGCAGATGCCGCTCGACTGGGAGCCGCGCTACAATATCGCGCCATCCCAGGATATCGGTTGTGTGCCCTTCGCTGAAACGCGTTCAGTGCACTGGTTCCGTTGGGGATTGGTGCCCTTTTGGGCACAAGATCCATCCATCGGGAATGGCATGATCAACGCGCGGGCTGAGTCCGTGGCGGAGAAGCCCGCCTTCCGTAATTCTTTCAAAAACAAACGCTGCCTGATCCTTGCTGACGGCTTTTACGAGTGGCGCAAGGCTGGAAAACAGTCGATTCCTTTCTACTTCAGCTTGCGCAGCGGTGAAGCCTTTGCCTTTGCGGGGCTTTGGGACGATTGGGAGCCAAAAGGGGTCAATTCAGAGCCTGGTCTGCCCGGGCTGACCACCTGCACCATCATCACCACCAACGCGAATCCACTGGTGGCTGAAGTGCACCCGCGTATGCCGGTCATCCTCCGGGGTCAGGCGATGTGGGACTGGCTGTTGGAGCCAGATGCAAGCAAGCGGCTGAGCCTGCTGCAGCCTTTTGATCCCAAGTTGATGCGCAGTTGGGAAGTCAGTCGCGCGGTCAACAGCCCCGCGCAGGACGATGCTTCGCTCATTCAACCCGTGGTTGGCGGGCTTTTTACCTAAATCCAAAAAAGAATCGCAGGCAACGAGCCATATATTCCTCCCTGCGAACCAGCCTTCGAATCGGGTAAAATTGAGTATACATTCTGCTGGGGGCAATGCTCCCAGCTGTTGCTGAACTTCCTGGAGAAGCTATGAAAAAACGTGCCCTACCAATAATCCTTGTTATTGTTTTTACACTGGTACTTTCAGCGTGCAAGTCGGAAAGTACTGTGACCCAACCTGCAGCTACTGTGACCCAATCAGCAGCCACACCGACCGAACAGGTTGCTACGGAACAAACACCCGAACCTGCCCGGGGCTGGTGGAATGACATCGTCTTCTATGAGATCTTTGTGCGCTCGTTCTATGACAGCAACGGCGATGGTATTGGTGACTTCCGCGGAATAGTTGAGAAGCTCGACTATCTCAACGATGGAGATCCAAACACCACGACCGATCTTGGGATCAGCGGAATCTGGCTGATGCCGATCTTTCCTTCGCCTTCTTATCATGGCTATGATGTCACAGATTACCAAAATGTGAACCCGGACTATGGCACACTGCAGGACTTTCAGGATATGGTCAAAGCCTGCCACGAACGCGGCATCCGCGTGATCATCGATTTCGTGGTCAATCACACCTCTTCGGAACACCCCTGGTTTGTTAGTTCAAAGAACAAAGACAGTGAATACCGGAATTGGTACGTCTGGTCCGATACCAAGCCTTCACAACCAGGACCCTGGGGGCAGAATGCCTGGTACCAATCAGGCGGAAGTTTTTACTACGCGCCTTTCTGGAGCGGTATGCCCGACCTGAACTACAAGGAGCCGAAGGTCACCCAAGCCATATATGATGCCACCAAATTCTGGCTGGATCTTGGCGTTGACGGCTTCCGGGTGGACGCGGCACGCTACCTGGTGGAAGAAGGCGTCACGCTGCAGGACTCAAAAGGTTCGATCGAGTGGTTCCAGAATTGGCGTAACTACTACCTGGGCATCAATCCCCAAACCTACACCGTCGGTGAAGTATGGACGGATACCCAGATCATAGCCAAGTATGGGCAGCCAACACGCGGCATGCAGGATTACTTTATGTTCGACCTCGCAGGAGACATCCTGGGTGGAATATATTCACCTGATCCTTCACGCATCATGGCTTCCTACCTGGAAACCCTGCAATACTTCCCGGATCAACAGTTTGCTACATTTTTAACCAATCACGATCAGCAGCGCGTAGCATCCTACTTTGGCAGCAAGCTTCAGCGCCAACAACTGGCGGCGTTCATCTATCTGACAGGCCCTGGCACGCCCTACATTTACTATGGAGAAGAGATCGGGATGACCGGCAACAAGCCGGACGAGCGCATTCGCACGCCGATGCAGTGGTCTGCCGAACCCAATGCCGGCTTCAGCACCTCTGCCCCCTGGGAGCCGCTAAATACTGGCTGGGATGAGCTTAATGTGGCTGCCCAGGATGCAGATCCTGGATCGTTGCTCAACTGGTATCGTGGATTGGTTAACCTGCGCAATCAGTACCCCGCGCTGCAAAAAGGCGACTACATTCCCTTCACCTCATCCTGTCGAAGGCTCTACACCGTTGCCCGCGTGGAAGGCGACGAAGTCCTGCTGACGGTTGCCAACCTGGGCGTGCAAACCCTCGAGAACTGCACCATCGCGCTTGAGGGCGGCGAACTGGCAGGCAAGTGGAATGCGGAAGCGGTTTGGGGCAAAGCGCCCTTCTCTGAAATTACCTTCGCTGACGACGGCTCTCTGACTGACTTTTTGGTCGCAAAGATCCTCGAAGGTGGAGAAACATTTGTCCTAAAACTGACACGCCCATAATCCGGGCATGAAAAGAGGAACCATGAAAAAGCTTCAATTATTCATAGCAATAATCCTGAGCCTGGCGGTCATTTCAGGCTGCTCAGCGCCAAAAGCGACTCACGCTCCGACGGATGTACCTGTCGAACCGACAACCCCTGTGGTTGAAGAGCCAACTCCAACAGAACCACCGGTTGAGTACCCGCTGTACGTAAATCTCACCTGGCATCAGCATCAGCCGATGTATTACAAGGATGAGAATGGTGTCTACACCCGACCCTGGGTGCGGGTGCATGCCACCAAGGATTACCTCGACATGGCGGAAATGATTGCTGCTGAAGAAGGCGTGAAAGCCACCATCAACCTGACTCCTTCGCTTATCCGGCAATTGCAGGATTTCACAGAAAATGGAGCGAAGGACCTCTATTGGGTGCTGGCGGAAGTCCCGGCGGCGGAACTGACCGTGGAACAGAAAACTTTCATCCTACAGCGCTTTTATGACGCTAATTGGGACCATATCATCGCGGTTCACCCGCGTTACAAGGAATTGCTTGATATGCGTGGCGGCACGGACGAGGCTGCAATCACAGCAGCGGTTGAGAACTTCACTGAGCAGGATTTTCGCGATCTGCAGATCTGGTTTAACCTGGCGTGGATCGACCCCGATTACCTCGCCCAGGAACCTTTCAAAGCCCTGGTCGATAAGGGCAGAGACTTTACTGAAGAAGATAAAGTTACACTTTTCGATGGCATTTTGGCGCTAATGAAAAGAGTCCTGCCGACCCATAAAGAATTACAGGATGCGGGCATCCTGGAGATCACAACCACACCCTACGCTCATCCGATCCTGCCCCTGATCTACAACACGGACCTGGCTTTGGTCGGCAACCCCAAGGCGATCATGCCCAAACAGCAGTTCAGCCACCCCGAGGATGCCGCTTTCCACCTGCAGAAGAGCGTCGAGATGTATGAGTCCATCTTTGGGCGGGACGTCCGCGGGCTTTGGCCTGGCGAGGGGTCCGTGGCGGAGGAAATCGTGCCGCTGGTCAGCGAGGCAGGCTACAAGTGGATGCAGACCGGCGAACCGGTGCTCGTGGCAAGCCTGGGGCTTGCTGGAGATCGTTTCGCGCGCGATAATGACGGCATAGTCAAAGACCCCGACACTTTCTACCGCCCCTACTACGTTCAGGGAGAAACCGGCGAAAAAGTTGGCATCTTCTTCCGCGACTGGGTTATCTCTGACAAGATCGGCTTCAATTATTCTGGCATGGCTGGCGAAGCAGCCGCGCAGGATATGATCGACTCGTTGAACGCAATCCACGAAAGCCTGAAGGGCACGGAAGGTCCGCATATTGTGACCATCGTCGTGGATGGCGAGAACGCCTGGGAAAATTACGACAATGACGGCAAGGATTTCTTCCACGCCCTCTATAAAAAACTGGCTGAGAGTGAAACGCTCGAAACGATCACCCCCTCGGAATACCTCGAACTCTACCCCGAACAGCGCGAGCTGGACGTTCTATTCCCGGGAGCCTGGTTCAGCGCCAATTACGATACCTGGATTGGTGAAAGTGAAGAAGCTGAAGCCTGGGATCTGCTCGCCCGTGTGCGCGCTGATTTGAAGCAATACGAGGATGGCACGCTCAGCGCCACCCCCGAAGCACTGGCTCAGGCGCAGGACTTTATGTACCTGGCGGAAGGTTCGGACTGGTTCTGGTGGTATGGCACCGACCAGGATTCCGGGCAGGACAGCTACTTTGACGAAGGTTATCGCGCGCTCCTGAAGGGCGTTTACACCTCTTTGGGTGTCGAGTATCCTGCTTTCCTGGATATTCCTGTCATCCAGGCTCAGCCGATCAAACCGGATGTGGCTGTTAGCGGCGAAATGACACCGGTCATTGATGGGGATTTGGGTCAGGATGAGTGGATGAAGGCAGCTGTCTTTGAAGGGAAAGAAGGCGACCCCATCCAAGTGTTTGCCTATGGAATGGACCAGGAAAAACTCCACCTGCGTTTTGACCTGGCAGACTCGTTAGGGGATTTCAGAAGAATACTGGTCTACCTGAATGCACCCGGTGACGTGGACAGACTGATGGTTGGCCTGGATGGTCAATCCCGGTTGGTTGCACCTGCTTCCCGCGTTATCGAATTCATGACCGGTAACAATCCCATTACCCTCTATAAATCAAATGGCTCAGAATGGGAGCCTGAACAGAAACTGGATGGAGAATTAGCGGTTGACGGAGAGATAGTAGAACTTTCGTTACCTAAATCAGTCCTCGGTGAAGTCTCATCTGGAGTCGTTGTTCCTGCGCAGGTTGTGATAACCGGCGAACAGCCGTTCCAATTCAAGGTTGAAGCGCCGCTGGCAATTCAGTACTTCGGTTTTGAACCAGTAACCAGTGTGCTGCTGATCGAGGACCCGGAAGGTGACGACACCGGTCCTGGCAGTTACACCTATCCTAAGGATGGCGTGTTCAAGGCTGGGGATTTTGACCTGACCGCCTTTGAGGTTTCAAGTGATGGCGCAAATATTTATTTCAGCTTCACCCTTAAGGCTCCAATCGCCAATGGCTGGAATTCTCCAGCAGGTTTCTCAGTGCAGACCTTTGACGTCTATATTGATAAAGACCCCGGTGCCGGAACAGGCAACCGCATGTTATTGCCCGGCAGGAATGCCGCGCTCGCGGAAGGTAATGGCTGGGATTTTGCTGTCTGGATTGAAGGCTGGACCTCGCAAGTAGTCGTCCCGGGTGACGATCCGCTGGGAGAACCAGTCAAGGACACCGAAGCCAGCTCGGCGATGAAGGTCTACGTGGATGTTGGCAAGAATGCAGTGATTGCCAGTGTTCCTCTGGAATTCTTCGGTGAAGGCATTCCGGTTGAATGGAGCTATGCCGCTGCTGTGCTCGGGCAGGAAGGTTATCCGGCTGATGGCGTTTGGCGCGTGCGTGATGTAAACCAAAAGGCAGAGAGCTACCGCTTTGGCGGCGCGCCGCTCGACAATAATCACACACGCATTATAGATCTGGCGCTGCCGGTAGATTTTACTCCTGACCAGGCAACCGTGTTGGGGACGTACCCCTCTTCGGCTGCACCCGTTGACGGGAAGGGACCAGATGATTTTGCGATTATTTCCTTGGTTCCTGCACTTATTGTGAAGTAGAGAGAGCATAATGGAATTTTATCTAACCGACAAGCCGCGTGAGAGCGTGGAACTGACATTGAACGATGGCAGGATCATTACAGGCAAAAGAGGCGGCAAACTTGAGGACTTTACGAGAGTCGTCCAAAAGCCGGAAGACCCCCTGATTGTGGGCGCGATCCTGGATGGACATTTGCGGGAATTGACTTACCCGGTTGGGCAGGATGGGCAGGCAACACTGCTTACCATGGAAGATTCGGATGGAGCGAGAATTTATCGCCGCTCACTGGTTTTTCTGTTGGAAGTTGCGTTTCGCAGTTGTTTCCCTGAAGGAGGATTGACCATCGACCATTCTGTCTCCTCGGGAGGGTACTACTGCCAGGTCAGCAATTTACCTTTTTTTGGTCAGGTGGAACTCGACCGGATCAACGTTGCCATGCAGGAACTGGTGGACCAGGACGTACCGTTTGTGCGCGAAACTGTGCCGCTGGATGAAGCAATCGCGTATTTCAAGGCAGCAGGTGAGGATGACAAAGTGCGCCTCCTAAAGTACCGGCAACGCAAGGATCTAGTTCTCTACCGTGCTGGTGACACGCGTGACTATCACCATGGCTACATGGTGCCTTCCTCCGGTTACCTGAAGTGGTTCGACTTGTTCCTGCTCGATGATGCTTTCATTATCCGTTTCCCGAGACGGCATGCGCCATCTGAAGTGCTGCCGATGGACAACTACCCGACATTACTAAAAACTTTCAAGGAATACGGGGATTGGTTAACCACGCTTGGCATCCATTCGGTAGGCGCGTTGAATGACGCCATCCAGGAAGGCCATATCGATGAGGTTATCCTGGTCTCGGAAGCTTTGCACGAGATGCAAATTGCCCAAATCGCCGGCCAGATCTATGACGCTCGCGACCGGGTTGGTGTGATCCTGATTGCAGGACCTTCCTCTTCGGGCAAGACCACCTTTTCGAAACGTCTTGGAATTCAGCTCCTGGCAAAGGGAATCACTCCCTTCGCGTTGGAGATGGACAACTTCTTCATCGACCGCGATAAAACCCCTCTCAATCCGGATGGCTACCGTGATTTCGAATCCTTGCGAGCGCTCGATTTGGTGCGCCTGAACCGCGATCTTAAAGCCTTGATGGACGGGCAGGAAGTGCAGCTCCCGCGCTACGACTTCATCTCTGGTTTGAGCGTGGACGGAGCAAGAGTTCAGTTGAAAAAGGGCGATGTGATCATCCTGGAGGGCATCCACGGGCTAAACCCTGGGCTCCTAACCGACATTGACGCCCAAACCACGTTTAGGATTTATGTTTCCTGCCTGACACAACTCAACCTGGACCGCCACAACCGCATTTCAACGACCGACACGCGCATGTTGCGCCGCATTCTGCGTGACGCGCGGGATCGCGGCTACACAGCAGCGGATACCATCCGGCGTTGGGAGTCGGTGCGGGCAGGCGAAAAATTCCACATCTTCCCTTACCAGGAAAACGCGGATGTGATGTTCAACTCTGCTTTGGCGTATGAATTGACCACGCTCAAACCTTTAGTTGAGCCGCTTCTGCGACAGGTGCCTTTTGGCACACCTGAACACATCGAGGCAAAACGCCTTCTGAAGTTCCTTGAATGGTTCCTGCCGACAGGAACTGATTACGTACCGGATAATTCAATCCTGCGAGAGTTCATTGGCGGTTCAATCCTGACCAACTTTGAGCTTTGGACGAGGTAAGAGTGATTTTCTAATAAGTTTCAATTCAGACACAAAAGAGACCGGTTATGTGACCGGTCTCTTTCATTACTGACTAGTTTCTGGCTTATGCCATGGTTTTCTTGATCATCACCGAAAGGCGGCGAACGCCTTCGCGAATGGTCTCTGGATTGGCAGCAGAGAAGTTCAGGCGCATAGTGTTGCTGGGACCGCCATTCGGGTAAAAAGGCACGCCTGGAACATAGGCAACCTTTTCTTCCACTGCTTTTGGGAACAGCTCAAGACTGTCGCAGCCTTCAGGCAGCCGCAGCCAGAGGAACAGACCACCACGCGGCGTAGTCCAGCTGGTGCCTTCGGGCATGAAGTCATTGAATGCCTGGATCATGGCATCGCGCCGTTCCTTGTAGACCCGGCGGATGGTTTCGATGTGTTCAGGCAGCCAATCTCCCGCAGCCAGTTCATATGCCACGTATTGGTCAAAGGTGGAGCACTGCAGGTCGGCGCCTTGTTTGGCCTGAACCATCTTTTTGACGACCTCAGCAGGCGCGATCACCCAACCAATACGCAGACCGGGAGCGAGAATCTTGGAGAAGGTACTGGTGTAAATGACATTTCCGTCGAAGGTGGAATGGTCGCACTCGTGGTATTGCGCGTCCAATACAGCAATTGGCGGCAGCATCTCGCCTTCAAAGATCAGCTTGCCATAAGGATCGTCTTCGATCATCGGCACGTTGTAGCGGTTGGCAAGTTCAATCAGGCGTTTACGTCGCTCGAGCGAAAGCGTGACGCCCAAAGGATTGTGGAAATTGGGCAGCACGTACATGAACTTGACGTTTTGCCGGATGAGGTTTTCGAGTTCATCTGTGACCATGCCATCCGCGTCGGTATTAGCTGTTACATACTGAGGTCCATAAGCGTTCCATGCCTGGATCGCGCCAAGATAGGTGGGAGATTCGGTCAGAATCCGATCACCGCGATTGATGAAGATCCGACCCACAAAATCGAGCGCTTGTTGTGAACCTGTGGTGATCATAATGTTATCGAGTGTGACGTTGATGCCGCTTGCTTTTGCGTCGTCCGCGATCCACTGGCGCAGAGGATTGTAGCCTTCTGTGGTGGTATATTGCAGCGCTTTGCGGCCATATAGGGTGAGAACTTTGTCGCAGGCAGCCCGCATTTGTTCGATTGGGAAGAGCTCAGCAGCAGGGAATCCACCGCCGAAAGAAATTACGTCTGGCTGGTTGGTAACCTTCAGGAGCTCACGGATGAATGAGCTCTTGATACCTTCAGTTCGATGAGCAAATCTTAGTTCCCAGGGTGTTGGCATTATTTAATCTCTCCTTTTTGCTAATGCTTCCGGTTTAGTCCTTCATGAACCGGCTGATAATGGTTGCTGCACCGGGAAGTGCAACGCGATCCCCGTGAGTGAGTTCGGCAGGGGATTTTTGTCTCCAATCGGGGGCATTCTGGAAGATAAACACCTTGGTGCCTTCCACTGCCACCTTCTTATCCACGAAAGCTTGTCCGGTGAGGTAGCCTTCCTGGTCGATTGCGCAACTGGTAACAACGCCCACCATGCGTCCCTTGAGGTCGCAGACAGGGTCGCCGTGGTGAGCCATCCGAACAGCTTTTTCGTCGAAGCGGAAGCGCGCGACCACACCGGTGCGATTTTCTTCGCGTTCAACAAATGCCTTTCTGCCGATGAACCAGGCAGAGTTGAGTTTCAGGAAGGGCAAAAAGCCTGCTTCGCCGATGGTCAGGTTCAGGTCGCCGCCCATTTCATGCCCATAGAGGGGCAAACCGGCCTCGGTGCGCAGTGAGTCGCGCGCGCCAAGACCGCATGGTTCAAGCCCGAGCGGTTTGCCAGCTTCGATCAGGGCATTCCAGAGATGAACTGCTTCGTCTGGGTGGACGAAGAGTTCGAAGCACATTTTCTCACCGGTGTAACCGGTGCGGGAAACAACCACATGCATGCCATCCAGAACGGCTTCGCAAAGTTGCGTGCGGTTCAGGCGGCGGATACGACGTTGTTCCGCCGGCTCAGCCAATTTCAGCAGAATGTCGCGGCTGAGAGGACCCTGCAGGGCAATATCAACCAACTGGTCTTCACCCTCTTTGGGATCTTTGAGGTTGCGCAGAGTGACCTTTCGGCCAGGCGCACGCACCCAGGGACGATCCGGATCCACCATAACCTCGCCGTTGCGAACGGCGTTCAACCATGCCCAGTCTTTGGCTTCATTGGCAGCATTGACAACCACAAGGTATTTGTCTGTGTCGCGGCGGTAAACCAGCAGGTCGTCAATCACGTTGGCGTGGGGGTCCATGAAATGGGTGTAAAGCGAGTCACCGATCTTGAGTGAAAGGGTATCGTTGCCGCAGACAACATCCAAAAATACTGCGGCATCCGGTCCTTCGGCCTGGAAGACGCCCATGTGGGTTACGTCAAACAACCCGGCTGCCTTGCGTGTGGCAAGGTGTTCTTGCAGGACGGAAGAGTACCAAAGCGGCATCTCCCAGCCGGCGAAACCACTCATTTTTGCTCCGAGCTCCAGGTGCTTTTCATATAGAGGTGTGTGCTTTAAGCCCTCTTCTTCAGGTTCCACCCAATTGAACTCAGGTAATCCAGGCAGGCTCACGTCTGCAGGCATCCCGATAAAGTAAGGCTTGCGCAGGTCGATACGCTCGTTTTCCGGCTTCACCCAAACGGGATCGGCTCTCAGGATCGAAACCGGACCAGGAATTCTTTGAGTGAGGTCAGGATCGTAGTAGATGAAAGCGCTTGAGAGCCCAACCAGCCAACTGCCTGCCAGGCCGAGCTTTTCGGCTGGCACGGTAAGCGTAAAGCGTTTGCATTCGTTGCAGGTCAGGATGCCTTCAATATCGCCGTTCGTGGTGTGCATCATGGTCAGCTGGGATGCGCCTGGTTCGAGCGCTTCAACATCGCTGGTCATGGTGTAATTCAGGAAAGCGCGCACATTCTCGCCAGTGACCATCAACGCGCCAATTCCCTGGCGTGGGTGGTCTTCGTTGTAGAAGTAATGAGGATAACCATGGCGCTGATGAATGTCATCCATGGCGGGTTTTCCGTCCGCCATGGCACGCACGTCAGTGTTCACCTTGCCAAGCGTTGAAAAATCGACCTTGGCGCGGGTGATCTTGCCAGAGCGGCCGATCATGTGATATGGGGTCGTGGCATTGAAGACTTCGTGGATCAAATCCGCGATCTTTGCGAAGTCCTTCTCCACGAAACCGCGCTGGGTCAGCCAGGTGGCGCCCATACGGATGCCGGTGGAGGTTAAAGCTGAACGATCTCCGGGGATGGTGTTGCGGTTAACCACGATTCCAACCAGGTCAAGGATCCTCGCTCCGAGGTCACCGGTCAGCGGGATGCCATCCGGGCTCTTGAAGGACTTACAGTCAATCAAGCACATATGGCTGTCCGTGCCGCCATATGGAACACGAACGCCGAGATCCTTGAAGTGCGCCGCAAGAGCAGCAGCATTTCGCAGAGTTTGTTTCTGCAGTTCGATGAACTGTTCGGTCCTGGCAAGCTTGAAGGTGAGCGCCATCGCGGCGATCGTATTGACGTGCGGACCGCCTTGCTCGCCCGGGAAGACGCCCTTATCGATCTGTTCGCCGAGTTCGCGGTCATGCGCGATCAGCACTGCACCACGAGGACCGCAGAGGGTCTTGTGGGTTGTGAAACTGACTACATCAGCGATACCGATCGGTGAGGGAACGGTCTTTGCAGCAATCAGACCAGCGATATGCGAAACGTCTGCCAGCAGCCATGCGCCGACTTCATCCGCAATCTCGCGGAATTTTTGCCAGTCAGGAACCCACGGGTACGATGTGTAGCCTGCCACGATGACCTTGGGCTTGCAGGCTTTTGCCTGTTCCAGGATCTTGTCGTAATCCAGGCGTTCGGTTTTGGGGTCAACGGAATAGTGGAAGGCGTTATAAAACAGACCGGAGCGATTGACTGGCGAACCATGGGTCAGATGACCACCCACCAGGAGGTCCATACCCAAGATCGCATCGCCAGGTTGGATCAGGGCGGTATAAACAGCCGTGTTGGCAGGAGCGCCGGAGAGCGGCTGCACGTTTACCCAGAGGTCATCCGCGTTGAGATCGTTGGCCGCGAAGAGTTCCGCGGCACGCCTGCGAGCCAGGGATTCCAGCATATCTACGTACTCAACGCCTTTGTAGTAGCGTGGGTCGCTGTGACGGCGATATCGTCCGAGCTGATAGGCGTAATCCATGAGGGTGTCTTCGTCCTGGTAGCGTGTTTCAGGGCGGGGATAACCTTCGGCATAGATATTGGCGAATGGTGAAGCCAGCAGATCGCGCACTGCCTTGGGGGCAATACTCTCGCTGGGGATCATGATCAGACGACGCGCCTGGCGTTCGGCCTCGAACTCAACCAGCCCGCTGACATTGGGATCATAAATTTCAACTTCTTTCTTGAACAGAAAATCACTCATGGTTTGTTTCCTTTGGATCGGAGGATAAGATTTTCAGGCACAGGCTGATGTTCGCCTGTTCTGAAATCTTTAAAATTGGATTGATTGAAGTGTGTGAATCAGGAATCAAAATGCGACTGGCGCAAACTTTTTTCATTGATTTGCCATAGTATCCCATTATGTTTATTGTACCCCAAAGCGAGAGGCTTGGCTGTTGAATCAGGGCATAAGGCATGGTATATAATCAGACACTGGAAGGTCCAATTGACTGAAGATATTGATGAAGTCACCCTGATCAATCTTGCCCGCACAGATCCTGAAGCCTTCGGGGCATTATACGAGCGTTACGTTGAGAGGATCTATAACTACGTTTTTTTTCGGGTAGGGAATTCCATAGACGCTGAGGACCTAACCTCAAAGGTGTTTTTCAGAGCGCTGAAGAGCATTGGCGGTTACAAGCATATGGGGCTGCCTTTTTCAGCCTGGATATATCGCATTGCCCATAACCTGATTGCGAATTACCATCGCGACAGGACGCGGGGCAGGGAGATTTCCATCGAAAATCTCAGCCTGCCAGATACTGGAAAACTCGCCGCGCCTGAACAGAAAATGGCACAGCTCCAGGATCACGAATTTCTCTTACGCGTTATCAATGACCTCAGCCCACAAAAAAGGGAATTGATCCTGCTTAAGTTTGTTCAGAATCTATCCAACCAAGAGATCAGTTACATTTTTGGGAAAACTGAAGGTGCTATCAAGAGCCTTTATCACCGAACATTGCTCGAATTGCGGGATCGCGTGAAAGAGTTGGAAAATCCGCGTATCTAAAGAATGGTTATTGCGTTTAATTAAGCGGGATGAATGAGAAGACAAAACCTATGACTGAAGTAGACCTGCAAAAGCTTGAGAATCGTTTTTCACAATTGTTGGGGAACCAAAAACCACGTTCCAGTTATGTGAAAAGATTGAAAAATGAACTAAAAAACTCGCGAATATTCGAGTTGCGCCGCTCAATTGGCGCGATCCTCGTCGCGAGTTTAGGAGTTTTGTTCGCAGGAGCTTTGTCGTTTAGTATTGCCGTGTTGGCGCAAAAAGCGCGCCGCCGTTCGAACTTTTAAGCAGCTAACTCCGTCTTGTAAGCTTCCAAGGTGCGCCGGAGTTGATTGGCACCAGGTTCCACCAGGATGGAGCCATCCGGGAAAATGATCGTCGGCACACTACGATTGCCACGATTGGTTGCCAGGACGAATTTCTCTCCCAGCTTGTTGTCATCGATATCGATCCAAACGTAAGGAACGTTCGTCTCCTCAAAGACTGCTCTGCTTTGCCGGCAATCCGGGCACCAATTCACGCCATAGACTGTAATCCTGTCTCTTGGTGCTGAAATCGGGTCCGGATCCACCGTGGCCACCTTCCTGAAGAGCCTTTTTAGCAGCATTCGTCAGTCTTGCGAACCCACTGTCCAACCAACCAATACTGGAAGTCACGCCCATGGTAAGTCTCAACAGCCCCGACAATACCATAAATCAGCGCGCCAAGTGGTATCAACGCCAGGAGAAGCGCAATGAGGAGTCCGAAAAGACCGATGCAAACCAGAACCAGCGGTGTGGAGACCAGGGCGACGATACCTGCCAGGATGGCGGCACCAAAGAAGTAGACCAGTTGGAATACAACTGCCTGCAGGCTCTGGTATGCCACGTAACGGGAGCGATCTTTGTACGCAAAATAAATGATCAGCGCAGGCACCAAACCCAGGAAACCGGTCACCAGGTTGAGCAGGATGGACAGGTGCGCGAACATCGCCAGTGTGTTTTCTTCGCTGGTTGACAAAGCGGGTTGAGAGCCTTTGGGATTGGTTTCAGGCTCGACATTGATCGGGTCAACATTTACGAAATCTTGAGAGTCAGTCATCTTTCACCTCTTTTTAGATTTACTTAAGCTTAGCACAAAGTTGAAATTCCGGCGTTTGAGAAGATAGATAATCATGGGTATTTCATCCCGGTTTCCGGAAAATCCTTGTGTTAGAATCTGTGCCATGAACGAACGAATCGTCTTCATGGGATCACCCGATTTCGCCTTACCCAGCCTTGAAGCTTTGCATGAAAAGTATGGGCTTGTGGCTGTGGTCACCCAGCCGGATCGTCCTGCAGGCAGGGGGCGCACACTGACGCCTTGTGCAGTGAAACAACGCGCGTTGGAGCTCGGCTTGCCGGTCTTGCAGCCGGTTTCTTTGCGAAAACTCGGAGCCATTACCGAGTTGGCACAATACAAGCCGTCTTTGATCGTGGTCGCGGCATTCGGGCAGATCCTGCCAAAGATGGTGCTCGAAATGCCCGCGAAGGGTTGCGTGAATGTGCACGCGTCGCTGCTGCCAAAATGGCGCGGCGCTTCCCCGATCCAGGCTGCGATCGCGGCAGGGGATACCGAAACCGGTGTGACGATCATGCTGATGAATGAGGGGTTGGATACCGGTCCAATCCTTGCGCAGCGCAGAGTGCCGATCCGCCCGAGGACCAACTCAGAAGAGCTTTCGCATCAACTGGCATTTCTTGGCGCGCAAGCATTGATTGAGGTGCTGCCGTCTTACCTGAGCGGCATGCTGGCACCTTTGCCGCAAGATGGAACCTGTCAGACTTATGCTCCTATGCTTAAAAAAGAGCAAGGCGAACTGGATTTCACAAAATCAGCCCTCGAACTTGACCGCAAGGTGCGCGCCTTTCACCCCTGGCCTGGCACGTATTTCATGCTGGATGGCAAACGTGTGAAGGTGCTGGAAGCCCACGTGCACGACAGCTTCGCCAGTGAAATGGGCGAGAGGTATGTCGTGAACGGATTGCCGGCGATTGGTACAGGCGAGAGTTTTTTGGTTTTTGACAGCCTGCAGCCAGAAGGCAAAAAGCCCATGACTGGACAGGCGTTTCTTAACGGTCAGCCTGGTTGGCTTGACGGAGATTAGCCCCAAATTCGGATAATCGTTTTTTTTTGATAAAATAAGATCCTGTTCACCAGGATCTCTTAATTACCCTTCATCCGAGAAAAATTTCCTCTTCCACTCGTAGAGCAGGTTCAGGGCTTGGATCGGGGTAAGCGTTTCGAGGTCGAGCTTCTTAA
>CAYUGV010000023.1:0-15432 GCA_964444335.1 uncultured Anaerolineaceae bacterium | reverse complement strand
AGGGGATACCACGAAAAAGGAGATCTATGAGCAAAATTGATGAAGTCACACGCGAATCCTGGGTCTTGAGCACTTTCCCCGAATGGGGCACCTGGCTCAATGAAGAGATTGAGGAAGAAGTTGTTGCGCCAGGCACGGTGGCAATGTGGTGGTTGGGATGCACGGGTTTGTGGGTTAAGACCCCTGGGGACGCCAACATCAGCATTGATTTCTGGCTGGGCAACGGAAAGCGCACCAAAAAGTCCAAAAATATGGTTGCTGGGCATCAGATGGCGAATATGTGCGGCGGTCGCTTGCTGCAGCCCAACCTGCGCGCCAGCCCATTCGTTATGGATCCGTTCGCGGTTAAGAAAGTGGACGCGGTCCTCTCCACCCACTACCACAACGATCACATCGACGTGAATTATGCCGCGGCGATCCTGAGAAATGTGGAAGAACCCATCCCCTTCATCGGTCCGAAGAAATCTGTGGATATGTGGATCAAGTGGGGTGTGCCGGCGGAACGCTGTATCGTAGTCCGTCCCGGCGATTCGATCAAGATCAAGGATCTTGAGATCATTGCTGTCGATTCCTTTGACCGCACTTGCCTGGTGACCACCGATGGCTACCAGGATATTCGCGGCGTCTGCCCAACCGACATGGATGACAAGGCTGTCAACTACATCATCAAGACCCCAGGCGGCAACATCTACCACAGCGGCGACTCGCACTATTCCATTTACTTTGCCAAACACGGCAAGGATTATGACATCGACGTGGCTTTTGGATCATACGGTGAGAACCCCGTTGGCATTGCTGACAAAATGACCTCCATCGACATTCTGCGCATGGCTGAAGCTCTGCGCTGCAAAGTTGTGATCCCGATCCACTACGACGTCTGGACTAACTTCATGGCTGACACGTCCGAGATCCTGGCGCTTTACGATATGCGCAAGTACCGCCTGCAATACACATTTGAGCCTTTTATCTGGGAAGTCGGCGGTAAATACATCTACCCGAACGACCTGGGCAAACGTCAATACCATCACCCCCGCGGATTCACGGATTGTTTCGACAACGAACCCAATACTCCGTTCCGCTCGATTTTGTAAGCAAGGACTTCAGTTAACCGCTTCTGCGCGGTGGACAATGAGCTGACGATCTCCAGGCTCCACCGCGCAGAAGTTCAAAAAACTAATTATACGGAAAAAGGAGTCACGAATGGAAATCTTAAACACAATTTGGACCTTCATCGTCAGTAACATCATTACCCAACCCGCTTACTTTATTGGTTTGATCGTTCTGCTCGGTTATATCTTGCTGAAAAAGCCCTGGTATGACGTGTTGGCTGGCACGATCAAAGCTGTTGTCGGGTACCTTATCCTGATCGTCGGTTCCGGCGGTCTGGTCAACAACTTCCGCCCAGTGCTGGTGGGTCTGAAAGACCGCTTCCAACTGAACGCGATGGTGATTGACCCGTATTTTGGTCAGAATGCTGTGACCGCAGGCGTTGAACAGGTTTTTGGCCGGACTTTTGGCCAGGTCATGATTCTCGTCCTGATTGCCTTTATCTTCAACATTGTTTTGGTAGCCTTAAAGAAGTGGACCAAGTTCCGCGCGATCTTCACCACCGGTCATGTCCAGGTGCAGCAGGCGTCAACTGCCTTCTGGCTGATCCTATTCTGCTTCCCCGCATTGGGTAATACCCCGATCTTGTTGATAATGGCTCTGCTGCTTGGTCTGTATTGGGCGGCTGGCACCAACCTGACAGTCGAGATCACCCAGGACCTCACCGATGGCGCAGGCTTCAGCATCGCCCATCAGCAAATGTTTGGTCTCAAGCTCTTCTCCTGGCTGTCCGAGAAAATGAACAAGTCCAGCAAGCGCCAGAGCAAACGCCTGGAAGACATGCAATTCCCCGGTTTCCTCTCCATTTTCAATGAGAACATGGTTGCCACTTCCATCCTGATGACCCTCTTCTTCGGCACTATTTTGCTGCTCCTTGGCAAGCCCTATCTAATTGAAGCTAAGTTCCTGGCTGAAGGTAAATCCTTCCTGTTCTACATCCTTAACACCTGTCTCAACTTCGCAGTTTACCTGGCCATCCTGCAGTTGGGTGTTCGCACCTTCGTTGGTGAGTTGACCCAATCTTTCCAGGGTATTTCCCAACGGCTCCTCAAGGGTGCGGTGCCTGGTGTGGACTGCGCGGTTTCCTACGGCTTTGGTTCCCCCAACGCCGTGACCATCGGCTTCCTCTTTGGCGCTCTCGGTCAGTTCCTTGCGATTGCGGCGCTGATCCTGCTTAAGAGCCCGACGCTGGTCATCGCTGGCTTCGTTCCGGTGTTCTTTGATAACGCGACCATCGCTGTCTTTGCTAACAACAAGGGCGGTCTACGTGCAGCCATGCTCTGGCCGTTTGTTTCGGGTCTGATGCAGGTCTTTGGCTCAGCCCTGATCGCCGGTTGGGTTGGTATGGCTGCATTTGGCGGCTACCTGGGTATGTGGGACTGGGCAGTTGTCTGGCCTGTGTTCACCGTCCTGATGAAGTACCTGAGTTACTTTGGTGTGGCGCTGGTTGCGATCTTCCTGTTCGCAGTTCCGCAGATCCAATACCTCAAGGACAAGAAGGGTTACTTCCTTGTGACCGAAGATTACGAAGCTTACAAGGCGCTTAAAGCCGAGAAGTAAAGTTTTGTAAAAGGCTTATATAATTAGATCAAAAATCCGTCAGGGGTCGAGAGATCCCTGACGGCAGTACAAGCAAGACAAGAAAGGGTAAACAATGGCAACAATTTTGGTTTCATGTGCAAACGGTGCGGGTTCGAGCCTTCTGTTGAAGATGGCAGTAGAAAAGGTCGCAAAAGAGCTTAATATGGACGTGACCCGCATTCACCACTGCTCCATTTCCGAGGGCAAAAGCGCGGCGATTGGATACGATATCGTGTTCTGCCCGCTAACTTTTACCAATATGTTCGAAAGTGCTGCAAAGAAGGGCATCCCGGTGATTGGTCTTAAGAATGTCATGTCGGCCGATGAGATCAAAAAGAATATCATTGAGCTCGGTCTGGATCAGAAGTATCAGAAGAAGTAGGTCTTTGCAGCAAGCCAGAGAGGAGCAGGGAAGACTTTGGAACATGCCGAATTAAGGAAACTTGGTCAGAAGATCAAAATGGTCGTTAGCGATCTGGACCAGACCTTGCTGAATTCGGATGCGACCTTCTCCCCTGAAACCCTGGATGCGATCCGTGCCGCGGAAGCGAAAGGGATTTTCTTTACCATTTGTTCCGGACGGATCTTTCCGATGCTGGAAGTGTATACGCGGACACTGGACATCCAGGGTCCTGTCATAACGACCAATGGGGCAGCCATTGTGGATGGAAAGAGCGGAAAGTTGCTTTCCAAGCACACCATTCCCCATGAAATCGCGGTAAGAATTCTTGATTTTGCCAGGGAACGGGACTACGACTATTCTGCCCTGACAGGTCAGGTCAGCTATTTTTCCGGCAACAGCCAGCGTATCAAGCGCTTTGAACGCTACAACGAAATCGCTGAATCGGATGGTCTTAAAGCCATGCAGCTGGAATACTTTAATGGTCGCAGTTATACCAATATTGAGAATGATATTCTAAAGATGCTGCTCTACCAGATTCCCGCGGAAGAATTTTCCTCAGTCACAGCCTTTTTGGACAGCATTCCTGAAATTCACTTTACGAGTTCAGATGAGGGTTTGTTGGACATCATGGCAGCAGGCACCAATAAGGGCACGGCTGTCGCGGAAGTGCGGAAATTTATGGGTCTCACAAAAGAGCAGGTTTGTGTCTTTGGAGATTACATTAATGACCTCGCCATGTTCGAAGAGGCGGGTCTGACGGTGGCAGTGGCCAACGCCCATGAAGAATTGAAAAGTAAAGCTTTGTACGTAACTGACACGAACGATCGTGCCGGCGTTGCCAGGGCGCTCGAAGCCCTGATACTGTAGGACTATGCTCCAAAATGATGCAAGGGCATGCTTTGGCATGCCGCCTCCGCGAAGCGGGGCATCAGGAGTTTTTTTGGGAGAAAATATGCTTGAGCAATTAAAAGCTGAAGTTTTAAAGGCGAATCTTGCGCTGCCAAAGTACGGCCTGGTCACTTTCACCTGGGGCAATGTCTCGGGGATTGACCGCAAGGCGGGTTTGGTGGTGATCAAACCTTCGGGCGTTGAATATGACGTGATGACCGCTGAAGACCTGGTGGTCGTGGATTTGGACGGAAAAGTCGTGGAGGGCAGGTTGAAACCCTCTTCCGACACACCCACGCACCTTGAGCTCTACAAAGCCTTTGAAGGACTTGGCGGCATTGTCCACACCCACTCACGCTGGGCGACGATCTTTGCGCAACAAGGACGTGGCGTGCCGGCTTTTGGCACCACGCATGCCGACTATTTTTATGGCGAAATTCCCTGCACACGCAAAATGACCCCGGAAGAAATCGCTGGTCAGTATGAAAAAGAAACCGGCACAGTGATCATCGAACGCTTCGCTGGGTTGGATCCGCTGGCAGTCCCGGCAGTGGTGGTCTACAGCCATGGTCCCTTTGCCTGGGGCAAGGATGCCATGGAAGCGGTCCACAACGCTGTGGTGCTGGAAGAAGTCGCGTTCATGGCTTGGCACAACCTGGCTCTCAGCAACGGGCAATTACCGCCGATGCAGCAGGAGCTGCAGGATAAGCACTACCTGCGTAAACATGGCGCCAACGCTTACTACGGGCAGGGGAAGTAACGTTATGCCGCAATACTCGCTTGGGCTTTACGAAAAGGCGATGCCTGATGGCTTGAGTTTTCGGGAAATGCTCGAGCTCACCAAGCGCACAGGCTTTGACCGGCTTGAACTTAGCATTGATGAGAGCGATATGCGCCTGGCACGGCTTGACTGGACGAGTGACCAGGTGCGTGCGCTCAAATGCATGATGGATGACAGCAGTATCCTGATCCGCACCATGTGTTTGAGCGGGCATCGCAAATATCCATTAGGTTCTCATGATCCTGTTATCCGGGAAAGATCGCTTGAGATCATGCGCAAGGCGGTTGGGCTTGCCGCGGAACTCGGCATCGCGATCATCCAATTGGCGGGATATGACGTTTATTATGAGACGGGAGACGAAGAAACCCGTGCATGGTTTGCGCAAAATCTCGCGATTTCGACCGAGATGGCTGCCAAGGCAGGCGTTTTACTCGGCTTTGAGACCATGGAAACGCCTTTCATGGATACCGTTGGCAAGGCGATGGCTTATGTGGACCTGGTTGGCTCGCCTTACCTGGGGGTCTATCCGGACATTGGCAACCTGAAGAACGCCGCGGTCCTCTATAACTCCGACCTCCTGGCTGACCTTGAACTCGGTCGGGGTCACACCTATGCGGCTCACCTAAAAGAAACCGTTCCGGGTGTGTACCGGAACATGGTTTTTGGCACCGGGCATACACAGTATCAGGAATGTATCCGCGTTCTGTGGGATATGGGTGTGCGCATGTTTACCGGTGAATTCTGGTATGATGGGAAGAGTGAGATCGAATCCAGTCTCGTAACTTCCTCGAAATTTTTACGAAATCAAATCGAAACGGCTATTGCCAGCATTAGAGAATAAAAGGAGATCAACTATGTATTCCAAACAAACCGTATTGAAGAACCTGACAGGTCTGCATGCCCGCCCAGCGTCGGAGTTCGTTGCCTGTGCCAAAGCTTTTGAGTCCAAGGTAACCGTGCGAAGGCTCGATATGGACGACGCCCCCGAAGCCAACGCGAAATCCATCATCAAGATCCTCGCGCAGGGTCTCTCGGTGAATACGCCCATCGAGATCAGCGCAGATGGCCCGGACGAGCAAGCAGCGGTTGAGAAGCTGGTGGAGTTGGTCGACTCAAAGTTTGGCGAAGACTAAAAGCAGAAAAGCAGTCAACTGAAAGGAGTACAGATGAGGATTCTAAAGGGTAATCCAGTCTCCAGGGGTATTGCCCTGGCGAAAGTTTATGTTTATAAGGCTTTCAAAGCCGACGTCCATGAGTCCTATTTTGAGGCAGGGCAAGAAGCCGCGAAGTTCAAGCAGTTCACTGACGCGGTTGCCGCGGCAGAGGCTGAGCTTGATACGATCGTGGCATCCTTATCTGTGGAATCTCCTGAAAAAGCCAAGATTTTTACTGCTCACATCGAGATCCTGAATGATGAAGAAGTTGCTGAAGAAGTCAAGGACATGATTTATTCCAGCAAGGCAATGCCAGACTACGCTGTGGACATGGTCTTCACCGAATTTGCCATTCTGCTTGAGAAAGCCAAAGATTCGTTGATCGCTGCCCGCGCGGCTGACTTGCGCGACGTGCGTAACCGGGTTTTGCGCATCCTGAAGGGTGAGAAAGAACAAAACCTTGCCAATCTACGTGAAAAAGTGGTGGTCGTGGCGCATGACTTGCTCCCAAGCGACACCGCCACGCTTGACCGCTCCCATGTGATGGGTATTGTGACTGAAGTGGGTGGAGCCACCTCCCACACAGCAATCATCGCCCGAAGTTACAAGATCCCAGCCGTACTTGGCGTGCCTGAGGCAACCGAGATCATGCAAAATGGCGACATGATCGTTCTGGACGCGCTTAAGGGACAGGTGTTACTTGAACCCGAACGAGCGACCATCAGCGAGTATGAAGTCAAGCTGGAAGAATTCCTCAAGAGTGAGAAGCAAACGGCTGAATACCTCGGCCGTATTCCCCTGGTTGCCAGCGGCGAGCGCTTCAGCGTTGGTCTGAACATCGGTTCAACTGAACCGGATGAGGGTTTCAAGTATGTCGATTTTGTTGGTCTCTTCCGCACCGAATTCCTGTACATGGAAAGCGAGCACATGCCCACGGAAGATGAGCAATTTGCCGCCTACAAAAAAGTGCTTGCCAATGCCATGGGTAACCCCGTCACCTTGCGCACCCTCGATATCGGCGGCGACAAGTCTTTGCGTTATCTTGTGCTCCCCAAAGAAGATAATCCCTTCCTCGGTAACCGGGCGCTACGACTCTGCCTGGACATGCCGGACATGTTTAGAACACAGCTCCGCGCGGCGCTGCGCGCCTCCGCCTTTGGTCCCATGCAAATCATGTTCCCGATGGTGGGCACGATCGATGACGTTCGGGCCGGCAACGCGGCAGTTGAGGCAGTCAAAGCCGAACTGCGCGCTGAAGGCATCCCCTTCGACGAGAAGATCAAAGTTGGCATCATGATCGAGATCCCGTCAATTGCGATGATCGCGGACCTGGCAGCCAAGGAAACTGACTTTGCCAGCGTTGGGACGAACGACCTGACCCAATACCTGCACGCGGTTGACCGCATGAACCCAAAGCTCATCACCTATTATCAGAGCTCTTCGCCGGCAATGTTCCGCATCCTTGGGAAGATTTTCAAGGAATACAACGAAGCCAACAAGCAAGTATCGGTCTGTGGTGAACTGGCGGGTGAACCGCTGGCAGCCATTGTCCTGTTTGGGCTTGGTCTGCGCAAGTTCAGCATGAACGCATCCAACATCGCGCATGTCAAACGCATGCTTTCCCTTTTCACGCTTGCAGAGACTGAGGAGATCGCGGAAAAAGTGGTAAACATGGACACCCAGGCTGACGTGGAAGCCTTCCTCAAAGCTGAAGTCGCCAAACGCGAGCAGAAGCAAACCGCAACCGCAAAGAACTAAGACATATCGCGCCTGCCCAAGTACGGGCAGGCGCATTTCATTAAGAGAGACTGAGATGAATGAGATCAAGTTTACAAAGCATGCAATTGCAGAGTTGGAAAAGTGCTATTCGGTTTGCCCAACTACGCTGAGAGGTACCAAAGGTTTCCTGATCGCGACTGAAAAGGCTGGAGGATGCTTCTTTTTTGACCTTGAGGGTAAGTTGGTGGAGCAGATCTGGCAGGATCCGGGCGGCGTGATGTCGCTGGTGCCTGTTCCTGGAAAGGCTGACCAATTCCTCTCCACCCAGGAGTTCTATGGTCCAAACGATTCGACGAACGCACGTATCGTGCTGGCTTACTTTGCGGATGGAAAATGGCAGGTCAAAACCGTAGCAAAGCTGCCATTCGTGCACCGCTTTGACGTGCTGGTAACCCCCGAAAAGAACTACCTGATCGCTTGCACGCTGAAATCTGGGCATGAATACAAGGAAGACTGGACCCATCCCGGTAAAATATACATTACCGAACTCCCTGAAGATCTGTTGGCGGATGAAGCTGGACTTGAGCTGACTGTGTTGGCGGAGGGGCTCACCCGGAACCACGGCTACTATCGCTGTTATGAGAATGGCAGACCATTTTCACTGATCAGCGCCGAAAATGGCGTATTCAAGGTCACGCCGCCAAGCCCAGAACAGCCAGCCTGGAAGTTGGAAAAACTGCTCGACGAAGCCTGCAGCGATGGCACTCTGATTGACCTGGATGGCGATGGTCTGCCCGAATTACTGACCTTTGCGCCATTCCACGGCGACATCCTGCGCATTTGGCGCCTGGTGGACGGCAAATATCAGTTGGATTACGCTCACCCGGAGCCCGTTGAGTTTCTGCACGCGATTTGGTCAGGGCAGATCAACGGGCAGCCAACCATCCTTTTGGGCAACCGTAAAGGCAGAAGAGAACTGATGGCTCTCACCTGGGATCATGAAGCCGGGAATTATCACTTCCAACTTTTGGATAGCGACAGAGGTCCAGCCAATGTGACCTATTTTGAGGCGGAAGGCAAGCGCCTGATCGTGGCGACTAACCGCGAAACCAACGAAGTGGCTTTGTACGTTCTGGAAGATTAGAAGTTGACTTGTTATAAACAAAACCACCTTCTTTTGGGGTGGTTTTGTGTTTAATGAGATCAGAGTTTCTAGTGCCTATTCAGAAGAAGAGCGCTTAACCTTCTTTGTTTGACGCTAATCTCCCTTCCACATCCAATAAACCTTGTCGCTGCACCGCACGAACCCAAGCTTCTCCTGCAAGCGCATGGATGTTTCGTTATTCGCGAACACCTGCCCATACGGTAGTTCACCCAGAGCAAGGACCCTGGCGATCAGTGCTCGCTCCAGGCGTTCCCCCCAACCCTGCCGTCGATATTCTGGCAGAACATATAGCATACCCATTGCGTAATCTTCATGTAAGCCAATGAACGCAAAAAGTTTGCCTTTGTCGCGCAGCCCAAAAACGCGCTCTTCGTCGATAGCAACTGCTGCCTCCTCCGGGTCTAATCGGTCATAATGTGCCAGGAAGAACTCCAGGTCGGACTGGAAGATGGGTGTGAGCTCCAGATCCGATTCAATGCTATTGTGCGGGTAATAGAATTGGTAACATTCTGTGATTTCCTTGAGTCCACAATAAGCAGCCACTGCTCTCGCGCTTTGACTTCCGCAGATCTCGATCAGATCGGGTTTGGGGAGATCTCTGATCAATTCAAGCGGATTTGGTCCTGCCAACAGCATGAAATCAGGACGATACCGATAAATTGCCACGCCAAGTTCATTCGCGGCAATCACTTCCGCGCCATGCCTGAGAGCATAAATGAGCGGATAATTGAGATAGGTGTCCTGGTTCAGGAAATCAAACGCGTTTTGCATAAGCGTTATTTTACAACTTCCTATAGAAGCAGAGTGTGAAATCCTGGGAACTAATCCCGTTCGCCTGTCTCCACGTAATGGGTCAACTCGCCCACGCTCAGCTCTTTTATCCCGAGTTTTTCAATGGTTCTACCCTTGCGCCAATAGTCTGTGTTATGGAGTACACAGCCAAGGCTGATGATGCTGCGGATGCAGTTGACCGAGACGCCATAGCGTTCACCGATCGAAGCGATTGGCACCAGGCTCATGGGCAGTTCTTCAAAGATGTATCGGTGATTCAGAGTTGGGGGCGCCTTGATCCCGTAATATCCAGTCTGGTTATGCATGGCTTCATACAGGTTTTCTCCACGCGCATCATAAGCCAACTCGAGCCATTCCATCCCCGTGCGCGCCCGTATTCCAATTGCTGACGCGACAGTAACTCTTTCCCGGTCAATCACCTCCAACACCTTTGCCACCGAGGGCGTCACGCCGTCCACGTAAAACTCAAAATTTCCGTGGGTGGCTTCAATCCAACCGGCATTGAGCATGGCAAGTGCAGGGTGGAAGACCGCTCCCATATTATTCAAACCGGTCATCAGGACGTTTCCGCCGTTGATGAATTGAGGAAAAGCGGTGTGGATCGCATTCAGCACTTCCTGCGTGCGGTTGGCGGGCAGAGCGGCAAGTGGAACGGATTGCTTGATGCGGAAAATCCGCGCAAGGTTTGGTCCTTCTGATCTGCTGGCAAAGATGAAAGTCTCTGCCTCGGAGATGATTGGGGTGGTGGCGCAGCCGTTCTGCCGCAGTGTCTCCGCAAATTCCAGGGCACCGCCAGTACGACCGGGATGCAGGATGACGATGTGGTCATCGCGCAGGTAGGGTGTGGCAGCAATGGCAATATCCCTGTGTGCTGTGGAGGGGGTAACTACCATAATGACCTGAGTTTCTGCTAAAAACTCAGCGATATTGTCTGTTACTTTGTCCAGTCTGCCAAAACCCTCCAGGCCATCAGAGTTTATCAGGTCAATGCCCTGCCTTTCCGCGATGACTTCCACGTGCGAAAAGGTGCGGTTGTATAGCAGCACTTTCTTTCCCAGTAATGCCAGGTAAGCTGCCATGGCTTTTCCACCATTTCCTGCCCCAATAACGCCAAAAACATATTCATTTTTCATCGATACTCCTTAAAAGTAGTCTTGCAGTCGGTCCCGCTCGCCAATGATCTCCCCATTTTCGTTTACAGCTTCACACGCGCCGTCCAATACTCGGGTACGGATGGCGCCAGGGGCGAAGGGGTTGTTTTTGAGTTGAGGTGCGTCCAGGATGCCCAGTCTGACAGCTTTTGTCAGAGTTGCTGGATCCGTGAGGGGATCTCCCACGCTTTTATCAGCGAGATTCCTAATAGCCTTCAATGTAATCCCGGTCTGTTCAATCAGGTGCTTCTTGCGGGCCTGGATGGCAGGGTCAACAGTCATATCTGGCTGACCCGCCAGGGCATTCTCTATGCTGCGCCGGGCAGCCAGGCTTGCAGCAATGACGTCAGAGGCATTCGCGGCATGGTCGGCTTCGGTATGCCCGACGATGTGAATGATGTGCGGCTTCAGAGCCATCTGCAGGTAGATGCTGGTGGCCAGGTGGGCACGGGCTGCGTTATCTTCCAACGGATAGCTCAGCAACCCCGTGCGCGTCTGCCGCCAGATGTGGAAGTTTTCATCTTCCAGCGGTGAGATCATTTCGAGGATCGCAAGCATTTTCGCCAGGTCCATCGCGTCCGAAAGGTTGGGTGGGCTGTTAAACATCATTTGCGCGATGTAGTCCCTGACGCCGAAGGCTTTGGCGTTATAAGCAGAGAGATAGGCGGAAACCACGAAGACCACATCCGACGCATCGCGCATGCCCCAGTGGTGCGGCTCGTTGAGCTCCACCGGGATGCCGCGCTGCCCGTACCACGCCATTACCTGCTGGTGATCACGGATGGATTCTTCCAACGTGAGGGGTCCGCGTCCATCCATCAGGTTGAACCAGAAGAGGGGGATCGCGCACCAGGCATTATTGATCGTTTCCACGTACATCTCAGCCAGGCGGATAAAGTCGTCCGTGCCGGAATAGGTGCGCATCAAGGGGTAGTTACCAGCGCGCGAAGCCTGGTAGAGTTGCCGGTAATCCTCCGCGCTGCGCACAGGCACGCCGCCAGCTCCAGTGGTGCGTGGATTTTGCCTTTCAGGATGGAAGAAGTTGGCCTGGGCGTCCTGGTCGATACCCAGTGAGATCACATCCAGCGCTTTGGCTTCCGCGATCTGGCGGATGCCTTCGATGCTGGCTTGCATGGTCGGTAATCCGAAATGGTGGCGCAGCAGCGGGAAGGGCTGCTTCCAGCGAATACGCTCGATTGTGCTTTGCGGATAAGTTGACTCGCCAGGTGCCTGCAGATCTTCCCCACGCAGGTAAGCAAGGATTTCTTCGCGACTTTGACTGCCGTCGAAGATTTGTTCAAAAAAGCCTTTCAGGGCTTCAGCCTTATGAGCCACAGGTGGGGTTCCGCCAAAGGCAAAGCGTACTCCCTTCTCATGCAGATCGGCAGCGGCCTCGGCGAATTCAGCCAGAAGGCGTTCGCCGGTCTCGGGCGTGAGACGGTAAGAAACGCCGACCAGATCCGCGTTTTCGCGAATGGACGCCTCAATCAGAGTCTCGATTGGCACAGCGGGACCGAGAAAGACGGTTCTCCAACCGGCTAATTCCGCTAATCGAAGAAAATTTGTTACCCCTGCGACGTGAACACATTCCCCCAAGGCACCAGCTACGATGGTTTTCATACTCACTCCTGTTAGTTGTCTGACCGGATGGGTATTAACCCGAGTTCCATGGGTGATCTGCCAAACTGGCGGGCAGATCAGTTACCCGTTAAGTTTACCTGAAAAATCTAAGGACCGTTTTTGGAGGGGTTCGGTTTGTTTGAGGATGGAGAGTTCTTTTCATTTGCAGCCAGTAGAAATATCTGTATAAAAAAACCGGGTGCTATCAGTGCACCCGGTTTGCGAAAGTGTTTATCCCACGATGTTGACCAGTCGTCCCGGGACCACGATCACCTTGCGGATGGGGCGGCCTTCCAGGCTTTGCTGGACGGTGTCGCTTGCCAGGGCGAGTCGCTGGGCGTCTTCATCGGTGATACCAGGCTCAACCAGGATGCGGTCTCGCAGTTTGCCATTGACCTGGACGATCAGGGTGATCATCTCGTCCTTGGCGGCTTCTTCGTCCACCTGCGGCCAGGGTTGAGTGTGGATCGAATAGGGCTTGCCCAACCGTTCCCACAGTTCCTCGGCGATGTGCGGGCAGACCGGCGCCAGCATGCGCAGGTAGATATCGGCGGATTCGTTCCATTCTTCCGAGCCAAACGCGCCGGCATTCTTGGCGCGACCCATTTCGTTGAGTAGCTCCATCAGGCTGGAGACGATGGTGTTAAACTCGAAATTCTCAAAGTCGTACGTCACGCGCTTCAGTGTCTGATGAGTCTTGCGGCGCAGGGCACGCAGCACTTCGGGCTCAGCCGTCCCCTCAGTGGGTTCCATCAGCATGTACCACACTCTTCTCAGCCAGCGACTGTTACCTTCAATACCGCTGCTGGACCACGGTCCGCCCAGTTCCCACCGGCAGAAGAAGATGATGTACGCCCGCACTGTATCGGCGCCGTACCGTGCGACCAGGTCATCCGGGTTGATCACGTTTCCGCGGCTCTTGCTCATCTTTTCGCCATCTTCGCCCAGCACCATTCCCTGGTTTCGCAGCTGCAGCATAGGTTCCTTGCCTTGTGTGATACCGCAATCGCGGGCAGCTTTATGGAAGAAGCGTGTGTAGATCAGGTGCATGGTGGCATGCTCGGAGCCGCCGGTGTAGGTGTCCACCGGCATCCAGTAGTTGTACTGGTCAGGATCAAAAGGACCCTCGGCATAATCCGGGCTGAGGTAGCGCAGGTGATACCAGCTGGAGCACATGAAGGTGTCCATGGTATCGGTTTCGCGTTCAGCCGCGCCGCCGCAGACCGGGCAGGTCGTGAAGCGCCAGGTGGGATGCAGCTTGAGCGGGCTTTCACCCGTGGGCAGCCACTCCACGTCGTCCGGCAGCAGCACGGGTAGCTGGTCTTCAGGAACAGGCACCGTGCCGCATGTGGGGCAGTAGATCATGGGGATTGGCGCGCCCCAGTAGCGCTGGCGGCTGATCAGCCAGTCGTGCAGGCGGTAGCTGGTGGTACCAAAACCAAATCCGTTTTCCTCGGCATATCGCGTAGCCGCAGCCATGGATTCTGATTCAGGGGTGCCGGTCAGCGGACCGGAATTGACCATCGAACCATGCGCTTCAACCGCCGCAGTCATTTCATCGGGATCGATCAGGTTATCACCATTCGGGTGGATCACGACCTTGATCGGCAGTCCGTACTGGCGCGCGAACTCAAAGTCGCGCTGGTCATGGGCTGGCACTGCCATGATGGCGCCGGTGCCGTAACCCATCAGCACGTAATCTGCGATCCAGATCGGGATATGCTGACCGGAAGCGGGGTTGATGGCATACCCGCCGGTGAATACGCCGGTTTTCTCACGCGTGACAGACTCGCGTTGGATGTCAGACTGGCGCTTGGCTTGCTCCTGGTAGGCACGCACTTCGTCCAGTTGGGCGGCCGTGGTAATTTTTTCCACCAGCGGGTGCTCGGGGGAGAGCACCATGAAGGTCACACCCCAAAGCGTGTCGGGGCGGGTGGTGAAGACCTCAACCGGATCACCAGCCTCAGTTCTGAAAGTGATGGAAGCGCCTTGCGACTTCCCGATCCACTTTTGCTGCAGGGTTTTAATCAGTTCCGGCCAATCGAGCCCTTCATAGTTCAGCAGCTCCTCGGCATAGGCAGAGGTCTTGAAGAACCACTGTTTCAGGTCTTTGCGGATCACGGGCGTGCCGCAGCGTTCGCAGTGGCGGTCGTCGCCATGCACCTGCTCACGCGCCAGGGTCGTGTTGCAGTTGGGGCAGAAGTCCACCGGGGACATCTTTTGGTATGCCAGCCCGTTTTTGTAGAACTGCTCAAAGAACCACTGCGTCCAGCGGTAATACTTCGGATCAGAAGAAATGATCTCCGCGCGCCAGTCGAAGGAGTTTCCCATCGAGCGGAGTTGTCCGCGCATGCGTTCGATGTTGGCATAGGTCCACGTTTTTGGGTGGATCTTGTGCTTGATCGCGGCGTTTTCAGCTGGCAGACCAAAAGCATCAAAACCCATCGGGAAGAAGACGTTGTAACCCTGCATGCGCTTGAAACGCGCGCGTGCGTCAGGAGGCGTCATGGCATACCAGTGACCGATGTGGAGGTCGCCTGAGGGATAGGGCAGCATCGTAAGAGCGTAGTGCTTTGTTTTGTTCGGGTCATGCTCGGGCTGGTAGAGCTTGTCTGCTTCCCAGCGTGCCTGCCACTTGGGCTCGATTTCATCGGGTCGATAGGTTGGTATTGCGGTTGGGTCCATCATGTTTTGCTCCTGTTAAATAAAAAATCCCTGCATGCAGGGACGAAATTGCTTTCGCGGTACCACCCTGCTTCCCATCACGAGGATGGGCAGCTCATGGAGGCGATAACGGGTCTGACCGTCTGCGGCTAAAGGAAATCACCGCAGCCACGCTCCGGGAGGAGGGGCAGGTGAGTGGGGTCTGATGCACTCCGCGGGCGCTTGCAGCCTTTCAGCCAGGGGGCTGCTCTCTGGCGGATGACCGATGCTCTGCCATCGTGTTTGTGATGAGAGTATATCACAATTTGAGACCGTATAAGTGATTCTCGGGTAGGGGCACGGCATGCCGTGCCAGCATTGACCATGGGGTATGTAAATTATGTATGTATATGGTAGTGGCAGGCCCC
>CAYUGV010000022.1:0-15473 GCA_964444335.1 uncultured Anaerolineaceae bacterium | reverse complement strand
ACGGTCACTGCCGGCCCCAAAGGCCCCCAGGCTCAGGATGTAACCATTCTTTAGTATACTAAAGGAACATCTGAAAAGGCTGATCCGAAATGGATCAGCCTTTTTTTATCTCAGATTAACCAACTATTACCTCGGTCTGACAGTCAACCAGGGACTAACAGTCAAGTTTCCACTGACTGCGTTCCCTGTTCCATAAGGCGAAGGACCTGAAGCATCACCCCACCAGTTATTTCTCACATCGAGCGTCGGGCTGGTTTGATTCCGATAACCGTATTGAGCGTTACCCTCAAAGATACAGTTCTGAGTGGTGGTTGACGAATTCCCTCCAAAATCAATGCCAATCTGATTTGTGAGGAAGTCGCAATCGACGAAAGATGTGGAGCCTGATTCAGCCGCAACCGAAACGCCAATGACATTATTCGAAACCTGGCCTGCAGTTAGGCTTAATTCACCACCGTTCTGCAAAATGCCATAATTAGCGCTGTGCTCAACCACTGAGCTGTTCAAGCTAACACTTCCGCCGCTATTGAATACGGCAGGCTGAGGCATTCCATAAATCGGGGCGCCAGCATATCGCAGCAGAGTGTGCTCGAAAGTCGCCGTTCCACTTGCGCCAATGTAGTTGAATGACCATTGTCCAGAAGCAGGAACGGTGGCAGATCCATCATTATTAGTGTCCCCGCCATAAGCATCATCCTGTAAACTGGTGAAAACAACTGGGTCCTCACTTGTGCCTGCAACATTGAGCGTGCCATACACCTCAATGCCCGAGCCCCTTCCCTCCCAATAGCTGCTTCCATAGCCCTTTAAGATGGTCCCTGGTTGAATGGTCAGGGAGCTGCCAACAGGCACGTACAATGACAGCATATGATCAGGGTTGTAGTGCAGCATGATGGCAAACCCAGGATTCTGCAGGGTTGAAGAACTAACAAAGTTACCTATCAACCTGAGAGCATTGAAGGCATTATTGACCGCGTTATTACCGCTCATCTTTGTTCCATCCAGCGTCAAAGATCCAGATGGAGCAAAGTAGACCGCATAACTGGCGTTGGTGTCAAAGGTATTATTTTGGATAATTGGAGCAACCGACCCACTCGCTGAGTAATAGATGCCGTATTCTGTGTTGCTTTTGATCAGGTTGTCATGGATGTCGATTACTCCGCTGGCGTCACTGCGTACTCCACTGCCGCTCCCATATTCAAGCGTGCTGTCACTCAAGTGCAGCGTGCCCGCCATATTCTGGATGGTCGTCTGTGGCAGCCCATAGAGCATACCCCCACCATATCGCAGCAGGGTGTGCTCGAAGGTTGCCACTCCACCTGCCCCAATGTAGTTGAAGGACCATTGTCCAGCAGCAGGAACGGTGGCAGATCCATTATTATTGGTGTCTCCTCCATATTCATCATCATGCAAACTGGTGAAGATAATTGGGTCTTCTGAAGTGCCAAGCGCATCAAGAGTGCCGCTCACCTGGATCCCTGAGCCTCTTCCTTCCCAGTAACTGCTTCCGAAACCCTTGAGGATCGTCCCTGGTTGGATAGTGAGGCTGCTATCTGGAGAAACGTAGACTGATAGCATGAAATCAGGGTTATAGTCCAACAAGATGGCGAAACCGGGGTTCTGCAGGGTGGACGAGCCTATGAAATTGCCTCTCAACCGTAGCGCGTTGGTTCCATTATTGACCGCAATGTTGTCGCTCATCTGAGTTCCATCCAATGTTATGGGTCCGGATGGGTTAAAGTAAACCGCAAAATTGGTGTTGGAGTCAAAGGTGTTGTCCTGGATGGTCGGCGCAATACTCCCACTGGCAGAGTAGACAATGCCATGTTCATTTTGGGATCGAATCGTGCTGCTTGTGACATCCAACGTTCCATTATTCACGCTGCGAATACCCGTCATGGCTCCCTGGTCGATTAACCCATTATGGAAGTGGAGTGTTCCACTATTGTTCACAATGCTTTCTGCTGTTTGTCCATAAACACCGCCTCCTGCGTAGCTAATCGTCACGTGCTCAAAAGTGGCGGTTCCTCCCGGCTGAATGAGTTGACGAGTCCAGTCACCTTTCGTTGGCACTGTAGCAGAACCATTATTATTAGTATCCCCGCCCACTGTGTCATCGTGGATGCTTGTAAAAACAATTGGTGATTCTGTCGTTCCACTCGCGAGCAGTGTTCCGGCGATTTCCAAACCAGTTCCCTTGCCGTACCAGTAACTGGACCCGGTCATTTTGAAAACAGCCCCAGCTTCGATAGTCAAAGTGCTGCCGACAGGCACAAAGATCGACCCAGCCTGATCATCGTCTTCTTCAAGGATGTACGGAATTCCAGCGTTTGAGAGGAATGAATTTCCAGCTAGTGTTCCAGTTAGCCGGATACCATTAAAACCGTTGTTAATTGCAGTATTTCCATGAACCTGGGTCAAGTCCAGAGTGAGTTCTCCATATGTAGTGTACATAACCGCATAACTGGTGCAGCCTTCAAAATGATTATTGATCATCGTGGGAGCTGCGACGAAGGGACCGTTGTTGTAGTAGATCAGCCCGTAGTTACCGCTGTTTCGGATCACATTATTTTGAAGGTCGATATAGCCATTATTGCTCTGCGTTGCAGCACCGAAATACTCCAAAACCGAATCAGAAACGATCAAATGCCCTAGATCGCTCCAAAACGGTGTGAGCCCATAGCGTAAAAGCGCATGAGAAGCGTTCACGACACCCGTGGATCCAATGAAGACCTTGTTCCACTCTCCCGCACTGGGAGGAATCGTTGGTTCTCCATTCGCATCCGCCCCATATTCTTCATCGTTAATCGAGGTAATGACCACAGGAGTGGTTTCAGTTCCCCTTAATTCCATATTGCCAAGCACGTTGATGAAAATAGATTGCTGGGTTGGCTTGATCACTGCACCAGACCTGACAAGCAAGCTAATCCCTTTAGGCAATTCAACATTGCAGCCTAGCACGTAGGTGGCGTATGCCCAAACCGTGTCCTTCGTGATGGTTCCACAGAATTCCACGATACCGGTCACACCAAGCTCAACAGAGCGTGAATTGTTCGCGGGGATCGGGTCAGGATTCTCAAAAAATGGATCTGCCACCACCTGGACGTCAAATGGCCCGGCTATCAATGCCTGGTAATCCGCTTCCAGCACCGCGATCTGGCCGTAAGAAAGCGCTGGCACAACAAACGATCCGCTGGCAAGTGGCTCCGTCTCACCAAGCGGAACAACTTTCCAATCCACGGGAAACTCCACTGAAGGGGTCAACCCGAGGTTGGTGATGCTGAAAGAAAGGTGGACAGTGTCGCCAATCGCAATCGGATTTGGGCTGAGATGCACATCAGCGATGGCCACATCCGTTGTCAGGACGACCTTGCTCAACATTGGGAGATAAACGTGGAAGTCCTGAACCTCAGGATTGGTTTCAACAATTGGGGGTGGGTCCCCCTCCGTGTCGCCAGATTGCGCAAAAACGACGGTGATAGGGAAAACTAAGAGTACGAGAATAATCAATAGGAAAAACCTCGACCTCGAAAACATCTTGCCCTCCGTTATTAATTGAACTAAGCCTGTAAGTGAAACAGGTTAATTATTCTTTTCTGAAAGACGATTTGGAATGACTTAATCTTACTCCAGTTCTCCTCCCGCTTCAATATGTTTCCCTCTTCCGGAATGGATCTTTTTGCGTATTCATGTAGTTCTTTTCCCAGAGCGATAATTTCAAGAGCGATAATTTCTTAATTTCTTAATTGCCGCGTCAGTTATTATTTGCGGTATACTAATCAGTTGGATAATTAAACATAATACTTCCGGAGGAAAAAGTGGATCCAATTATTAATGCTGTACTCAAACCCAAGAGCATCGCCGTCATCGGTGCATCAACCAACCCCGATAAAATCGGTTACAAGGTGGTTGAAAACCTCAAGAACTGTGGTTATCAGGGCGCTGTCTATCCGATCAACCCCGACGCCGAAGAAATCATGGGCTACAAATGCTTTCCAAGCGTCAAGGATGTACCTTACGTGGTCGATGCCGCCGTTATCACTGTTCCAGCAAAGTTTGTAGCCAAGGTCGTTCAGGAATCTGGCGAAAAAGGCGTGAAGGGCTTGAGCATCATCACCTCCGGTTTCAGTGAAGTTGGCGACCATGCCCTCGAAGAAGAGATCGTCCGCATAGCCCACGAATATGGCATGCGCATCATTGGACCGAACATCATCGGCGTGCTCTCCAACAGCGACAAGATGAATGCTTCTTTCTACAACTACCTGCCATACGAAGGCAAGGCTGCGCTTATTTCTCAAAGTGGCGCGCTTTTGATTGCAATGGCTGCCGCCACCTACACCCGCCGGGTCGGTTTTGACAAGATGATCTCCATTGGCAACCAGGCTGACCTCGATTTTGCTGACCTGATCTCCTACCTGAATGAAGACGAAAACACTTCCTGCCTCACGCTCTATATTGAAGGCATTAAAGACGGTCCAAAGTTCATGGAAGCAGCTCGTAAGTGCACCAAGCCTATTATCGCCCTCAAAGCCGGCACATCCGCCCACGGTGCAGCCGCTGCAGCTTCCCACACCGGGTCGCTGGCTGGCAGTGCCAAGGTTTATGAAGCCGCGTTTGAGCAGGCAGGCGTCGCCCAGGCTGAGGACCTCAACGACATGTTCGACACCACCCTCGCACTCTCCCTCCAGCCGACCATGAAAGGTGACAACCTCCTGATCGTCACCAATGGCGGCGGTGTAGGCGTTTTGGCGACTGACGCAGCCGAAAAATACGGCCTGCCTCTCAAATTCGCTCCCCAGGACGTCCAGGAAGAGCTCAAGAAACACATGCCATCCTTCGGTTCCGCCAAGAACCCGGTGGATATCACCGGTGGCGCCGGTCTCGCAGGCTATTACGAAGGCGTCAAGTACTCCTACGCTCACCCTTGGGTGGATGGAATGGTTGTGCTCTATTGCGAAACCTCCGTTACTGACCCGCAGGAAATTGCTGAAGCAATTTATAACGCCCTCCATGAATCTGGCGCTTCTGGCAAGCCCATCGCTGTATCCTTCATTGGCGGCGAACGCTGCGAGAAAGCCAAGGAATGGCTGATCGAACACGACATCCCCACTTATGATGCCCCCGATCTGGCAGTCAAAGCTTTGGCATCCTTGCGCAAACAGGATGATCTGTTGAAAACCGCTCATAATGGCATGTACAAACCCACCAATATTGACAAGGAAAAAGCCCTCCAGATCATCGCTGGAGCCCGAGCCAAGGGTCGCGATGCCCTCACCGAGGTTGAAGCCAAGCACGTATTCAAGGCTTACGGGCTGCCAGTTACCTCCACGGACCTCGCCAAGACGGAAGAAGATGCCATCCGCATGGCAAATGAAATCGGTTACCCGATCGTGATGAAGATCGTCTCCCCCGACATCCTGCACAAGTCCGATGCCGGCGCGGTCAAAGTGAACATCAAGAACGACCAGGGTGTTCGCGATGCCTGGAAGGTCATCATGGAAAACTCTCTGAACTACAAAGCTGATGCGGAGATCGACGGTGTCGCCATCCAGGAAATGGCTCCCTGGGCAACTGAGGTTATCGTCGGTTCCGTTAATGACGCCACCTTCGGTCCGACCCTGATGTTCGGCCTCGGTGGTATCTTTGTGGAAGTTATGAAGGATGTCACCTTCAAAGTCGCTCCGATCGATGAAGCCGCTGCGTTGGATATGCAGTCCGAGATCAAGAGCTCCAAGATCCTGCAGGGTGCTCGTGGCGAGTCCCCTCGCGATCAGAAAGCGCTTGCCGACGTTTTGGCGCACTACTCCTACATGGTCTACGACTTGAAGGACGAAATCGCCGAATCCGACGCCAACCCCGTGATCGTCTACGAAGAAGGCAAGGGCGTGGCAGTTGTGGATGCCCGCATCATCCTGACCAAGAAGTAAACCTTTACTATCATTCGTAATATCAAGCCACTGTTGGTAAAATCAGCAGTGGCTTTAATTTTCAATCTGAATTGATTACATGTATCAGATTGGTTTCGATTAGCTAACGAGGATGAATGGATCTTTCGCGGCGTGAATTTCTTAAGTATGGCGCAATGAGTTTGGGCGCAGCTGCTCTCTTCCCGAATGCCGAGGCTGGCGCCAGCTGGACCAAGCCGCGCTTCATGCTAGTGGGCGAGAAATCCGGTGTAAGCATCTATAAAGAACCGGACGAGTCGAGCGTGATCCTTTACCAACGCCAATACATGGATATCATTAACGTCTATGAAGAGGTGATTGGTCCAAACGGACCCGCCTGGAATCCGACCTGGTACCGCTGTTGGGGTGGATTTGTCTTCAGTGGACTGCTCTATGAAGTCAAATACGAGTTAAACGAACCTTCAGAACCAAAACGCAGCACGGGTCAATTAGCCGAGATCACCGTGCCCTATACCCGTTCGCTCTACCACCAGGCCTACGATGGCTGGGTTCCACTTTGGATGTACTTTTATCGCTCCACACATTGGGTGGTTGATGTCGTCCAGGGACCAGACAAACAACCCTGGTACAAAATTCAGGACGAACTAGGCCGCACCGAAACCATTGTTCGAGCTCAACACATGCGCTTCATCGCAGATGAGGAATTTGATCCACTCTCTCCCGATGTACCTGCAGCGGAAAAGTCAATTGATGTTTCGCTCCCCCTTCAGCGCTTACAAGCTTTTGAAGGTGATAAGGTGGTGAAGGAGTGTAAAGTTTCGACAGGTTTCCCAACCGGCGAAGGGCTATACGCAATCAAGACGAAGATGCCGTCCAAACATATGGGTAACGCCGTCCTGACCAGCAACGTCCGCGAAAGGATCTGGATGGGCGTGCCCTGGACTTGCTTCTTCGAAATGGAGATCGGGCTGGCAACCCATGGCACATTTTGGCACACCAATTTTGGTACACCGATGAGTGCCGGCTGCATCAACATGGCAAATGATGATGCTAAGTGGCTATATCGCTGGTCTTTACCCCATGCCGGACCAGAAGATTGGGCGAAGCATGGTTGGGGCACCTATATCAGAGTCCATAAGTAATCAAACAAATTCCTGAAAAACTTGATTTCCAAGCAGAATCCCTCCCCTGGTGAGCACCAGGTGCGATCCATCTGCGAAATCTCGCCATTCCGCAAGTTTTCGGGCTAATATGCGCTCCAGCTCCTTGGGAAAAACCTCCTGGATTGTCATTCCATATCGCTCCTTGAAATCAAGCGCGGAGACCCCCTCCCGCGTCAGCCGCATACCCAGCATCATGGTTTCCTGCTGCATGGTGTAGGTATCGAGCTTGAGTGTTTCCTCCGCGGCAGGAAAAACACCTGCATCTTCTGCATTTGATTTGCTGATTCTCTGGATGTACTCTTCTATTGAAGGTGTATTGGCTACGCGCAGCCCGTTCAGGCTGCTGTGTGCGCCTGCCCCCACTCCCAGGTAAGGTTGGTTTTTCCAATATATCTTATTGTGGCGAGATTCAAAAAACTCTCCCTTCGCCCAGTTTGAGATCTCATAATGCGAGAAACCTTCCTGACCAAGCGCATCCATCGCAAATTCGTACATTTCCGCGCTGAGGTCTTCTGAGGCGGGTTGAAGCCTGCCTGCCTGGACATCGTCAAAAAGCTGCGTTCCCGGCTCGAGTATCAAAGAATAAAGCGAGAGGTGTTCAAGCTTAAGCTCAATTACCTTCTCTAGGTTTGCCTGCCAACTCGCCAAGCTCTGCCCGGGAATGCCAAATATCAGGTCAAGACACAGATTCGCGAAACCCGCCTTTCGGGCAGACTCGATCGCGTCCACCGCCTGGGAAGGGCTGTGGATCCTGCCGAGCAGGGCAAGCTCAGGTTTAGCAAAAGATTGAACCCCGATGCTTAGCCGGTTCACTCCGGCTTCGAGCAAGTTGTCAAGGTATCCCGGGGAAAGCGTTCCGGGGTTGGCCTCTAGCGTAATTTCTGAATCCTCAGCCAAGCCATACTCCGAGCGAATGCAATCAACCAGGCTCCTGATCCATTCAGCTTTCATCACAGAAGGTGTGCCACCGCCAAAAAAGATCGTGTCCACTTTTTGTGGTAAATTCTGGAGGTGGTGTGCTTGGTATCGCAATTCTGAGATCAGGGCAGCATAATAATCTGGCATGAATTCGTCTTTGCCAGCATACGTGATAAAATCACAATACTTACACCTTCTGCGACAGAAGGGAATATGGAGATAGATACCAAACATGAGCCAATTTTACCAACGTCTGTTGGCTCGGTTATTGAAAGCTTATGAAAAAAATCCAAACTGAAAAAATCACTCGTGGGAGCCAAAACTGCCCGGTTTGTGGTACCCGAATTTCTGAAACTGCAACGCGTTGTCTTGTCTGTGGAACCGCGCTTGATGGAACCGCAACTGCAAAGAAAGAACGCCCAATTGACTCTAAACGTATTCCTGAAGTCAAGATGAGCCTGGGAGCATTGATCGGCCTGGGAATTCTGGTACTCGCACTCATTGCCGTGGTGGTCTTTTTAGTGATCAACCAACAACGTGGTGGTACTGTTGCCGCCACTGCCACAGAGGAGGTCACTCAAACTGCAACTCCCACGCTGACTCTCAGCCCCACCAACACACCGACGCTCCAACCCGAACCGACCTGGACGCCTTTACCGCCCCTGGACTACGTCGTGAAGGCTAACGAAACCTGCTCGGATATTGCAGCCCAATTCCGGGTTTCGGTACAAAGCATCATCCTTGCCAACAATCTAAGCACGGACTGCATGCTCAGTGAAGGGCGCACTATCAAGGTACCACAACCCACCCTGACTCCTTCTCCTGTTCCAACCGCGACTCCTGAAGCAATCGAAGCGATGGCAGATATCTGCACCAACACGGTCTCGATCGTTGTCTCCTCCAGCGATACCCTCCAGGGGATTGCGATGAATTACAACGTTGCAATGAAAGATATCCAGGATTTCAACAAGTTATCTGGAACCACCATCCGCCAGGGGCAAACACTCATCATCCCCCTGTGCGATCGGTTGCCTACTCCGGGTCCAACCCTGACCCCCACACCCCTGCCCCCTTACCCTGCACCAAACTTGCTTCTACCTCGCTCAGGTGCTGCTTTTTCGGCAACTGACGAAAGCGTCACTTTGCAGTGGGCTGCTGTGGCAGCCTTGCGCTCAAATGAGGTTTACCGGGTGAAAATTCAGGACCTTACCTCCATCGAGGAAAAAATCCTGGTGGAATATGTCACCGACACCAAGTTCATCCTGCCCGCCACTTTCCGCCCCACAGATGGCAATCCCCACATCATCCAATGGAGTGTGACAGTCGCACGACAAATAAACCAGGATAACACGAATCCGATCTACGAAGAAGCCGGCATTACCAGTGCGTTCAGGGTTTTCAGTTGGATTGGATCAGGTGTCCAGCCGACCGCTGCGCCGTAAACAGGCCTAAAGCCCGCAAGACATCGTTTCGAGACAATGAGTAGCTGAAATCGCTGCGGCTGCCCCCATGCCGGCAGAGGTAACTACCTGCCGAAAATGAGGATCAGCTATTTCTCCTGCCGCAAAAACGCTTTTCTTGCTGGTTTCCATGTGTTCATTGATCTTGATCGTACCGCCAGGTTCGAGCGCGAGTTGCCCTTCAAACAACTTAGTGTTTGGACTGTGACCGATAAAAATAAAGAGCCCCTCAGTGGGGATCAGACTGGTTTCGCCTGTTTTGACGTTTTCAACCAGGAGCTCGTCCACACCTTCGCCACCCCTGATCTCCTTGACAACGGTATCAAATATGAAACCGATCTTCGGATTGGTACGCGCGCGATTTTCAAGGATGGCTCCAGCGCGCAAGGTATCCCGCCGGTGAATGATGGTCACACTATGGGCGAACCGGGTTAGAAATATGGCTTCCTCCAACGCGCTATCTCCGCCGCCAACCACGTGGATGTCCTTATCCTTGTAGAACCAACCATCGCATGTGCCGCAGTACGAAACACCTCTGCCTATGAATTCCTCCTCGCCAGGAACGTTGAGCCTTTTGTTGTTAGCTCCCATGGCGATGATCAATGCGTCAGTGGTGTAGTCACCGCCATAAACACTGACCGTGTAAGGGTGTTTGGAAAGGTCAACCGCCTGGACTTCATCAAACACAAATTCAGTGCCAAAAGCCTTCGCCTGTTCCTCAAAAAGCTGTCCAAGTTGCATACCGCCGATTCCCTTTGGGAAACCAGGATAATTCTCGATAGTGTGGGTCAGGGATGCCTGTCCATACAGGACCATCCCGGTAATCACCAGGGGCTTCAACTCTGCCCTGGCGCCATAAATCGCGGCAGACAGCCCTGCAGGTCCTGCGCCCAGAATAATCAATTGTCTGTGTTCAATCAAAGCCATTTTTTACTTACCTCTCCTGCCGGAAATTCCTCATCAGCAAATTTGCACACCAAATATTCCCGCGAAACACAATCCCGGGGAATTTATGCACGCGATGAGGGGCATATTAACCAGGAGCCTGGGATTATTATCCTTGAAACAACCTGATTTTTCAACCGCTCTCCGACCAAACCCTGTTCGGAACTCAATTATTTCATCCAGAGCATTAAATATCACCTATGCTAACACGGTTTATGGACAAATAGCATATAATCAGGGAAAAATTTGAGGGATGAACATGTCCAGAACCCAACAAGCACTCCATGAATTTGAAATCACTGAAGTCGAGAAGATGCATACTCTTGATGCATTCTTGCGGATCCCATCGGTCTCTGCTGACCCTGAGATGAAACCCCACCTGCTTGAAGCAGCTGATTTTCTTAAGTCCTATTTTGAGCATCTAGGAATGGATGAGGTTAAGATTTTTCCGACCAGTTTGCACCCCATTGTTTTTACCCAGAAACGCTCAATCAATCCGGATGCAAAAACCCTCCTGATTTATGGGCACTACGATGTTCAGCCGCCCGACCCCCTGGATTCCTGGACAACGCCTGCATTTGAGCCAACCATCCGCGGGGAGTATCTCTTTGCCCGCGGTTCATCGGACATGAAAGGTCAGATCATGTCGACGGTTTTCGCGCTTGAAAGCGTTTTAAAGACCGGAGAATTACCCATCAACATCAAGTTCATCCTCGAGGGTGAAGAGGAAGTTGGCTCCCCTTCTCTGGAAAGTTTTATTAACAAGAATGCAGATCTGCTGAAATGCGACATGATCCTCAACCCGGATGCTGGCATGATCAACAAAGACAGCCCGACGATCGTTTTTGGCTTACGCGGATTGGTATATTTCGAAGTACGCATTGATGGTCCCAAGATGGATCTCCATTCAGGGCTATTTGGTGGAAACATTGCCAATCCTGCTAACGTATTGGCAAAGATTATCGCTCAACTTCATAACCCTGATGGTTCGGTTGCAATTCCAGGTTTTTACGATCGGGTGCGAACCTTGAGCGATGAAGACCGGCGAAAAATCGCTATGAATCCAACCAGTGAAGCTGATTTCATTGGTGTAACTGGAGCGCCCGCTCTTCATGGCGAGCAAGGGTATTCAGTTCTCGAGCGCCAGGGAGCAAGACCGACCCTGGATGTAAATGGGCTCTATTCCGGTTTTATCGGTGAAGGTGCAAAAACCATTATCCCCGCCTACGCTAAAGCCAAGATTTCCTGCCGGTTGGTTCCAGACCAACAGCACGCTGAGATCTATGAACTTGCGGAAAAATACATCCGGTCGCTTGTTCCTCCAACCGTGACCGTCAGTTTCATCAAGCACTCTGGCGGACCTTTCTACCTGGCAGAGGATGCACCCGGTTTGGATAATCTCATCATGGCATATAAAGAAACATGGCACAAGGATGTCACATTCAAGCGCGAAGGTGGAAGCGTTCCTGTCGCTACGATCATGCAAAGAGTATTAGGTGTGAAATCAATCCTCACAGGGGTTGGACTGCCCGATGACGCGATCCACTCCCCCAATGAGCGACTACACCTGCCCACCTGGCGTAAAGGCATCCAGGCATATATTCGTTTCCTGACGAGTTTCGAGAATTAATCATGGCAGGTAATCAGAAAGAGTTGAGACTCCCTTCCTACGGCGGACAAGCTGTCATGGAAGGAGTCATGATGCGCGGTAAAGAGAACGTGGCGATGGCTGTGCGCGCGCCAGATGGTCAGATCCTCACTTACGAGGAGAAACTCCCCGCTCTCTATCGCTCAAAATGGATGAACATTCCATTTCTGCGAGGCGTTTTAGGCCTGTGGGACTCCTTGAACCTGGGCATGCGCTTTCTCACCAAATCCTCAAACATGGTCAACGGTGAAGATCAACAAATTGAGGGAAAAGACCTGGTACTGACAGTCTTGTTGTCGCTTGTGCTGGGAATTGGTCTCTTTTTCCTGCTGCCTGCCCTGGTTAGCGGCTGGCTCGACGGACCACTCGGATTTGAACGCTGGGGAACAGTAGGAACCTGGCTTAGCAACTTGCTCGAAGGATTGATCCGACTGGCGATCCTGATAATTTACCTTGTTGTCGTTGGAAGGATGCCGGAGGTCCGACGTGTTTTTTCTTATCACGGCGCGGAACACAAAACCATTAATGCGTTTGAAGCCGGCGCTGAATTGACACCGGAAAATGTCAGCAAGTTCACCCTCGTTCATCCACGCTGTGGAACATCCTTCATCCTGACACTGGTGTTGATCTCGATCCTGTTTTTCAGCCTTCTCGGCCCGTTACCCTTGCATATACGTTTGCTGACACGCTTATTACTGCTTCCAGTCGTCTCGGGAGTGGCTTACGAATACATCCGTTTTGCAGCCAGGCACATGGACGATTCAAAGTTAGTACGAGCCTTGATCAAACCCAATCTCGCGCTGCAAAAGCTCACCACCCGTGAACCTTCAGAAGACATGCTCGAGGTCTCCATCAAAGCCTTTAACTTGATGTACGAGGCGGAACAGAAAGGCTCTCAAGGCACCGCGGCATGAAGCCCTGGCAGCAGACTTTGGCTGGTTTTCTACTTGGGCTGGTCGTGGTCGGAGCTATTCTCCTGGTTGTTTCCCCACAGCGAGGGCAGCCGCTGACACTGGTAACTCGCACACCCAACCTGACTCCTGAGCCGACCTCCACACCCCGACTCATTCGCGTTCACGTGACAGGCTATGTCAACGTTCCGGGGGTGTACACTCTTCCGGAAGGCGCGCGCTTGGAAGACGCGATCCAGACTGCCGGAGGTTTGCAGGAAAGCGCTGATCCGCAATCCTTGAATCTTGCGGCTGTATTAGTGGACGGTCAAAGGATATACCTTCCATCAACCCTGGAGGCGGCATTAACGTCTGATAATAAAGAATTCGCGCTTGAAACTTCCGCACTTGTCAACATAAACACCGCCAGCATCTCAGAGTTGGATAGCCTACCCGGTATTGGAGAAGTGAAGGCACTAGCCATTTTCAATTATCGTCAGCAAAACGGGCTTTTCACCGCATTGGAGGATTTACTCAATGTGCAAGGTATCAGCCAGTCACTTTTCGAAGATTTGAAAGGACTGATCACGCTCGGTGAATGAGAGCGATCAGAGAGGCAGGTATAATAAAACTATGAACCTAAAAGAACGCTTACAAGCTGACTTAGTCATCGCCATGAAAACCCACGATGAGACCTCAAAGTGGGTTGTAAAAATGATCAAATCCGCTATCCAACTGGCCGAAGTTGCCAAGGGTGGTGAACTCGACCAGGACGAAATATTGGCAATCATCCAGAAAGAGATCAAGACTCGCGAGGAATCCAAAGCCGATGCCCTGAAGGCTCATCGTGAGGACCTGGTGACGAAGGCTGACCAGGAAATCGCCTGCCTTAAAACCTATCTGCCAGCACAATTAAATGCAGAGGAACTCAAAGATCTGGTCCGCGGTGTGATTGCGCAATGCAACGCTACTTCGAACAAGGACATGGGTGTCGTCATGAAATCTCTCCAACCACTATTGGCAGGCAGAGCCAGTAATGCCGAAGCCAGTCGGGTGGTGCGGGAACTTCTGGCAGGATAAACGCATGGCAATGAAGTCAACCAAAGACAAACCAGGTGGATCGACCACCCAGAGCGTGATTAAAATCATCATCCTGGGGGTTACATGCCTGGTTGCTTTTGGTTTTCTTGTCCTGCCCAACATCATGAGCGATCAAAGCGAGGCAGTTCGCATCGGGCAAGTTGCCCCGCAAGAAATCACCGCTCCGTACTCGATCACCTTTGAATCAAAAGTCCTCACAGATCAGGCGCGCAAAGAAGCTGCTGCGCAAGTGGAACCGGTTTTCCTCCCTGCGGATCCCAGCATCGCAAAAGCGCAGCTTGAAACGCTGAACAAGGTCCTGTTCTTTTTCACCTCTGTCCGCAACGATAAGTTCTCGACTCCGCAGCAGAAGCTCACCGACATGCGTTCTGCAACCGATCTTGCCCTGACTGATGAAGCCTACGAAGCCATCCTGGATTTGACGGACGAGGACTGGCAAGCCATCACCGCGGAATCAAATCGGGTGCTCGAGCTGGTCCTGCGCGACAGTATCCGAAATGACCAGATTGGGCGTACGCGCAGCAATCTTCCGGCTGTCATCGATTTTGGCTTCAAGAGCGATCAAACTCAACTGATCACTATGATCGTCTCCCCGCTAATTGTTCCCACCAGTTTGTTCAGCGAAGAACAAACCCAACAAGCCCGGGAAGTCGCTCGCAATAGCGTCGAGCCCATTACCCGGCAAATCATGGCAGGTGAGGTACTGGTTCGTCGGGGTCAGATTATTGGCATTGGTGACCTGGAATCTCTCAATGTTTTCGGATTGGGTGAACCAGAAAATCACAGCGATCTGCTCATAACAAGTGGCATTTTGGTCGCACTCTGTGGTTTGATCTGTGCGATGTACTACAACCGCCGGCGAAAAGACGAGGTACTTTCCGAAACCAGGACGATCATCCTGGTAGCCGTATTTTTCCTGGCTTTTCTCGGCATTGCGCGTTTCCTGGTAATTGATCGTACCGTCATCCCCTGGCTCTATCCGATGGCGGCTTTTGGCTTAACCATTGCGATCGTTTTACGAGTCGAGACTGGCATGCTGTTGAGTCTGCTCCTGGCAATTCTGACTGTTTTTGGTCATCCCCGCGATACCGAGTTAGCCCTCTTCTACATTCTGCCGACCTTCGCCGGTATCTTTGTGATCGGGCGGGCAAGAAGGATCAGCTCGTTCCTGGGGGCTGGTGCGATTGTCAGCCTTGTGGGCACAGCCATGGTTCTGATTTTCCGGATCGGCGATTCCTTCACGGATTGGTTGGGCTTGGTTTCGCTGAGTGCTTCCGCGATGCTAAACGGTCTCGCTTCCGGCACGCTGACAATCTTATTTGAATACATCTTCTCATTTGTGCTTGATATGCCGACTGCGCTGCAATTGATGGATGTTTCCAGGCCGGATCACCCGCTGATGCAGCACGTGCTGCAGACGATGCCTGGATCTTACCAACACA
>CAYUGV010000021.1:8447-16028 GCA_964444335.1 uncultured Anaerolineaceae bacterium | reverse complement strand
CAGGCGGGCTTTCAGCCCGCCTGGTGTTTCTTGGTCATCATTTTCACTTTTTCGAAGCCCGCTTGTGGATCAGGATCTCGCGATAAACCGCCACGAGTACGATCAGAGCCAGTAACCCGCCGAGGATTGCAATGCCGTCAATGTTGACCACGGGCGATTGCAATGGCGCACCGTCCGTCGGATATGGCTGGGGTGTGCCCGTGACGAAGGTGGCAGTTAACGTCAGGTCAGGCTGGATCTTGATCGGATCAACAAACACGACCACCGCCAGCAGGCTGATCACCAACACGCCGAGCACAATCAGCGCGATTGACAAACCGCTGGACTTCTTTGATCCCTGGTCTTCGCTCATTTGACACTCTCCACAGCTTGTTTGGCTGTTTCGACCACATCTGCATTATCCCGCAGGATCAGCAGGGTCGCGTTGCGTAATATTGGTCCGAGGTTGTTCATGACCGCGTCGGGCGGATATAAAATCGCGCCGCTTGCCATTTTCTCCAGGGCTGGTTTCAAATCGGTCTCTTGCCAACTGCCAAGCGCGGAAGGTCGGGGTGGGATCACTTTGAGGGCTTCAGTCCATTTCGCGAGGAATTGTGTCTCCGAAAGGTGCGCGATCAATGCCACCGCAAGTTGCTGCCGCTGAGGTTCCTGGCTGCCCAGAGCCCAAACCCAGGCATCAGTGAGGGTCATGCTGGGCGAGGTAAAGGCTGGATCGGGAGCTTCGGGTGTTGTTTCCCTGCCGGTCAACACCACATCCACAGGAAGGAAGGCGGTATCAATTCGGCGGGTGCTGAACGCCTCCCAAACCTGGTTGGCTGTTTGCATGGTCACCGATAGATCACTGAAATGTCGCGTGTTCAGACCGTCTTTCAGGGTCTGCAGAGCAGTTGTCAGCGGTGCCTCCTGCAAGACCGTCAAGCCTTGCTCATTTTGCACCTGCCCGCCCAGGCTCAGGTAGAGTAGTAACAAAAAGGTTCCCTTTGGGTCATCCGCCGCAAACCCAAAATAGCCGTAATTCAGCCTGGTCTCAGTCCATTCATTGCTGGGGATCAACTGGCTGACGCTTTGGTAAACCAAACCCATTGGCACACCCTTGAAGGGCACGGCCATCAATTCCCCATGAACCGTACCGGCGTCCCGACCGAAGTTGTACCAGTCCAGGTCGCTCATGACGGTCTTCAGGTCCTCATTCCAAAAGACAACCTCATCGTGAGTAGCTTGAAGCAGATGCTCGCGCGAGAGAGCAACCACATCCGGGGAGGAGACCGGCGCCGCTCCGTGCGTGGTACGCAGCGCGTCCAAAAGTCCGCCGCTACCCGAGACCGCTTTGATACGCACATCCAGCTCGATGCTGTTCAGGTAGGCAAATTCGTCCAGCCGGTCTTTGAGAATAGCTGCCGCTTCCGTCTCAGCGTTAGGGTCCAATTCGGGAGGGAGCCAGAGGATCAGTTTTTCGGGAGGAGGCGCTGGCGTGGGAGTCTGTTCTTCGAGCACCTCAGTGGCTTCTTCAACAAAGCCAGTAGGCTCTGGAACATTCGTTTGCTCCGGGCTGACAGTGGCAGCCTGGTTCCAGGGTAGTTCCCATGTATCGGGCAGCAAGTCGCAGCCAGCAAGCCCAATCAGGCTGCTGATAACCAGCACCACCAAGCATAGTCTGAATTTTTTCACGCTATCAGTCATCAATGCAATTGTAAAGCATCTTGCCAGGGAGGTTATCCCAGGCTTACGGGCTTGCCAAGCAGCCCAACCAGCAGTTTGACTGAATTCTCCACGTCATCCCGGTCGACCATTTCAGAGGGACTGTGGATGTAGCGGCATGGGATCGAAAGGCAGCCCGCCGGCACGCCGGCACGGGTACGCTGCATAGCAGCGCCATCCGTACCACCTGCCTCAAGCACTTCCAACTGGTAGGGCAGTTTTTGCGCTTTAGCTTCATTCACCATCCACTTCACCACCCGTGGATCAGCGATAAAGGAGGAATCCCGAACCTTGATCGCGGGTCCGTTGCCGAGCGCGACTTCCATCTTGACACCCAGAGGGGTATCGCCCGTGCGGGTCACGTCCACAGCCAGGCCGATTTCGGGGTCGACGCCATAGGCCGCGGTGATCGCGCCGCGAATTCCAACCTCTTCCTGGACGCTGAACACGAAAAAGAGTTCGTTTACGCCTGGTTTGACCTCTTTGAGGGCTTCCACCGCGATGGCGGCAGCCACGCGGTCATCCATCGACTTGGCAACCACACGTTTACCCAAATCCAGCAGCGGACGCTCAAAACCGCAAACATCGCCCACACCGACTTTGCTGTCGGCCTTTGATGTCGCGCCAGTGTCGATGAAATACTTTGCCAGTTCCGGGTGCTCATCCTTTTCCAGGCGTTCCATTCCAATCACGCCCTGGGTGCCGTTCATGAAGAGCACCCTGCCGCCCAGGCACGTGAGGGGGTTGATCCCACCGATCGGCAGGAATCGGGCAAAACCATTATCATCCACATGCGTGATCATCAAACCGATTTCGTCAACATGCGCCGAAATCATGATCCGTTTTCCGCCTTCTTTCAAAGCACCTTTTCGGGCGATCAGGTTTCCGAGCGCGTCGGTATAGACCTCATCGGCGTGCCCCTGAATTTCCGCTTTGATCTTTTCTCGGATCACGTGTTCCGAACCAGAAGGTCCGGGCGTCTCAACCAGGGTTTGAAGAATTGTCCATAAGGAAGTGTTTTTCTTTGCCATTACTTTTTCTCCTGCAGATTTAGGATGCTTCTATCAAGGCGTGTTAGCGCCTTGCGGATCAGTTTTAAGGTGTTGAGTTCGTCATCGATGCGGATCAGACCAGCCGGGGAGTGCAAATAGCGCTGCGGCACTGAAACGGAGACGCTCGGAACGCCAGTCCGGGTTTTGTGGATCTCACCAGCGTCGGTGCCACCCAGACCGGGCTGACGGAACTGCCAGGGGATTTTCTCCGCTTCGGCTGACTCGATCAGCCACTTGATCAAGCGCTGATCCCCGATGGTGCCGCGGTCCATGATATAGATCGCGGGTCCATCCCCCAGCTTGGTGTTGTGACTGGTATTTTCATTCCCGTCGTAATCGGGAAGATCATTGGCGGGGGTTGAGTCCATGGCAATGCCAATTTCCGGATCGAAAGAGAAGGCAGCGATTTTTGCGCCACGCAATCCAAGTTCCTCCTGGACGGTGAAAGCTGCCAGCAAGTCCACATTATCAGGAGCGTATTTGACCAGCTGGATCAGGTTGAAGACGCCCAGCCTGTCATCCAGCGCCTTGGAGCGGATGCTCGGACCCAACACGACCAGTTTGGTCGCGAAGGTTCCCCGATCGCCAACTTTGACCTTGGAGCCCGTTCCGGGTCCAACGTCGATGCGCAGTTGGTCCACTTTGAGTACCTGTTTGCGTTCTTCGGGTGTGGTAAGGTGGATGGCTTTGGCGCCAATCACGCCGGGAATATGATCCCGTCCGATGGTAACCGGCTTGCCAACCAACTGGCGTGGGTCTACGCCGCCGATGACACGAAATTCAAAGACGCCATCGCCTTCATCGTTGACAATCATGAAGCCAACCTCGTCCATGTGGGCGGCAATCATCACCCTGACGCGATCTAGGCCCTTGCCTTCACGGCGCACCAACACGTTGCCCATCGCGTCCACTTTGGTGACATCAGCAAAGTCGCGCAATTCTTCAGTCACGATCGCGCGCACTTCCTGCTCGTCACCCGAAACACTGACAGCATTACAGAGTTTGGTCAGCAGGGCTAATTCTGATTCACCCAGGGTGGGATTAAACTTGGTGGAAATATCTCGTTTTGCCATCTTGGTTTACTCCCAGATCACGGTTTTCATGAAATCGAGCGGAAGACCGGCGATAAACTCAGCCATCAGCCTTCCTGCCCGTCGGACATCCTTCAGTGAGACGACCTCAACCGGGGTGTGCATGTAGCGCAGGGGAATGGCAAGCTCTACCACTGGTATGCCGGCTTCCGCCACCTGGATATCCCAGGCGTCGGTTCCCGAACCGGTTGGCGCCAATTCTTTAGTGACGTTGATCTCAAATTCCTCCGCGGTTGCCACCAGCGCTTTGTGCAGAGCCGGATGATTGCAGGAGCCCCAGGTGAGCGGGGTTACCTTGCCCATCTCGAAATTACCGATGCCCGCGCCGCCGGGTGCCTTGGCAAAGGTGACATCGATCACGATGGCAAAATCCGGTTTGATCGCAACGGCGTCCGTCAACGCGCCTATTCCGCCGACCTCTTCTTGCGAAGTTGCCACAGCCATCACATCCCAAAGGTGCTTGCGCTTGGAGAGCATCTCCAGCGCCACGGTGACAGCCGCAACAGACGCGCGATTATCCAGCGTGTGACCGCTGATGCACTCGCTGCTAAGTTCCATCGGTTCCGTCGCGAAGGAGATCACATCTCCTACTCGAACCAGCTTCTTGACCTCATCCGGCAACAAACCGGTGTCAACCAGTAAATATTTCTGAGGAAGAGGACCAGATTTTCCATCTTTTGGCAACAAACCCGCCGGCGGCATGACAACCATACCTGGCAGATCCCGGGCGACCTCGGCGTTCGTGCCGTGCACAGTCACCATCTGCCCGGGCAGGATGCGAGGATCAACTCCGCCAACCTGCATAAAGCGCAAAAAGCCTTCATCGATACCCGTCACCATCAGTCCAATCGCGTCCATGTGCGCCGCGATCATCACGCTGGGTCGGGGCTCGGAGCCTTCCCCGCGCTGGATAGCCACCAGGCTGCCAAGATTATTGACGCGAATCTCGTCAGCAAGCGGTTGCCAGGCGTTCCGGATGATCTCGCGGATCGGATCCTCATAACCGCTCGGACCCGCAGCAGAGATCATTTCCTTCAAGTGTTGTTTCAGATCAAGTTTCATAAGCCTCTCTCATGGATTAGGAGTGGGTGCAGACGAACCCTCGGTTGGTGTTTGAGCAGGGATGTCCGTAGGAATTGCAGTCGGCTGAGGCGTTTGCGTAGCTGTAGCCGTTGGTGTCCAGGTGGGAGTGCCGGTGGCAGTCGGGGGCAGGGTGTTGGTGACTGTGGGTGTAACGCTCGCTGTACGGGTGAGGTAAGGTGTGAGCGTCATGCTGGGGATGAAGGTTGCAGTGCTGGTGAGCGTCGGGGTGGCAGTTGTTGCCACTTGCGGACCGCGGTTGAGGCGCAGAAGGATGACCCCCAGCAGGTAACAGGGAATCGTGATCAGTATGATCAGTGTCAGCATGTATCGCGTGCGTGTGCGATTAGAGATTTCGTCCACCAGTACTCCGCCTGCAGTTCATCTTATCACCAGCCACATCACCCGGCGAGTTTTGATAATTATAGCCCACCCCCTCGACTCTCAACCAATTTTAGTCCAGGTCGAAGATTTTTCCCGGATTCAGGATATTGTTGGGGTCCAAGGCTCGCTTGAGCGTGCGCATCAATGCCAGCTCGTGCGGATCGACGACTTCCTGGAAGTAGGCTTTGCGTTTGATGCCGATGCCGTGTTCGCCGCTCAGTTTGCCGCCAAGCGCCATCACCACCGCGTAAAGCCGCCGCACGACCTTATCCTCCACCACGTACCACTGCTCCAGCGGCATCTCAGGGGGCTTGATCAGCGTGGTGTGCAGGTTGCCATCGCCGGCATGCCCGTAGGAAGGCATGGAAAGGTTGAACTCAGCCGCGATTTTGGCGATTTCTTCCGTCAGCGCCGGGATCTGCGCGATCGGTACCACGATATCTTCCAGGCTTTGATGGGGTGAATAGACCTTGAAAGCTTCGGCGATGTTGCGCCGGACAGCCCAAACGCGTTCCTGGGTGGTGTAGTTATCCGCGACGTAGACCTCGATCGCCTTGTGCTCCATGCACAGGTCGCCGATCATCTCCGCCTCGCCGTCCACCTGGTCCTGCGTGGTGCCGTCGACCTCGATCAGCAGCATCGAGCCGCAACTCTCGTAGTCGAGATGCTCGTTCAGATACTTGCAGGAAGTTTCCACCGCGAGGCGGTCCATGAACTCGACCGAGGTTGGGATGATGCCCAGCCTGCTGACGATCATCGGCACGATCTCGATCGCGCTCTGCACATCCGGGAACAATACCAGCAGGTCGGTTTTCGCTTTTGGGAGGGGCGTGAGCTTGATGGTCGCACTGGTTACGATCCCCAGCGTGCCTTCCGAGCCGATGTAAATGCGCTTCAGGTCGTAACCCGAAACGTCCTTGACGATCTTTCCACCGATCCTAACCACATCGCCAGCTGGTGTTACCACCTCCATGCCGGTAATGTAGCGGTCGGTCACGCCATACTTGATAGCCTTGCCGCCGCCGGCATTTTCCGCGATGTTCCCGCCAATCTGGCAGGACTCGAGGCTCATGGGATAACCGGCAAAGAACAAGCCGTTGTCTGCGACAACAGCATTGATCTCGTTGGTCACAATACCGGCCTGGACTTCGATCATCATGTTTTGCAGGTCGACATCGAGCACTTTATTCATTTTTTCGAAAGCCATCAGGATGCCGCCGTGCAGCGGGATCGCGCCCCCGGAAAGACCTGAACCAGCCCCACGCGGGGTGACCGGGATGAGGTGAGCGTTCGCCAGTTTCATGATCTCAGCCACCTGCTGCGTGCTGGTGGGGGTCACGATCACATCCGGCATCCCCGAAAACTGGTCCTTGGGAGTTTCGTCGTGGGAGTAAGCTTCAAGCTTATCCTCGTCTAGCGTGACGTTTGAAGCTCCGACAATCTGCGCGAGTTTGGCGACGATTTCAGGCGTTATGGGGTTGTAGGTGGTCATGATTTTCTCTCCTCAAGCCTGGAAATCAGTTCAGGCAGAACCTGGAAAGCGTCCCCGACGATCCCAAAATCCGCCACCTGGAAGATAGCCGCGTTTGGATCGGTGTTGACTGCTACGATGGTTTCGGCGGTTTTCATGCCCGCCAGGTGTTGAATCGCGCCCGAGATGCCCAGAGCGATATAAAGTTTGGGCAGCACGGTCTTGCCGCTCAAGCCAACTTGCTGCGGGTATCTCGCCCAGCCGCGGTCGACAGCGTCGCGCGAGGCGCCCACTTTACCATCCAATAACCTCGCCAGGTCGTGCAGGAGCTTGAAGTTATCCGCTTTCTTCATTCCTCGTCCGCCGGAGACGATCACATCGCTATCCTGCAGGTTGCTTTCATCGGTGGCTTCGGCCTCGAAAGAGAGCAGCTTGACCCTTTTGTCAACCAGCTCGGGCTTTAATGCCACCTGTTTGATCTCGCCAGTGCGGGAGGTGTCCGCCGGTAAGGGTTGGGTGGAACGCGGGCGCACCGTTGCCATCTGGGGTCGGTGGTTGGGGGTCTTGATAGTGGCGAGGATGTTGCCGCCGATCGCAGGTCGGGTTTGGAGCAGGTCGCCAGTGTTCAGGTCGATCTGCAGGTCGGTGCAGTCTGCCGTCAGACCTGTATGCAGGCGCATTGCCACGTGCGGCATCAGGGTGCGGCCGTTGTTGGTGGCAGCTGCCAGGATGATATTGGGCTTCATCTCCTTTACAAGGTCGATCAGCACATTGCTGTAGGTCTCAACGATAAAGGCTTCAAGGG
>CAYUGV010000021.1:0-8347 GCA_964444335.1 uncultured Anaerolineaceae bacterium | reverse complement strand
GTCACCTTGGGCGCTTTTGTGGAGACCACCCTGGTTGGAGAACCTTTCAGACCGAGATACTCCAGCTTGAGTCCAAGCTCTTCAGCGGTCAGCACCGGGATTTCGACGGTCTTGGCCTTCTTCTTACCGCGCAAGGTTGGCAGGCGTGGATAACTAATTTCTTTGACTACTGTCAGCAGGCAGGGCAGGGGCAGTTGCAGGGTTTCGATGCCTTCTTCCACCGACCGCTCAACTGTGATGGTTTTATATTCCAGGTCGAGCGCGTTCACTTTGCGCACGTAAGTTGCCAAGGGAATATCCAGCCCGGAGGCGATGTTTGGACCCACCTGGCCGGTGTCGCCATCCGTGGCGCGTTCGCCTGCCAGGATCAGGTCAAAGTCGCCGATGCGCTTGATCGCGTTGATCAGCGCGTAAGCGGTTGCCCAGGTGTCCGCCCCTGCAAATGCCCGGTCCGAGAGGATGTAGCCTTCATCACAGCCCATCGCGATAGCTTCCTTTAGCGCTTTGACTGCGTTGAGGGGTCCCATCGTGAGCACAGTCACCGTCGCGCCAAACTTCTCCTTGAGCATCAGTGCGGTCTCGATGGAATAAAGGTCCAGCGGATTCACGATACTGACCACCCCATCCCTGACCATTGTGCCAGTTTCGGGATCCATTTTGACATTCCCCGTTTCTGGCACTTGTTTGATTGGAACGACGATTTTCAACATAAACACACTCCTCGGGAAGCTTTTCGCACGATCTGGAAGTTATTTTACTTCAATAGGATTGGAAAACCCGAGAGCGTATATCTGAGGAGGGGAATCATGACTTGACAAGCACATTGTCAGAGAAGGCGCGATGGTAGAATCGTGGGAGAAGAAATCGAGGGAATAGGCATGAAGACTGCCATTTGGTGGATCAGGCGCGACCTGCGCCTTGCAGATAATCAGGCACTGGCTGAAGCGCTGCGCCAGGCTGAGGTGGTCGTGCCGGTTTTTATTCTTGATCCTACCCTTCTCTCTTCGGAATATGTTGGGCAAGCGCGTTTGGCGTTCCTGTTCGACGGGCTGCGCGAACTGGATAAGAGTCTGAAGCAGATAGGCAGCCGGCTCATCCTGAGGAAGGGTGATCCGCTTGAAGTCCTGACGGGCATATTACAAGAGACCCATGCTGAAGGGATCTTTGCGGAGGAAGACTTTTCCCCTTACGCCCGCCAGCGCGATCGGAAAGTTGCGCTTTCCCTGCCCCTCAAACTTGTGTCTGGGGTCACGGTGTTCCACCCGGATTTACTGCTCAAAGCTGATGGCACCCCCTACACGGTCTTTACTCCTTTCAGCCGCAAGTGGCGCAGCCTGCCAGCCTGCGGCGCTCCGCTGCCTGCTCCAGATCACTTCGCAGCCCTTCCTCCACTGGCGAGCCTGGAAATCCCAGAAAATCCAGCCCACTCCCCTAATAGTTTATTTCAAGCTGGTGAGCATGAGGCAGATAAAAGACTCTCCGCCTTCACTGACTCAGCCATTACAGACTACTCCGAGATGCGCAATCGCATGGACCTGGAAGGTACATCCCAGCTTTCGCCCTACCTGCGCCTGGGCATGATTTCAGCGCGCCAGGCGGTTTGGGCTGCGCGGGAAGCTTCACAAGCAGCAAGCACCACAACGGCACAGTCAGGCGCAGAAACCTGGCTCAATGAACTGATTTGGCGGGAGTTTTATGCCTCCATCCTCTATCATTTCCCTTATGTGCGTCAAACTGCATTTCGGGCTGAACTGCGCAATATCTCCTGGCGCAATGACCCGGCTGGCTTGGCTGCCTGGAAAGCCGGTCTCACAGGCTACCCGGTGGTGGATGCCGCCATGCGCCAGCTTAACGCCACCGGTTGGATGCATAACCGCGCCCGCATGATCGCCGCGTCGTTCCTGACCAAGGACCTGCTGATAAACTGGCAGGAAGGCGAACGCTTTTTTATGCAGCAATTACTGGATGGCGATCCGGCTTCCAATAATGGCGGCTGGCAGTGGACCGCCGGCACGGGCACGGATGCCGCGCCATACTTCAGGGTTTTTAACCCCATCTTGCAGGGGCTCAAATTTGACCCCCAGGGCAATTACATCCGCCGCTGGGTGCCAGAGCTGGCGCTTGTGCCCACCAAGTACATCCACACCCCCTGGGTAATGCCTGAGGAGATGCAAAGACAAACGCGATGCGTTATTGATAACGACTATCCGGGTCCGATTGTTGACCACAGCCTGGCACGCGAGCGAGTCTTGCTTGCCTACCGCAGTGGGTCCGGGCAAGGTGGTTGATCTTCCATCCATTCTTTATCAAAGAAAACAACAGGTAATCACATGACTTTTCCGACAGTTAACGGTTCGAACTTACAAAGGGCGAAATTGACCCTGCCCCAGGATTTCGAGGGCAAATATAACTTGCTCTTCATCGCCTTCCAGCAGTGGCAGCAGGACGAAGTGAACACCTGGATCCCGCTGGCGGAGTCCTGCGAAGTCCAATACCCGGGGTTGGTCTACTACGAATTGCCCACTATTCGCTCCTTGAACGCCTTGTCCAAGTTTTTCATCAATGAGGGCATGCGGGCAGGCATCCCAAACTCAAAATCCCGGAGCCGTACGATTACGCTTTACCTCGAAAAGGATGACTTTCGGACTGCTTTGGGCTTGGAGGATGAAGAGCACATTTTCGCCCTCCTGATCGACCACCAAGGCAATGAACTATGGCGTGCGCGCGGACCATTGAGCCAGAGCAGTGAAGCAAGCCTTCTCGAAGCGCTCAGTCGACTATCTTTCTAAGTTAAGAAAAAGTTCCGAGAAATCCCAGCCAAAAATACTCGGCTGGGATTATGTCAGTTAATGGGCTGTTAATAATTGTCGAATATTGTCAATTATTTGGGTTTTTGTTTGCGCTGCCATATACTCAAATCATGGGAAAAGACTTTCTCCGAATTGATGATCGCCTGATCCATGGCCAGATAGTTATGGCCTGGTGCAAAACCCTAAACATCAAGGAAATTGTGGGCATCGACGATAAATTGGTAGCCAACAAGACCTTGCAATCCATCATGTTGATGGGAATCCCCGCAGTTTACAAAAAAGCGATCGTGTCCTCTGAAGACGCGCGCAAAATGCTTGCCGAAAAAACAGATCATAACCGGCTGTTTGTAACCCGCTGGCCACAAGACTTGCTGAACTTCTCAGAAGAACTCCTCTCACTTGACACGGTCTACGTCGGTAACGCCGCCAAAACCCCTACATCCAAGTTTAGTTTTTCACGCGAAGGCGGCAGTGTCTTTTTTGCCAGCGACGAAGATATCCAACTTTTCAATGATCTTTCCGCGCAGGGTGTGAAATTGATCGTCCAGACAGTGCCTAACGCCCCCGCGAAGACCTGGATTGAGGCCAAGAACACATTGAGACCCATTTAGCAGTACAAGAAGAAGTAATTTTGCTTCTTCTTTTTTTATCCAAATTCATATCATTTCTAAAGGAGGTATTCGTATGTCAGTTTTGCAAATGGTCCTGATTGCGCTGTTTATCTACCTCGGCGCAATTGGATCCATCGTGGGGAACACGATCGGTTGGTACTGTCTCGGTCGACCGCTCGTTGCGTCCTTCGTGGTGGGTCTTATCATGGGTGATGTGCAAACCGCGATGCTTGTTGGGGTTCCCCTGCAGATCGCGTATTTAGCCAATGTCACCCCAGGTGGTGCAGTTGCATGGGATCTTTCCTACGCCACCTATATTGGTACGGCGACGGCTCTCGCACTCAAGGGCACTGTCGCTTCGACCCCTGCCCTGATCGGTCTCGCCTTCACTGGCGCCGGTTTGGGTGGTGTCGTCGGTGGCACCATGTGGGGAATCCACTACTCTTTGGATGTCTTCCTTAACCGCTGGGCAGAACGCCTGGCTGAGCAGGGTGAGACCCGCAAGATGTGGATGCCGAACGTGTTGGGCGGTCAGGCTATTGGTTTCCTGGCTCGCTTCGTGCCGGCTCTCGCAATCCTCGCCGCAATCAACGCCGCAGGTTCATCCAGTGGTTTGAACATTCCTGGCTGGTTCATCACCGGTATTTCAACCTTTGGCAGCATGATGGCTGCTCTTGGTATGGGTATCATCCTGAGCTTCCTGGTCAAAAAGAACATCCACTGGGCTATCTTCCTGGCTGGCTTCGTGCTGGTCACTTACTTTGGCCTGAACACCATGGCCGTTGCAATCGTCGGTATTATCGTCGCGGTTATTGTCTATGCGGCTGGTAACCGGCAGGAGGCGTTCTAAAATGGCTAAGACAGTAAGCGCAAAAACCCTTCGTAATTCCTTCAATCAGTGGTTCTTCTGGAATGGCTGTTCCCAGCAGGCTGAAACCATGCTTGGCATGGCTTTCGGTCAATCCATGTCTCCAGTCATTGAAGAACTCTACGATTCAAAGGAAGCAAGAGCTGCTGGTCTGAAACGACACATCACTCTGTTCAACACCGAATCGCAGGTCGGTTCCGTTTGTAACGGTATCGCCATTGGTATGGAAGAACAACTTGCCAACGGCGTTGGCGCTCCAGAGTCCATCCAGGAAGCAAAAGTTGCCCTGATCGGCCCAACTTCCGCAATTGGTGATTCGTTGTGGGTTGCCACCATCATTCCCCTCCTGCTCACCATCTGCCTGACTCTTTCCCAGTCAATGACCAACGCCCCCTGGATTGGACCCGTGCTCTACATGCTGGTCTACCCACTGGGCACGTATCTCCTGAGCTGGAAGATCTTCCGCACTGGTTACAAAGCCGGTTTGGAAGGCGTGCAGCAGTTCATGGCGACCGGTCAGCTTGACAAGATCATGGAAGCTGTCACCATCCTCGGTCTCATCGTTGTTGGTGGTCTGACTGCCACATTCGTGAACGCCAGCCTAAACCTCGACATAAAAACCACAACACAGGTCTTCGATGCCGCGACCCAGACATACACCGATGGTGTGATCTCCGTCTTCAACCTGGACAACCTGCTCAATAACGTTTTCCCAAAGATTGTTCCTCTTGCCCTGACCCTGTTGGTCTACTATCTCTATGCCAAGAAAAACTGGAAACCGATCGCTATCATGGGTCTGATCCTCGTTTTGGCAGTGATCGTGACCGCCATTGGTTTCATCCCTGGCATCGGAGCTTTCAGATAATTATTTAGGAGTAAAACCTTATGATCGAATTAGAGTACATCACAAAACTCAAGCAGGTAATCGAGAAGATTTCTGTTGAGCAGTCAGAAAACATCCGTGCCGCAGCCGACATTTGCGCGGAAGTGATCAATTCTGGCAAACTCGTCCACCTTTTTGGCAGTGGGCATAGTGTCCTCCCAGTTCAGGATGTTTTCCCGCGCTATGGCGGTGTGGTCGGCTGGCATCCTGTTATGGATCCACGACTGATGTGGAACAACGTGATTGGTCCTGGCGGCGCCCGTGAACTGCTCTGGATTGAACGGCAGGAAGGCTACATCAAGAACTTCTTGCAGAGTTATAACTTCCAGGAAGGCGAGGCAATGATCGTCTTTTCACATGGCGGTCTGAACGCTGCTCCGATTGAAGCGGCCATGTATGCCAAGGCGAAAGGTCTCAAGGTCATCACTGTCACCAGCGGCGAGAACTACAAGACTGCCAAGGCGAATCATTCCTCCGGGAACAAGCTTGGTGATCTGGCGGATGTACTCATCGATAACTGCAGCCCGCTTGAAGATGCCCTGGTCGTCATTCCTGGCTATTACCAGAAGGTTGGAGCTTCTTCAACCATCTCAGCCATCTGCGTTGCCCAGGCAATCGCGTCTGAAACAGCGCTGCGCCTGCAGAAACTGGGACACAAGATGAACATCTTTGTCTCCCCCAACGTTACCGAAGTTCCCAAGGAATACATGCACGAAGTGTATGCAGACTATACGGAAACGGTATTCCGCAACCACAATATGTAATTAGTTGTACCGAAACGGGAGCTTGCGAAATCAAGCTCCCGTTTTCTTCCACGGAAAACCTGCTCATGAACCCAACTGCTCTCGCCGCGTTTTTTGACACCTACAAACTCCCCATCATCAGCTTTGTTGTGATGGTGGCACTCGCCTTTGCATTGATCCGCCTGACGGTTGCGGTACGTGCTTCAGCGGAGAAAGAACTGGCACAGCTGCAGTACGCAAACCCGACTCTCTTCCTCGAACGCCTGCAAAACAATCGACGGCTGACATGGGTTTTTCGGAAAAGCGAAATCCTGTTGATGCAGCTCGATGGGCAAATGCGCCTGGGGCAGGATGATCAAATCCAGCGGCTGATCAGGATATTGGATGCCCAGCGATTGCTCCCCCGCGAGAAAGTGGATTACCTGCAAAAACGCATGTCATTTTTTGCTTCCATCGGGGAAGTTGAGGAAGCTAAAGACAGTTTTGTAAAATTGGCAACATTCTTGCGTTCAGTCAAGGCAGATGAAGTAGAAAAATATCGCATCATACTTGAAGAAGGGGAGGAAATTATCCAGGTTTACCTTGAAAAAAATCCCGATTACCGCGAAACGCTCCAGGGCAAGCTTGCCGCTACCACAAACCCGATCCAAAAAGGCATCCGCCTTTACAGGCTGGCGAAGCTCTCGTGGTATGCCCACGATGAAACCGCGGCTCGCGGCTACCTGGCACAGGCCAAACCACTCCTCGCTGGCAGCGATTATGCCCCCATCATTGAGCAAGCCCAGGAAGATCCCAGCATACTGGCAATAAAATAACGCATAGGTTATGATTCGTCTCGGTATGCTCGATCTGATTGCATGCCGGGAAACTGAGGTTTAGCCATGAATCTGCTGACCAAGATGCGTGAGGTCAAAGACCTGACCCCCTCTGAGAGACACATTGTCGAGTACATTTTCGCCAATCTGAACGAAATTGTCAACATCGGCATTGTTGAGCTGGCTGAACGGACTTGCACCTCCACGGCAACAGTAAAAAGGTTGTGCAAAAAGGTCGGTAAAGAAAGTTATATTGATTTCCGGCTGGAACTCTCCTTTGAGCTCATGCGCTACAACCAAAATTCCATCCTCAAAACCGCGCAAACTCCGGTCGATCGGTATGACTCTTTGGATGATATCGTCGCCAAAGTCGCTAATCAGAACGCGAAATCCATCCTGGACACAATGAGCACCAACACTTCTGAAAATGTTGCCGCTGTTGTGGCTGCGATGGCCAAGGCTAAACGCATTGACTTCTATGGCATGGGCCCTTCGCACGTGGTCGCCCTGGATGCCCAGATCAAGTGTATGCGCCTCAGCATCCCCAGCAGCGCGTTCGGCGACCGCATCTCGATGATGCTGAATGCCAAAGCTTTCCACGATGACACCCTGGCGTTCATCATCTCATACACGGGCAAGACCACCGAGATGCTCGAGGTCGCCAGGGAACTCGTGAGGGTGGGCAGCAGTACTGTTTCTATCACCTCAGTCAAGCCCAATGACCTGGTGGACCTTTGCACTTATAACCTTTTTGTGGATTCAACAGAATCCTGGAACCGGTTGGGGGGAATGTCGAGCCGGATCTCGACCCTCAATTTGATAGATATCCTATTTACAGCTTTGATAAATTCGGATTACCAGAAATACGCCCAGAATATGAGCAAGAACATGGTCAACAACGTCTCCAGGTCGAATTGAGCGACCTTTTTCGGTCTTTGTAAGTAATCTTGAGGTTATTTCTTTTTCTGTTCTTTGAGCAATTTCTTATTGCGTCGGTTCCACAAAGTGATAAAGACTGAGAACAACACGCCGGCGATCGCCAGGATGATGTATACCACGCCGCCCCAAACGCTTGCCTGCTGGAACTGCTTGACCGCTTCGATAATGGCAATTACCAGGATTGCCGCACTTGCAAGGTAGCACGAGAAAACAATCGTATCTGAAACGGTCTGAATGCGTGGAGGATCTTTTTGTTGCGTGTTGACCGACGGAAATTTTACTTTTGCCATCTTTCACCTCATGGATATGGAACATAGTGGGTATACCATGAAACAGAGCGATTGGGGAAAAAGGACTTAAATAAGCGATGACACTCACAGACTAGGCAAGATCTCATCCAATCTCTCGGTAATGGGCTATAATTAGAGAGCAATCTCAATCTTGAACGGAGGTACACTATGGCAAGTAAAGATAAAGCAGGCAAAGAAGAACGTAAGAAACCCAAATTGTCCATCAAAGAAAAGCGTAAAGTGAAAGAAGAGAAGAGGAAAACCACTTCTGTCACCAATACCGGCGCTTGATCCAATCCGAATTAGCCAAAAGCCAGCCTTCGTCAGGCTGGCTTTTTTCTATCTGACCTAAATCTGACCTAAATCTGACCTAAATCTGACCTAAATT
>CAYUGV010000020.1:0-16480 GCA_964444335.1 uncultured Anaerolineaceae bacterium | reverse complement strand
TGTGGAACCGGTGTGGTATGTTGACACAAACCCACGGGTATACTATTATTTAATTTCGCTAAGGGACGATATGATGGCTTCTAAAAGATCAAGGAAATTAGAAATTATCAAGAAGAGTTTTGTTGCAACTCTACTCATTGTTGCCATTTTGACAATGTCTACCCCAGCGACTGCGCAGGGACCAAATCCCATTAATGGTTCACTGGCTCCAAATAGCAAGCTCCCAGACGCTACTGATTTGTTGTATCAACAGAAGTTAAATCAGGTTAAGCGAAATCAAATTCAAGCAGCAAATGTCTTAAGAGAAGTTCTGTATGTTGGCACACTGGGGCAATTTCGAGAGCCTGATGAGTCAGCTTATGTAAACTATTGTGGACCCTCCTCCACCCAAATTGCTCTGCGGGCAAGAACTACCGAAATCCCTGAGCTGGACGAGATAGCCAGGTGCGAACAGATTAATCCCCTTTGGGGCGTGTATATGACCAGCGTTACGGATTGTTTGAATCAATACCTTGATTCTGATCATTATTGGACCGATATCGCAGAAAGCAAAGAGGAACTGTCGAGTTGGTTGAAGACAGATATTGATCAGGGTTATGCACTTGTTACTGGAGTCTATACCACTTACATGAGAGGTTGGAACGGCTATTCAATAGCTCACATCATCACCATCTATGGTTATGACTATAGTAACCAGGTTTTCTCGGACAAGATGGTTTATTATTCTGATACAGCATCGAAACTGGCAGGATACAGTGGCCCATATTTCAACATCGTAACCCTGGATGATGTCTGGAGTTTTATTAGTTGGAATAATGTTCAATCCTGGTAGATATCTTTGGTTATCGGGAAAAGTTGCTGACTAGATACCAGCATTCTCCAATTGGAAAAGTTCACAAAATGAGAACGAAAATCAATCTGTTACTCTCAGGATTGATTCTTTTGATTGTCAATGGATGCTCAGCCGGAGTGATCCAAACTGAGCCAATCTCTTCCCAAACCGCAAGTAACCCAATATCGACTGAACCGCTGTTGACCACCACGTCTCCTAATCTGGGCACAACTAAAACACCTGAGCCCGACATTGAAAAGAAATATACTTATTTTCTTGACCAAGAGGCGATAGGTCAATTCTGCCTTGAGTTTCCAATGCTTACTATTTATAAGGCCAAGGACATTGGCGGGCAGTTTTACGCTGGAGTGCTGGAACAAAACAACATATCCGTTATCTCACCGGAAGACGGCGCGCTCTCTCCAGTTTTCACCCCCGAATTTCCTCAAGGTCATCTGTTGATGATCAATTATGAGTATCCCTGGTTTGGTTACATGATGGTAGATTCACCTAATGGGCTGGGTGATTGGAACTTCCATATAGTCAACCTGGAAACCGGATCGAACACCATTATCGCGGATCGAGATCATTTCGATTCAATTCCATTGCATGTCTATACCTCAATTGATGCAGGAGTTGTGTATATGGCGACCTCAACCTTTGAGGATGGTTTTACCGTTGAGACCAGTAGGGTATTTGCGATTGATCTTAAGACCAATGAAACTACATTGTTGATCGATAGCTCCGAGAAGGACAGCTTTATGTCGCTAATATCGGCGTCGAATGGATACTTGTTGATCGAAAATGATCCTCCCAAAGACCAGCAAGCCTTGCACCTGTCCTTATACGATATCGCTAACCAGGCCTGGATTGACTTCCCACAAGAATATCCTGCGAGTATGCCGGGGATGGAGTATCCCTGGCTGATCTGGAAAAACAGCAATCGGTTTGAAGAAGCCCATAGCTTTACAGTTTACAACCTGGAAACAGGTGTCTCGGTTGTGAGGGATATCACTGGAAGAGATGCCTATGATCCGATCATATCTAGTGGATTCGCAATTGCCCAGGCATCAACTGGAAGGGATCGATCGACGAACTCAGTGATCCTGTACTCCCTCGACGGTGGCGAAGTTTATGCGATTAACATTGGGATCGATAACATCTTTGCTGCTGACGCTTACATCGACCATGGTTATGTCATCTTCAATTTCCGGGAAATGGCGAGTGTTTCCGATTATTCCAGTTACTTATGTCAAATTCCGCTTGAGACTGTAATCTCTGATTCACTCGTTGGCATCGAGGAGTAGGGACGGACTTAATAAGTTCGCTTCATCGATCCATTGTCTCGAACAGGAATGTCAGCGGAATATGAACCCGGTGCCTCCATGCGATCGTCGTATGATCCTCCCCCGGGAAGGACCAGCTGGCAAAATCCTTACCCTCACGATACCCTTTCTTTCGCAGCAGGGCATCAACCTTGGCTTGCCAGGGTTCGTAATCCTTATCTAGCCCCTCGCTGCCATGGTCAAAGTAGAGCTTGTGCTGACCGGGTTGGGGGAGGTGCTCATCGAGGTATGCCAGAATTCCGTCCCCCACAACAGGCCAATGTGTTGAAAGGCAGGCGGCTTTCCCGAACGTGTCGGGATACTCGCATAAAGCATAAAGCGAGATCAATGCTCCCAGGCTTGCCCCCATCAAAGCGGTGTTTTGCGGATCCGTGAGGGTGTGGTAGTGGCTGTCAATGGCTGGTTTGAGGGTGTTGACCATCCACTCGAGGTAGAGATCTGACACATTTCCTGAGGAAGTCTTTCCATCCGGACTGCTTACTTTGGGTAGGTCAGATAAACTAGAGTTGCTGAGCGCTTTGGCTGGGGTGTAATCGCCTGCCCGGTTGAGTGTGCTTGAGATGGCAACAAGGACAGGAGGATAGATTTTTTCTTCTTCGGAAAGTAGGGTAATAGCCTTATGGATTTGCCATCCCTCAGTCCCTTTCTTCAACCAGTTAAAAACAGTTTGCCCATCCTGGATATACAGCACCGGGAAAGAGTCCTGGGGATGGGCGTGATAAGCTTCCGGCAGCCAGACGTCCACCCGCCTGCGATTGAGACCGGGGATGTTGAGATCGCGATAAGTTTCAAGATGTATTTTGTCCATGACAGAACCTAATTAAAACATTATACGAGTATAATTTACACATTCCATTTGGAGGTTCTGCATGAAAAGCTATCGTTTGGATCCGAGTAAACTCAAAGAGCAAATGCGCAACATCTACTTGATGTATGGTATTACTCTCGTTCTTCTGTTGATCTTGAATTTCTTCATGTATCGTGGACGTGAAGTGAACAGCACAACTTTTTTGACGTTAGGTTTGATCGTGGTCATGTTCGTCCTGGTTGGTTGGAATGCCGTGAGGCAACGCAAAGCCATCTGGGATCAGTACGAAATCACCGTGGATGAGACAGGCATTGGGCAAAAGCAGCCAAAAGCTGCCGATATTTTCCTCCCGCGGGCTGAGATCACCGGTATGAAAGAATCAAAATTTGGTTTTACCTTGATGGTCAAGGATCAGCACCCCGTGCTGGGCGTACCAAAAATGCTCACACCTGCTGATTATGAAGAGATCAAGGGGATCGTGGATGGCTGGCTGAAAACTTCCAAACCAGTGGTACTGGACGTGGAACCAATTGAAGACCTGCAAGCCATTCAACCGGAAGAACAGAAAGAAGTGGAGCCAAAAACACCAACTGCTGAAGAGCCTGAAGACCAGGAACCTCAATAAGCGCCACAAGCATAAGAACCAAACACTAAAAAATGCCCGGGGAAATCCTCGGGCATTTTTATAACTTCTTGATCATCTTCCAGGCCGGTTCGCGGCAGGTCTGCCACTCTCCATCCTGATCCTGGTAACGCCAGACCCCTGGATCAGGTCCGATCATCCGATATCCGTGTTTCTCATACATGTGACGCGCGAGGGGATTGGCGCGTGCCACGTTTAACCTGAGGAAACGAAAACCTCTTTCCCGCAGGTAATCTTCCATCATTTCAAGCATAAAGCCGCCCAGTCCCTGGTCACGGTAGGCAGGTTTGATGCGAAAAGAAAAGAGATAAGCCTGGAAAACGCCGTCAGCAAGTTCGCGTTGTTTTGAAAGAAGCAACAAGAAAACCTGTCCGATGATCTCTCCGTCAGTGTTCACTGCCACCCAGATCAGGGTGTTTCCGCCAAGGCTACTTTCGTAATGTTGTTGGTAGAGCTTTCGAAAGTGGGTGTATTCCCCATCCCATTCCAACCCAGGCAGATCTGCTTTTTCAATCGGGCGGATGAGAATCCTCTCACCAGACGGCATGATGTAATCTGCCTTGAGTGTCGCGGTATGGTTCATTACTGTTCCAGCAGTTTTTGAAGGAGGACTTTTTCTTCGCCTTCGGATTGAATTTCGCCATCCAACCAGGCGTTTTTCAGAGAGCTCAGGATAACTTCATATTGAGGGGAGGGGGGCAATCCGAGCGCGCGCAGGTCATTACCTGTCGTGAACGGGCGCACATGCCGGTATTCGTGCTCATACAGTCCCAGGATCTGCCGCGATTCCGCTTGTTTACAGGCAGAAAAGACTGCGCGCATCGGTATGGTGTGATAGTTTTCAAGTTGTTGTGTTACCTGGCTTGGGCGTTGCCCGGTCAAGGTTGGCAGCAGTTGCCATAACGCGCGTGTTTGAGTGATCCAACCCAGCAGCTTGGTGGAAAGGCGCAAGCGTAAACCAATAGTTTCTAATGCTTTGGGCTGCAGATCCATCAGCCACAAACACCAAAAGATCTGTATTTTTTCGTCTGGAATAACAGGATTTTCGGTTTTCGCGAGGTCTGAAAGTCCGTCGGTAAGCCGATGGATGCAAACATCATCCCACGGCAGGGCTGGATCGATCGCATCCAATATCCCCAATGAGCCGAGCTGCCTGAGCATTTCAGCAGCATTACGTTCGTTAAAGATCAGCTCAAATTCGTGCGTCAGGCGGGCGCCGCTGATCTCAGCAAGGAGCGGCAAACTTCCTTCGATCAGGCTCAATGTTTGAGGCTCGATCTCAAAATTAAACCGGGCTGCAAATCGGACTGCCCTGAGCATGCGCGTGGCGTCATCCACGAACGAAAGGGCGTGCAGCACCCGAATTTGTTTCTGTTGCAAGTCACTGTACCCGCCCCAAAAATCGAAGATCTTACCAAAATGGCTGCCGTCCAGCCTTAGAGCAAGGGTGTTGATGGTGAAGTCCCGGCGGTGCAAGTCCATTTTGATGCTGCTGCGTTCCACGATGGGCAAAGCGGCAGGTTTATTGTAGAACTCGGTACGGGCAGTGATGAGGTCAAGATGCTCGGGGAGGTCAGACGTGCTAAAACCGCTCTTTTCACTGGCGTTGAGTTTGTGTTGCAGGTTTTCATGGTTCAAGATCCACTTGGCTGTGCCGAAGCGTTTGTGCGCCACAACCCGACCGCCAAATTGTTGTACGAGGTGCTCAGCGAACGCCATCGCGTCGCCTTCAATCACGATGTCAAAATCCTGGCTGGGCAGTTGCAATAACAAATCCCGCACGAAACCGCCGACGATGAAAGCTTGCACATCTTGATCGTAAGCCTCATCCGCAACCGCTCGCAGCAATGCTTTACGCGCTGGTGGCAGCGCGTCCGAGAGCATCTCGGCAATTTCAGCTTGGGTTGGCAGCTCCTCATCATGATTGAGGGTGCTGATCAGATCCGTACGCGTGACGATACCGATGATCTCGTTTGAGTCCGGATCCAAAACCGGTACTTGCCCCCAGCCGCTGGTTGCCATGCGATCTTTGAGCTTGGAAATTGGATCGTCCGGATAGACGCTGATGGAACCGGCAGTCATCAGATCTCCAGCGGTTTTGTTGAGCTTGTGGGCAATCGCGCGGTCTACATTTCTGCGGGTGAGCAGCCCGACCAGTTGTTTATTATCCACCACCGGATAGCCTTCAAAACCATACCGTTTCATCAACTCCGCGGCGTCTATCGCGCTTATCTCCGGGCTGAGGGTCAGCGGATTCTTGGACATCATCTGGCTGACTTTAATGCTGGGCGTGACAATTTGGGGGATGGTTTCGATCACCCGCCGGGTAACCTCAGAAAGCATGGCATCGGTGATATTGGCGTTTGAGCGGCCTTCTTCACGAATAAGCGCCGAAGAAGCCCGCTTGTGTCCGCCACCCCCAAAATGGATCGCCAGCTTGGCCATGTCCACGTTGTCGGTGGTGGAACGGGCAACCAGGCGAATTCCCTGGCGGGTGGAAACCAGCAAGACCAACCCATCGGGGGTGAGAAACTCGCGCATTTTATGCGCTACGGTCGAAATTTCGTCATTGAGGTCGTTGGCAATCGCCTTTGCGACCAAAATGCTGTAACCTTCAATATCCAATTGGACCAAGTCCTTCAAAAGGCGGTCATAGAGTTGCTGTTGCGCGTTGGATAAAGGCGGATTAAGGTAAATGGAAGCAATATTCAGGTCAGCGCCTTGCTCAAGCAGAAAGGCAACAGCGTGGGCATCGCGCGCAGTTGTGCAGCTGTAAGTGAGCGAGCCGGTGTCTTCGTAGATACCCAGCAACATTAGGGTGGCTTCGATCGGGCTCAGAGGGATGGCTAATTCACGCAACTTTTCAACCAAGATCGTAGTGCACGCACCAGTCAGGTGCAGCTCAACCTGCCAGGCAGGATGGATCTGGACCTTGCGGGGATGGTGGTCGAGAACGGTGACCTTGGTCTGCTCGTTCATACCGCGGAGTGTTACCAGGGACTGGGTGTCTACCAAAAAGACGCTCTTGATGGATTCATGGGGCAGGGCCTGGTAATCTGAGAAGGGTAATTCGTTGGCATAACGCCGCAGAAAGGCTTTGCCATTGCGGTTGATCAGGCGCGGCAGCAGCGCGATCGCTTCCGGGCGCAGCAAATGCGCTCCCAGCATGGAGGCGAGACCGTCGAGGTCAGTTTGTTCGTGCGTCAGGATCAGGTCCATTTTCGTGCCTAAAACCCGTTGATTCAGTTTTCGCCATACCAGGCGGCCTGATTTTGAGGGTTGTAAGCATTATAAATGGATTGGGAGAGCTTGGCAAAAAGCTGGTTGGCTGTGTCGTAGAGGAATTGGTTTTCGGTGTAGGCAAAAATTACCAAAACATAATCACCACCGGGGGTATAGACTACCCCTGAGTCGCTGATGGTGTGGATCAGTCCATCCAGATCATTCGTCCAACCATGTTTGTGAGCGGCGCGCCCCTCGGGAGGGAGACCGGCTTCAATCAGAGCATGGATACGGTTCTCAAGCAGATAGCTGAGCATCTGCTGGCACTCCGAAGGCGTCACCTGGCCGCCGAACATGGGTTCGTTTTGGTTGGCGCAGCGGTAGATCTTCCAGAGGACGTCGCCGGTTTCCGAAGGCACTGTCTGATTGTAAAAATCAGGATCAAGGAAGATGTCGCGGCGTTGGTTTGCCGGTGTGCTGATGCGCTCAAGTAAGGGTGAACCGGGTTCAAAATAGCCCGCCAGGAAGGTGTTCTGGTAACCGAGCTCACGCAAGTCGGCTGTGACCATCAGAGGCCCCGAATCGTTATCCATATAGGCTTTCATCAGCCCATCTGCGGGTGGGTTGAGCGAGTCAGCGATCATCTGGAACATCCAGTTGCTTGCCTGGGAGGGCAGCGGCTCTTCGAGCCGACGCATGGCGGAGAGCATGATGGGGATCTTGATGGTGCTGGCGGCAGAATAGGCTACATCCGGGGTCACATTTTGGTTGGCCCGCAGAGCAATGTGCATTGTCTCACCAGTGGTGAGGTCGCGTTGGTAGACCTCGATCAGTCCATTGAATTTTTCAAGCTGGATGGTCTGCTTCAGGAAGATCTCAAGGTTTGCCCGATCAAGCGGCAGGGCAGGGGTTTCCTGTACGTCCAACGATACCACTCTCTGATCAGGTGAGAGCAAGGCAGCCTTGATGTCGTCAACTGCAGTGGTAAGCGATTGCAGCGAATAGCCAGGCTGTCCAGGCTGGTAGTTGGTGCTGTAGAGGATTGGCACGGTGGCGGTGGCTGGTTGATCGTAGCGGGGAGGGATGACCTGGGTCAGAAACGCTTGCGTTTGATCGAGGTCGACCTCGGCGATCAGAGGCAAATCCAAGGGATTAGTAGCCTCGGTTTTGCCCCAAAGATGTTTGAACCAGGATCTTTTTGGAAGGTTCTGCTCAAGTTCCGTAAGCGTGGCGGTATAGTCAGGAATGAAACCTAGTTCTATAGGGGCAAACTGCAGCCGCGCCTGTTGGTAGCGCAGCTCTACCGGCACCGAGAAGGCTTCTGTAAGGCGCGCTTCCGCCCGGGCATGGTCAAGCCCACCCAGAGGAATTCCTTCCACGCTTATCCCGTTGGGATAGACAGACTGGGGTTTTTGGAAGCTGGCGTAATCCACGACCGCAATCAAGAGTGCAAACAGGAGGAAAAGGCCGCCAAAAACTGCCGGCAGCCAACGTAGAGAGGATGATTTCTTCCTTCGAGGGGAATAGCGTGATCGCTTCATGAGCAGGATTTTACCATTACAGTCAGAACCGATACCAGTCGAGGTTGAGGTAGGGCTGGGCTCGCGTGCCCGCGCAGCAGGGTATTAGTCCAGCCGCCTAATCACCCCAACTGCAAAACATTGCGTAGGGAGCAAGCCCCCTCCGTACAACCCGTCTTCTCCATCATCGCGAGCGACATTTATGCTTGTACCCGCGAAGTGGGGCATGGCGAATTTCCTAAATCTCACAAAATCCTACGCTCCCCTGTGACACGATGGAATTCCCTTAGTGTTCTCATATATAATTGGAACAGACCACAAAACAAACGGAGGTCTCGATGACAAACAAAACAGCAGGACATGGTAAAGCTGCGGGTTGGAGCTTGGGCAGCCTGGCAGCGCTCGCCCTGGCGCTCAAAGTTGGCTGGATCGTATACAGCAAGAAATACATCGACCACCATGCAAAGGTAAATCTCACGCTTGAGGCCGAACATCACACCTTCGAATCCGAGACTGTCGGAAAGATCAAGTACTACGAGAGCAAAGTCGAAAGTAAACAAACTCCTATTCTGCTTGTGCATGGGATCCACCTGTTTGCCGGTGCGCATGACATGGTGCCTGTATTTGGGGCATTCAGCGCTTACCGAAAAGTCTATTTGCTCGATCTGCCCGGGTTCGGCGGCTCAGAAAAATCCGACCGACCTTATCGACCCTGGCTATTCCAGGCAGCCATCTCCGACTTCATCCGGGATGGCATTGGTCAACCTGTGCACTTGGTGGTGATGGGGCAGTCGGCTGAATATGCCGCGATTGCTGAAGAGCAAGACGAGAGTTTGTTTAAATCGATCGTGATGATCAATCCAAGCGGAATGCAGATGCCACGCACCGGCCACATTTCTGAAAGCCAATGGTGGGAGCAATTCCAAAGCCTGGCTTTGACTTTCCTCAAAGTACCCCTCTGGAGCCTTCCCTTCTATGATATGTTAGCAAGCCGATCCTGCGTTTTGGACTATTATCGCAAACGCTTCACTTACACACCGCCATCCGACCTCCTTGATCTCGCCTATACATCTGCACACCAAGCAGGCGCGCACTTTGCTCCTATCCTCCACTATTGCGGAAAACTTGCTGTTCCAGATGTGAGGCTAAGATTTTACGAAAAGATCACTAAACCTGTCCTGGTGGTCTACGATAATGATCCCTTATTCAAGTTTGATATGCTTCCCGTGTTGGTACGTGAACACCCGAATTGGCAGACCGTTCGCAGCAGCCGCACGCGTGGGATGCCTCATTTTGAAAATCAAGGTGAGACCTTTCGCAACTTAGAAACTTTTTGGAAGCAGTATGACTAAAACTACAGGAAGGCACTGTTATAATTAGCAGGGGTTAAACATGCAAACCAAGCTGACGCCCAAAATTCACCCACTTAGCATTCTTGGCGTATTCCTGGTTGCCGGCGCGTTGGTCGGGATCACCTGGTTGATCTTTTCGATGGCTGTTCGCCAGGCTGCCCGGTTGGAAGCTACTCCCCAATACAATCTGACAGTTATTCCTGCCCCTACGCAAACGAACACCGTTGTGGCACCGACAAATCTCCCGACACCCACATCAGAAGCGCCGGTGGTCTTACCGGATGGCGCAATTGGGATCAACGTTTACGTAAAGGTGACGGGTACGCAGGGTTTGGGTCTGCGCATGCGGTCAGCCGCGGGCACTGGGGCGGATATCAACTTCCTGGCGATGGATGACGAAATTTTTAAGGTCATTGGCGGACCGCAAGTGAGCGATGGTTACACCTGGTGGCAGTTGGAAGCGCCACTGGATCAAAAGCGATCAGGTTGGGCGGCTGAAAACTACCTGGCGGTGTTTAACATCGAGACGCCAACCCCATGAGGTACTTCGGATATTTTGAAAGGTGAGGAATTTTGAAACTATTCGGTACCAGGTTATTTGAAGATCATACTTCCGCATCCGACATGCTCCAACGACCCCTTGCTGAGCGGGTTACTTTGCAGGCCTGGAGCGCTCAATCCGTAGGCAGAACGCGTACGCACATGGAAGATGCAGCTTTTGCTCTAAGCATGCAACTGTATTTGCCTGAGAGACCTGTGACCCTGGGAATCTACATGGTCGCGGACGGTATGGGAGGGCATGACAACGGCGAGGTTGCCAGCAAGATCGCGATCCAGGTCAGCGTCGACTCCCTCAGGCAAAAATTGATCGATCCCTTGCGGCAAGGTGAATCGTTGCCTTCCGACCAGGAAGTTCTCGTAATGCTCGAGAATGCTATCACCCTGGCACAGGAACAGGTACTTTTGAATGTTTCGGGTGGGGGGACCACCCTGACGTTGGCATTGGTACTTGAAAAGCACCTTTACTTTGGTCACATCGGTGATTCACGGCTTTATTTTCGGAGTAGTCACGCTGACTTCCAAACCATCACCCAGGATCACTCACTGGTACGGCGGTTGGTGGATCTCGGGCAAATATCTGAAGTGGATGCCTTGCATCACCCTCAGCGCAATGTGCTTTTCAGGGCACTGGGTCAGTCCGAAGGATTCAAGGTGGACCTTGGGCACCTGGACATCACTGAGCCAAGCCAATTGCTGATCTGCACCGATGGCTTGTGGGGTCTGGCAGGCGAAGAAGAATTGCTAAAGGTGATCAAGTCAGGCAGTGGGACTGGGAACATCGCTGACCGGCTTTGCGAGCTTGCCAATGAAGCTGGCGGAACCGATAATATCAGTGTCATTTTTGTCGAAATCAGATAAGGATCTTAATATGGCAGAACCAAGCGCAAAGAAAAAAATCTTAGTCGTGGATGATGAAAGAGGATTGGTACGGATCATCCGGTTGAACCTGGAGCATGATGGATTTGAAGTCGTGGAAGCCAATAATGGCGCCCAGGCGATCGACAAACTGCGCACAGCTCTACCAGACCTGGTCCTTTTGGACGTGATGATGCCAGATCTGGACGGATTCACTGTGCTCAAGACTATCCGAGAGGTAGGCTCGACGCCGGTGATCATGCTGACTGCCAAAGGAGAGGAAGATGACCGGGTGAAAGGGCTCGAGCTCGGCGCGGACGATTACGTTACCAAGCCTTTTAGCCCGCGGGAATTAACCAGCCGCATCAAGGCGGTGTTGCGTCGTGGAAATATGGCCGAGGAAGATGAGACTGGCAAGATTGTCGTGGATGACCGCCTGACCATCGATTTTGACCGACACGAAGTTTGGGTGGATGGGGAATTGGTCAAGCTGCGCCCGACAGAATATCGGTTGCTCTACCACCTGGTTAAAAATGCCGGCTGGGTGCTGACTCATGATCAGATCCTGACCAAAGTCTGGGGTTATGAATACGAAAATGAACCTCATTATGTGCGGTTGTATATCAACTACCTCAGGAAAAAGCTCGAAAAAGACCCTGCCAACCCGCAATATATCCTGACGGAACGGGGTGTTGGGTATCGGTTTGTAGATTACAAACGCTAATATTTTTAACAATAGGGGGAGCTTTTTATGGGAATAGGCCAGCGACGTGGTGCCTGGCTGGTTTTGTTTTGATTGTATAATTAGTTAGTCTTTTGCGTCCAACCCAACTGATCGAGAGGTTCGCATGGCAAAAAAATCTTCCAAAACTGAACAAAAAGCAAGCAAGAATAAGGCCGAAGAAAAGCAGGTCGAGCCAAAGCCTGAGGCAAAGGTTACGCTTCACGCCGAGAAAAGAAAATCGCTTTCAGATGCTGTTTACGAGCGCGAGTTGCGCAAACTCCAGGTTGAACTGGTGAAATTGCAGTTATGGATCAAGGAACGCGGACTGAAAGTGGCGGTCATCTTCGAAGGGCGTGACGCGGCAGGAAAGGGCGGCACCATCAAACGCCTGACCGAAACTCTCAACCCCAGAATTGTGCGCGTAGTCGCGCTTCCGGTGGCGACCGAAAAGGAAAAGACCCAGTGGTATTTTCAGCGCTATGTGGCACACCTGCCGGCTGCAGGGGAGATGGTGGTGTTTGATCGCTCGTGGTACAACCGCGCTGGCGTTGAACGTGTGATGGGCTTCTGCACACCCGAGCAGGTGGAAGAATTCTTCCGCAGTGTACCGGAGTTTGAGAAGATGTTGATCCGTTCAGGCATCATCCTGATCAAATATTGGTTCTCTGTCAGTGATGAGGAACAGGAGAAGCGCTTCCAACAGCGCATGGATGACATCACCAGGCGCTGGAAGCTGAGCCCAATGGACCTCGAATCGCGCAAACGCTGGGTGGAGTATTCCCGTGCCAAAGATGACATGTTCCGCTTTACAGACACCAAGCAGAGCCCTTGGTACGTGGTGCAGGCGGATGACAAGAAGCGCGCGCGCCTTAACTGCATCAGCCATCTGTTAACCCTGATCCCCTACGAGGACCTCACCCCGCCAAAGATGGAACTTCCTCCCAAGCAGGTGGATGATTCCTACGTGCGCCCGCCTTTCGAGGACCAAACCTTCGTGCCGGAGTATGTGATCGAGGAAGAGAAGAAGAAATAAGACCGATGACCCACCCAACTCATGAACTGAATAGGTTACGAAATCCCGAACAACCGCCTGGCGTTTGATGTTGTAATCCTGCCCACTTCTTCAGCGCTTATTCCCCAAATTTCACCCACTTTTACCGCGATCAGGGGGATAAATGCTGGTTCGTTCCGCTCTCCACGATGCGGATGGGGCGGCAGGTAGGGGCTGTCCGTCTCGAGCAGGACCCTATCTCGGGGAAGCATCGCGACCAGGGCTTGCTTATCCTTGCCGTTTTTGTAAGTCACCGGACCGCCAATCCCAAAGTAAAAACCAGCTTCAACCAAGCCTTGGGCTAATTCCTCCGGACCCGTGTAGGAGTGCATCACTCCAGGGCGATTTTTGAGGGGATGGCTATTGGGAAGAGAGGCTTGCCAGTCGAGCAGGATCGGGCCAAGATCTTCCGCAGCGTCCCGGTTGTGGATCACGAGAGGCAAGCCAAGCTCGCGCGCGAGCTCAAGTTGTGGCATCAGCACTGCTTTTTGCTGAGCAGGTGTGGCGTAATTCCAGTGGTAATCTAGGCCAATTTCACCTATCGCAACCACGCCAGGCTGCGTGGCAAGAGAGGCAAGCTCCGAAAGGCAACCGGGTTCAACCTCTGCAGCGTAATTAGGATGGATGCCGACGGTAACATAAAAGAAATCCGGTTTCTGACGAGCAAGTTCAAGCGCGTTTTTTGCCGTGGCGCAGTCGAGCGCAGGGATGACCACGAATTCCAGCCCTGCGTCAACAGCCCTTTGGAGCACGGCATCAAGATCCTCGCTAAACGCAGACATGTCAAGATGGCAATGCGTATCGCAGAAATATGTCGGTTTTCTCTCGTCGGTCATGGAGTAATTTTACCTTTATCTTTACCCAAGTTGGTTTGTGTTCAGTCAGCCTCCAGCTGGCTCGAAATGAGCGGTTTAGTGTTATCATTGACGCTGAAAATGGGAACCCTTACCCAAGGGCTTTGCCTGGTTGGAGTTCCCAAGTCAAGTTAACAAGACCAATCAGAAACCGATAAGGACGATTTATGAACGTGTCAACCTACATTTTTGGATGGATCCTGGCAACTCTGCTTGGGGCTGTCTTCCACTTATGGAAAGATGGGGGTTTCTGGAAACTGGTTATCTATATTGTTCTCAGTTGGATCGGTTTCTTTCTGGGTCACGTGATCGCCAAAAGCGCTGGTTTCAACTTTATGAACGTCGGCTCCCTCCACCTTGGTGGAGGCATTATCGGCAGCATCATCGCCCTGTTCGCAGGTCACTGGTTCAGCCGCATCGAATCCTTCCCTGGGCAGAGTAACCAGGGATGATCAATTCCCAAATCGAATCATGTAATTTTGCCCGCGAAGGGGACCTGGTTCAGCTGCAAGGCGCCGGTCATAAAAGCCATTTGCTGCGCCTGGTGGCAGGCGGTGTGCTTCAGACCCACCGAGGCGTGATCAAACACGACGACATTATTGGTCAAAAATGGGGCAGCCGGCTTGAGTCTCACCAGGGCAATCCCTTCTACCTGCTGCAGCCTGGGATCGCGGACCTGATCAAGAACATCAAGCGCACCACTCAGATCATGTACCCTAAGGAAATTGGTCAGATCCTCATCACCATGGGGATTGGTCCGGGAATGAGAGTGCTCGAGTGCGGCAGCGGCTCGGGAGGGCTGACAACAGCCTTTGCCTACATGGTTGGTGACAGCGGTCATGTCTATTCCTACGAACGTAAGCAGGAAGTCCAGGCGCTTGCCGTCAAGAACCTGGAACGCGTCGGCTTACTTGACCGAGTTACGTTCAAAGTGGGTGACGCTGCAGATGGATTTTCAGAAGAAAACGTCGACGCGCTTTTCCTGGATCTGCCCAATCCGTACGACTATCTTGTTCAGGCGCGTGCCAGCCTGAAACCTGGTGGCTACTTGGGTATGCTTGTGCCGACGGTCAACCAGGTGCAGCTTTGCCTGCGTTCGCTCACGCACAATAACTTCGCCTTCGTAGAAGTGATCGAAGTGCTTGTGCGGTACTACAAAACCGATTGGGAACACTTGCGCCCGGTGGATCGTATGATTGCACACACCGGTTTTCTGCTGTTCGGAAGGGCGGTCGAGCGCCTGGGCTTGGAAAAAACAGAAGACCTTGAGCCGACCGATGTGGAAGAGACCGGGGACACGCTTTGAGCGGCAGTTTGACCTTACCGCACGATATCGTAAAGCGCCTAAAGAAGCATGCCGAGCAGGCAGCCCTGCGGGACAGTGGTTGGCTGCATCTTGACCCGACGCGTCTGCACCCTGCGGCGGTACTCGTCCCCTTAGTGTGCGAAAATGGGCAGTGGCACCTGCTTTTTACCCGACGCGCGTTGGAGTTGGAAGATCACAGCGGACAGGTTTCGTTTCCGGGCGGCGCCTGGGAAGAACAGGATGGCGATCTTGAGCAGACTGCGCTCCGTGAAGCCTTGGAGGAAATCGGGATTAATCCGGAGTCTGTGATCGTGCTCGGCAAGATGGCGTGCTTCGATATGGTCTCCTATTTCCAGGTCACACCGGTAGTCGGCGTGGTCACCTGGCCGCAGGAACTAAACGTAAACACAAGGGAAGTGGCGCGCGCTTTTACGGTCCCAATCGATTGGCTTGCAGATCCTGATAACTACCAGTCGAAACCCCGCCAGTTTGAAGGGCAAACCTTCAACATCCCTTACTACAACGAATACGATGGAGAGATCATTTGGGGCGCTACCGCGCAAATAACCCAGGAATTCCTGAGATTGTTACAGAACTAATGAATTCATAACTTGGAATTTGGGAATAAATCAAAACGACCGCTGTATGTTATGCGGTCGTTTTTGATCTTGAGAACTTGCTGACTATTCAGCTTCTTCGGGCTTCTTGCCTTTTTCCACTACCGCAGGTTCACCGGCGACAGCTTCAACAGCGGGGGCCTCGACTTCTTCAGCAGCGTTGTAACCGACTGAGACGATCACTTCGGCGTGGTCAGTGAGGATGGTGACATTCTCGCCCAGGTTGAGGTCGGCGATGGTGATGGTATCTTCGGGGGTTTTGATCCCACTGACGTCCACCAAAACACGCTCGGGCATGTCCTGGGGGAAACACTCGATTTCGATCTCATTCAGGCTGTGGTTGAGCAGATAGATCGGGTTCTCGAGTACAGGTGCTTCACCGGTGAGTTCAAGTTCGACTGCGGCGCGCATTTTCTCGGTCATCGAGACAGCCAGAAAATCCAGGTGGGTCAGATTACCGTGCAGCACATCGCGTTGGCGATCGCGCACAAAAGTTTTGACCTTGTCCCCAGCGACATCGATTGTGACCAGGGTGGTGGGGGTGATGTTGGCCATCTGGAGTGAAACCGTGTGGCGATCCATCTGGATAGCCTGGGTCTCGACCCTATGTCCGTAAATTACGCCGGGCAGGATGCCGGCGCGGCGCAGCTGGGAGACTTGCTTTCCCTTGACAGTGCGCTTTTCAGCTTTGATAATGATTTCTTCTTGTTTAGACATTTTTCCTCCGGGCGCCTCTCACCATCTTTCAGGTTACCCTCGCCCATAAATTTACCGGGTAAACCGGCGACT
>CAYUGV010000019.1:6036-16851 GCA_964444335.1 uncultured Anaerolineaceae bacterium | reverse complement strand
AAACCAAAGCCTTGCCGCCATGCCCGGATTCGGACGCGCCCTGGAGAAGCCCCATCAGTTCCCTGACAGGATAAATGTTTGATTCAACAAACTCACGCTCGCCATACAGGCAGTCCACAGCAACGTGTTTACCTTCAGAATCGATCACCCGCAGGGCTCTGACCTCATGCGGGAGGTCAATTGAGGTGTTTACGATTGCGGTGCGAGGGTAAGGCGAAGCATTGAAGACAGTCAAAGCAGCGTACTCACCGTGTTCGCCATTGCGTAAGGTGTTTATTTCCAGACTCAGCGTGTCCAGCGATTGGTTGGTGAGCTCTTCTCCGATCTGGTCAACCTGGTCGAAGCGGCTGACCATGTCGTTATGGGTGGCGTCGATCGAGCAGCCGCAAATGGAATCGTGCGGGTGGTTGCTGATAAGCAGCTTCCAGGCTTGATGCACGATCGAGCCCGGGTCGGCTATACGACTGGTATTTTGATGCCGCGTCGGGGGCGTTAAGGCTTCTTCGCCGCGCGTTTGAAGCTCTGCCCAGGTGGAAAATGGTTCCACCCATCTTTCAAGCAGGTTCTGCGCGTAATAGTTGCGTTGCTTGATCCACATCCGGGCGGAAAGGACTGCCGGCAGGATGTGGGCTTTGTGAGGGTCGCGCAGCTCCCCCTGCACGGTCTGAAGGAAGATGTTCTGTTCCGATATTTCATTGGTCACGGCAGCCAGGTAAGCTGGCAGCGTGGAGTGGATTGCATTTCTATCGGCCTGGTTGTGCTGGTTGAAATAGCGAATATGTTCGGGTAGTTCGGGTCGGGGTTCAAGGTGATCGCTTCCGCGCATGATCAGGTAATGCGACGTCGGGTTATAAGGCTGCAGTCTATCCGCTTTGGCATTCAGGCTGTAGACGGATTGGTCAAGGTCAGAAGCCGGCCAATCAGCCCCATTGCCATAACCATCGTAGAGATGTGCTAAGAGCACACTGGATCCATCGGGTGACTGCCAGGTGAAGAGGGTGGGGGAACCATCCGGCACACCGCGCCACAGGCAGGTGGTGTCCATGTGAAAGCCGTTGAGGATCTGAGGTAATTGGGAAAGATGCCCGAAGGGGTCGGGGATGTAGCCCACCATCATGCGTTGTCCAAAAAGCTGGCAGATATCCTTTCCGATCAACAGGTTTCGCACGAGAGCTTCCGGAGATACCAGGAATTCGTCAGGCAGGATATACCACGGTCCAATCAAGATGCGCTGCTCCTGGATGTATTTCTGCAATCGAGGCAAATTTGCCATGCGAACCTGCAGGTAGTCCTCGAGCACGATTGTCTGACCGTCAAGCATGAAAAACCGATAATCCGGATCATTGTCAAGGATGATCAAAAGATTATCCACAAGGTGGACGAGCTGCAGGCGGAATTGCTGGAAGGTTTTATACCATTCGCGATCCCAGTGGGTATGAGAAACAACATGCAAAGTTTGCATAAGCTCTCCTAATAATTCAGATTTTGATTAATTATGCCACAAAGGGGTAAGTTAAGGCGGTGTAGGCACATGCTTCCGCACTACAAGCAATTATGTCTTGACACTAGTTGTATCAAGCTATGGCTCTAACCTTACTTCCCCGCTAAGGAGCAATTCCTAATATTACCAGAGGAACTGCAGGAACTCCCCGACCTTGTCTTATGACATTATATAGCTCACCTTCATAATATGAAGGTCCGGAACTCATGTCTTTTTGCATTGATTTCATGGGAAGAATTTCGATTCCGACGTCGATGTGATCACCGATGTAAAAAGCGAGATGCTTTACGAAGAGATCATATGCGACAAAGGAATATTTCCCAAATTGGACTTCTATCGCTACACGGTCTTTCACAAAATCTGTTTGGTTATAGCTCCTGATGGCTTCTTCACCTTCGGCTTCGATTTCTGCTTTTTGTTCTGCGGGCGACATCTGCAATGTTCTTCTAATAAGCTTTTCACTTCTAGTCACCCAATAGCTTACCCTGCTCTCCTGCCATCCACAATCGCTTAAATACTTTTTAAAAGCGAAATTTATGTCTTTGGGACTGTAAAGAGCCTTACCAACCATCGTGATTTCTTTTGAGATTTTTGTTCGCAATCTATTTGCATCTACCCTCCCTATAACTTCCAGGATTTCATTCCAGAGTTCTGGTTTATGAACTAGAAGGTACTCCAACCCGTTTAAGTGAGAATAGGTTTCAATAAGATTCATACAAAAGAGTCTCCTAATTGTTTTCTGATGGTGGAATATAAATTGGTTTATTCATGGGCCTAGTCTTAAGTACGCCAGCAAGTTCTTTTTGAATCCGATCTATTGAAATATCCACATACTTCTGCATTATTTCACTGCCAGCCCCTTTTCTTTGATGCCTGAGAGCAGCTACGATTGTTGTGCCAGTGCCTAAGTATGGATCAAAGACCCAGTCACCTTCATTGGTCAGCGAAAGGACAAATCTTTCGATTAATTCAACTGGAAACTGACAAGGGTGATCTAATTTTTCAATGTGATTATTCTTAACATTTGGAATATTCCATACATCTCCAGGGTTTTTTCCTAATGGGTTTCCGCTAAGTTTGCCAATATTCGGGCCTTTAAAATGTTTCTTATTAGGATACTTTTGAGGGATACGAATTGGATCTAAATTAAATACATAGTTGTCAGTTTTTGAAAACCACAGGACGGTTTCATACCGACCTGAGAGTCGTTTAGTGCTGTGTAGCCCATGCTCAAAGTGCCAAATAATTCGATTCCGAAGTTTCAGACCAAGTTTTTCAAATATTGGATAGATCATTATATCTAAAGGAATAATGGAGCCATTTTCAACAAAGTTACCTGTTTGCCAACAAATGCTACCTGTTGCACGTAAGGTGCGAACACATTCGTTAATAATTATTGTTTGTTGATTAATATATTCCTGTAGATCTACTTTCTTTTCATATTCCTTACCGATATTGTAAGGCGGTGACGTAATTATCAATTGAAATGTCTCATCAGGTATCGACTTGAGGAATTCAATTGCGTCACCAGAGTAGACTGAAATTCTCTCATTTATTTCGAAATCCGAGCGAATCGTTTGAGAATCAAAAGGAATAGGTTCTTGTTTCATCATGATTAATCGTAATTATAACCTGATAGCAAAATTCAGAACTGGTGTTTCAGTACTGGGTGAGTGCCCACTGTGCCGCTTCACGTACCACTTCATCCGGCTCGTTGGCAACGCAGTCCAAAAGCGCAGCTCGGGCTGCTTCCAGGCGGGCATTGCCCAGCGCGATCGCGACATTGCGGCGGAAGCCCTGGTATTTTGCCCGCAGGACCGGTGTGTTGGCGTAGCGGGATTTGAACTCCGTTTCCGTGAGCAAGAACGATTCGATCAGGTCCGGATGCGGGTCAAGAAGCTGGTCATGATCGAGAAGGGTGGGCACGGATTTTGCTTTTTGGTTGGACGGGCAGATGGTCTGGCAGGTGTCACAGCCGAAGATGCGCTGCCCCATCAGCGGGCGAAAGGCGGGAGGGATGGGTCCGCGGTGCTCGATTGTGAGGTAGGAAAGGCAGCGGCGGGCATCTATGGTGCGGTTAGGGAGGATCGCCTTGGTGGGGCAAGCCATCTGGCAGCGATGGCAATCGGCACAGTCGGTTTTGGTCAGCGGTTTGTCCGGTTTTAGAGGCACGTCTATCAAAATCTCACACAGGAACAACCAGGATCCGTGATCCTGCGAGATCAGGCAGGAATTCCGGGCAATCCAGCCCAATCCAGACTGCTGCGCATAGTCTTTTTCGAGAATTGGGGCGGTATCGACGCATACCAGGTGCTTCATAGGTTGGGGGCTAAGTTGGGCAATCTTTTGGGCAAGCAGTTCCGAGCGATCTTTCAGAACCTGGTGATAGTCGGGTAGGACGGCATACGCGGCAATCCGCCCTTGATTTGCCTGAAGGTGGTTCACGCTCGCTGGCATGGGATAGGGCACAGCAAGACTGATCACGCTGCGGCATTCCGGCAGCAGTTTAGCAGGGTCATAACGCGCTTCGATGGCGTTAGGACGGGACATATATTCCATCCCGGCGTGATGCCCAGCTTCGATCCATGCCAGATATGTTTCATAATGGGGTGGAGTTTCCGCGCTGCTGAAACCGCATAACGCAAAGCCGAGACTTAATGCCTCGGCTTTGATCATTTCTTCAAGGGACATGCTGCCTGCTTTAGACGATATTATATTCGAACCAGAAGACGGCGAAGCCAACATCGCTGGGATTCACGATCATCCAGTCGCTTTTGACCTTTCCAAGTTCTGTGGGAGCCGTGAACTCGATCGTGATCTGCACGCTCATGTTCGGGGGCACTTCATAGGGCATTTTGATTTCAGTCGGAGCGCCCATTGCAGGTCCGCCAGAGTGCATGATGTAGTAGCTGGTATTCCAGGTGGTGGTACCGGTGTTCATCAGGGTGACGACCACGGTGAATTTTCCGCCAGCTTTGATGTTTGAACCGTCCACTGGATTGCTGTAAGTCCATACGCCTGCATCCACGCCTGTCTGCGGAGGGGGTGGGGTGGCTGTGGCTGGTCCGGCAACGGTGCTGGTAGGCAATCCGACCGCGGCGGTGGGAACTGCCACCGTGGCAGTGACTGGTGCCATGGTAGCGGTTGGAGCAAACGTGGGTGTGGGGGTTTCACTGGGACGCGCGATTTCAGTCCGAGTCAGTTGAGCGGCGATCGTTTCGGCGACATAAGTTCTCATTTGGTCCGGACTGGGAGTGCTGACGCGCGGTCCGCAAGCGCTGAGGGAAAGAACCGCCACGCTGAGCCCCAGTAATAGTTTCGTTAGTTTAATTCGTGTCATTATTCCTCCAGGTCTGCATCAGACTGGGTTGTGTTGATGAATAATTGTCAAGGTGAATGCCCGTTTTGTCAAGTTTAGCCAACTGGCTCAGGGCGCGATCATGGGGGCAAGCAGATGGACAATGTCGTCCTCGTAAGAGCCATTTGCTTCAATTTGCAGGATGATGCGAACGCTTTTCCCGGAAATTGTCGAAAGATCCTGATCGATGCTTAGCAGTGTACGATCCCAAACTTTGTGCCAATGGGCTATCTCAACCAGCGGTTTATCGCCTTCCTGGTAACTGAGTCGGAAAGTTATGTCGCAGGATTTTTGGTCGGATTCGCAGCCTAAAATTGTGCTGAATTTTGCGTTTTCGGGTATTACCATGAGGGGCAAGGTGCCCCTGAGATACCCATCTTGAATCTGCTGCACTCCGAGCCAAATGGCGGCTTCATCATCCCGGGTTCCATTTTCGAGTAACGGCGCGAAGTCGGTGTAGGCGAAACCACGCGAGTCTGATGGCAGACCAGGGCAGGGGAGCTCACCCGCAGCACTGGTCCAACGAATGCTGCAAGCCATGGCAACCAGGTCGATCTTGCCAGTCATGACCTGGATCTCCACCCAGAAGGTCTGGGAGGGATCTTTGAAGCTGAAGAGAACGCCCTCTGCATTACGCAGCTTAAAATCCGCCCGGTAACTGCCTCCATCTTTTGGAGTTGTGAACGAGACAGAGATGATCACACTACCGCCTGGGGGAACTGATTCCTTGGAGAGCGGAACAACTTCGGGCGCGTTCATGCGATTGCCGCTGGTGAAAACCACATCGTAATCTGCATTCCAGGTGCAAGAGCCGGTGTTACGTAAGGTCCAGGTCTTGGTGAAACCAGTTCCGGGCGGGAATTGGCTGCCGTCAGGGATGGTTTCATCAAGAAAAGCGGCCTGGTCGCAGCTTGAGGACCGCGTAGGCGTGGGCAACAAGGCAGCAGTGGGAACAGGCGGGTCGGTCGGCAGGCTGAGGGTCGGAGCGGGAGTTGGCACCGGGGTTGGCGGCACTGGCGAAGGCACAAAAGCAGTTGCTGTTTGCGTTCGGGCTGCCTGATCAGTCGCGACAATTTGGGTGCTAAGTGCTTCCACAGTTCGGGCGGCGTCGGTGCGAACGGGATTGAGAACATCTGTGGGTGTGGCAATGTTGGCTTGCGGCTGACAAGCGCTCATGAGCAACACCATCAGTAAAGTGAACAATAAAGATCTGTGTGCGTTCATATGAACACCGTTAATGAGATTTGTTACAAGTATAATGCCAAAAAAACAGCAGACCAATCGGTCTGCTGTTTTGGTGTAAGCAGATCAAGCCCGGCGGTGACCGATGAACACCGTGCGTAAGAAAAGTCCAAAATTGAACTTCTGTCCGCTGAGCAGGTACTGAGAGCTAAAGAGATTGGTGACACCTCGTATGACGATAATGATCGTACTAATAAGCACAACCAAACAAGCGGCAAGTTGCCAAAAGGGAACCGGACCAACTGCCAGGCGGGTGAGCATCACCACCGGAGACGTGAAGGGGAATATTGTCATGAATGTAGTGAAGATTGAAAAAGGCGACATGATCAATTGACTCATTGACATGACTGAAAAGATCAGTGGGATCATTAATATTGAAACGAACTGGTTGCCCTCCCGCAGGTTTGGTGCCATAGCGCCAATCCCCGCTATCATACTGCCATATAGTAAAAAGCCGCAAATAAAAAATGGCACGCCAGCCACGATTACACTTCCTGGTATGCTGAAATTACTGACGAAAGACAGAATTGAGTCATTCCGGTTAAAGAGCAGCACCAATGTTCCCAGCCAAACACATATCTGTAGCAGGCTTAATGAGCCAAATGCCAACATCTTCCCGATGAACAAATCCAAAGGATTTGCCGAAGAAAGCAGCATTTCGATCGTTTTATTCTCTTTATCCTTAGTGACAGCGTTAAACATCAGGCCAGAACTTATCACAATAAACATATAGAAGAACATGGTGACGGCGTAAGGAACCCAATAGGTGGCACCACTGGATTGGTCACGGGTGTCAGCAGTTTCCGGATTGAAGTATTCATAAGTGAAAGAGGCGGGGTTCATATACCGCAAGAAGCGATCCTGGTTTGCACCAAGCAGGTTGTAGTTGATCAAATCCTGGAGTGCATTCTTCTGTAGTAGCTCAGTAAGCATGCCAACCTGAGGTTTGATGAACCGCATTTCGCCGCTTTCAAGATAGTCGGGTTCAATCACGTAGAAACCCTGTAACTCACCATCGGCGGTTTTTGAACGTGCTTCGTCCTCTGAGGCTACCGGTACGAATCTGCCTTGTGTGAGCCAATCAGGATAATCTTTGATCACATTACCCAGGTCCACTACTCCAATCGGCAGGGGGCTTCCAACTTCCTGCATGATCATTTCCTGGATGGACGGGGATTCACCCTGGTTGAATAGTTTCATCGCGCCTAAAAGTAACGCGGGGATGAGGGGTACCAGGATCAAGCTAAGGATAAATGCCCGGCGTCGTAGAACCGTCAGAAATTCGAATTTACAAACCATGAAAATGTTACGCATTAGGTGTCTCCTTGTTGAATTTCCTTCGGAGCAAGAGACGAGGGGTAAAGTGGAGCATGCCGCGTTTGATCGCAGATGCAGCAAACCAGACCATTAGCAAAGTCATTAAGACAATCACCACAAATGCTAGCAAGATTTCCGTTCGCGATACTGTGCCGACTGCCATGCGAAGCGCGATTGCTAAAGGTGAACTGAGAGGGAAAAAGCTCAAAACCCTTGGGAAAATTCCGTTAGGGTTGTTCATAAAGGTTCCGAATAAATAGACAGGCAACATCATGGGTATCACCATCATTCCGCTCACTCCCTGCGCCTCTGATGCACTGGTCATCATAGCACCAATGGTCACCATCAGGGCAGCAGCAAAGATGAACGAAAAGATCGTCAAAGCGACGCTGATAGCCACATAAGAGAATGAGATATCCAGACCCATCAAGAATTCCAACTTGTTGCGGAAGATAAACCCCGCGATAGCGAGCAGTAGGATCCAGGCGCCAATTTCGGTGAAGCCGATGCTCAGATTACCAATGATTTTGCCTGTCATGATTTCCTTTGGGGGGACAGAAGTGAGCAAAATCTCAAGCGTGCGGTTTTCTTTCTCCTCTACCAATGCCTGAAGCAGGTAGCCACCACAAGTCATTACCAGGATGAAGTTGAGAACACCAACCAATATTGGCACAGCGATCCGATCAGTGTTGGATCCGTCGTAGACCTGGCTGCCGTCCAATGATTGCAGGCTGATCTGACTGCCTTCATTGATACGTGAGACTACCGCTGGATCTATGTTTTCGGAAACCATCAGGTTCTTGCTAACGAAATCAGTGATCACCGATTGAACATCGCTGAGGGGTTGCTTGTTTGCCCAATAAACTATTTGAAAACGCGATAAGTAATCCTCAGGCAGTACGGCAAAACCTTGTATCTTATTTGTCTCAATTGCAACGCGGGCAGCGCTTTCATCGGGAAAAACCTGGAGATAAATTTGGGGCTCAAAAAATGTCGATTCCTTTGAATTGTCTGGCTCAACCTGGATCAGTGCTGCATGATCCACTAATCCAACCGGGCGAGTATCAAAAGATAGGCGTGAAAGGAGTGTCGAGAGTCCTAAAAGTAGAACAAAACCAAGCGGCACGCCAATTAATGCAATCCAAAAGCGCTTCCTGCCGACATGGTGCAGGTATTCGTACCTGGCAATGCTCATAGTTTTATTCATTGTGACCGTTACCTTCCTTAACCACCCGTATGAAAATTTCATCCAGGGTTGGCACAGCCACTTCAAAGGAATTGAGTTCGATTCCCTGCGAGACCAATTCGTTCAGCAGATCATGGGCTGAGATGCCTGCTTGTGGGGTAAGGCGGTGGGCATCATTGAGTCTCTCGATCTTCGAAACGCCGTTGATATGCTCTGGCAGAGGATTGAGGGCTTCGATGATCACTTCATTAGTGCGGAAGCGGTCGCGGATCTCTGAGAGCTCGCCTTGCAGGAGCACCTGGCCGTGATCGATGAGCACCAGGCGGTCGCACAACTGCTCGACCTGGTTCATTTGGTGAGTGCACATCACGATGGTTTTACCAGCGTTGCGCTGTTCGATCAGCAGATCTTTGACCAGCTGCGTGTTGACCGGGTCAAGAGCTGAAAAAGGTTCATCAATGATGATGATCTCAGGGTCATGAAGCAGGGCGGCAATCAGTTGACCTTTTTGCTGCATACCCTTACTAAGCTCTTTGGCTTTCTTTTTGGCATGTTCGGTCAGGTCGAACTTGGCGAGATATTTGGGGAGGCGATCTTTTATCTGGTCTTCCGTCATGCCTTTGAGCGTAGCAAGGTAAGTCAGGCAGCGATCAAGCGGCACATCCTGGTAGAGTCCCCGTTCCTCAGGGATGTAACCAATATAGTTGAGTTTTTCATTGGTCATGGGACCGCCGAGGATGGTCACTGTGCCAGAATCAGCTTGATAGATATCCAAAATGACGCGAATGGACGTGGTTTTACCGGATCCATTTGGACCAAGCAAGCCAAAGATCTCTCCAGGGTGAACTTCGAAAGAAACATCTTTGACTGCCTGGGTAGAGCCGAAACTCTTGGCAATTTTATCTACGATGATGGTTGACATAGTGCTCCGTTTCAATAACTTGTATGAATTTAAATGCTCCATAATAACAGTCTTTGAAGCAGTTGAGACATAATTCAATATATTATCTATAGTAATCGAATCCGGTGGCAGCTCCGAGAAAAAGGCTGACATTTGACCCAGAAAACGCCAGAGTACCTTAGAATTAGGACACCACGTTTCTGAGGACAATCTCTTGATTACTAACTCCACAACTACATCCAAAATATCCACACGAACCTGGGCAGTCATGATCGCCCTGGCGATCACCGGGCAGATTGCCTGGGCAGTGGAGAACACCTGGTTCAATACCTTCGTGTTCGATACCATCACACCAGACCCCAGACCTGTTTCCTGGATGGTGGCTGCCAGCGCGATCGTTGCCACTATCACTACCATTTTCATTGGCACCCTGAGTGACCGCACGCGCGCGAAGTGGGGCAGGCGGAAACCCTATATCCTGGTTGGGTACATCCTGTGGGGTGTGATGACGGCGCTCTTCCCGACGACTGCCCTGATCAAGAACATCTCCCTGGCAATCATGATGGTAGTTTTGATGGACTGCCTGATGACTTTCTTTGGTTCCACCGCAAATGATGCCGCTTTCAACGCCTGGACGGCGGATGTTGCCCCGGCAGACCAGCGAGGCAGGGTGGAAGGCGTGCTCAGCCTTAGCCTGTTTATCGCTCAATTGGTCGCCATCGTGGCGGCAGGCGCGTTGATCGACACGGTTGGTTACTTCACCTTTTTCTATGTGCTTGGCGGAATTGTGATGGTGGTGGGTTTGCTGGCTGGTGGGGCTTTGCCGGATCAACCCAGCAACCATCTGCCGCGCAGTGAAAAAGGAATATGGCGGGAGATCCGGGACCTTTTCCGAGTACAGACTTTGCGTGAGAATTCAAAGCTGTTTGTCCTCCTCATTTCTGCCATGCTGTTGGGAATCGGCTTTCAGGTGGCTTTCCCGTACATGATCATCTACATCAACAACTTTATCGGCGTCAGCAAGACGGAATATGCCATCGTTGGCGGCGCGGTGATCATCGGAAGCGCGATTGCTGCCATTCCACTTGGAATCCTGGCTGATAAGATCAGCAAGCGCTTAATGATGGCGCTCTCGGTCGTGCTCACCTGCCTCGGCTGTTTCGCTTTTTCATTTGTCCGCAGCATCCTGCTGCTTGCCCTGGCTGGGTTGGCATGGCAGATGTTCAATATGTCCGCTTCGATTGCAGCCATGTCATGGTTGAAGGATTTGTTGCCGGAAGAGAGTCGTGGAAGATTCCTGGGAATCCGCA
>CAYUGV010000019.1:0-5936 GCA_964444335.1 uncultured Anaerolineaceae bacterium | reverse complement strand
TGGTTGAAGGATTTGTTGCCGGAAGAGAGTCGTGGAAGATTCCTGGGAATCCGCATGATCTTTTTGGTTCTGTTACCCATGTTGATCGGGCCGGGCATCGGTTCGGCGCTCATCCGGAGCTTTGGTATCCCAACTGTGCTGAATGGGCAAGCCGGCTTCATCCCGGTGCCCCTGATTTTCCAAGTGGGCGCTTGCCTGGGTCTGTTAGCGCTCATTCCCCTGGCATTTTTACCTTTTGATAAAATGGTGTATGTAACTGAGGAACAAGATGCCTGAATTGGTCCACCACAACCTGACTACGCCCTGGAAGGTCGATCAGCCGATCCCTTTGCCCGAATACCCACGCCCGCAGTTGGTCCGCGGAAACTGGCAGAACCTCAACGGCTGGTGGGATTGCGCCATTCAGAATTTGGATGCTCCTCAGCCTGCATCGTTTGAGGAAAAGATCCTGGTGCCTTACGCACCCGAATCCAGGCTTTCGGGGGTGGAACACGTGCTCCAGCCGGATGAAAAGCTCTGGTACCGCCGAACCTTTTTTGTTAGCCACAATGAGGATGAAGTGGTGCATCTGCACTTTGGCGCGGTGGACTTCTCCTGCGAGGTATGGATCAACGGCCAGGAAGTTGGCGAGCATTGGGGTGGCTATCTACCCTTCAGTTTCGATATCACACGCTGCCTGGTTGAGGGAGAAAATGAGTTGGTTTTGGCTTGCGTTGATGCGACCGAAGCCGAGATGCACCAAAAGGGCAAACAGCGCCTTGAACCTGGCGGCATCTGGTATACCTCTATTTCGGGCATCTGGCAGACAGTTTGGTTGGAAGTTCTGCCAAAACAGCACATCCGCAACCTGAAACTGACCCCCAACCTTGACGCAAGCAACCTGTTGGTTGAAGTTTCTTTATCTGAAGGGATGGATCCAACCCAAGTTGAGTTGGAAGCGATCGCCTCGTTTGAAGGGCAGGAAGTGGCTCACGAAAGCATTACTAGCTCCAGCCAGTTGCTGCTGAACATCCCCGACCCTAAAAAATGGCACCCCGATCACCCTTATCTTTACGACCTGACTCTACGACTGAAAGTTGACGGAGTGGTAGTCGATGAGGTGGGAAGCTACTTTGGCATGCGAAAATATGGCAAGATGCGCGACGAAAAAGGCTTCTGGCGCTTCACGCTCAATGATGAACCGATCTTTCAGTTCGGTCCCCTGGACCAAGGCTACTTCCCCGAGGGGCTCTATACCGCGCCTTCTGAGGAAGCCATGCTTTTCGACATCGCGTATGCCAAAAAGATTGGCTGCAATATGATCCGCAAGCACGTCAAGGTCGAGCCGGCGCGCTGGTATTACGCCTGCGACCGCCTCGGCATGATCGTCTGGCAGGACATGCCCAACGGTGGGCGCACCACCAAGGACGCCGTGGTCGCCTTTACCTTTACTTCGGGTATTCACCGCTCCGACATCCGCCGCCTGCACCGTTTTGGCAGGGAAGAGCCCGAAAACCGCGAGGAATATCGCCAGGAACTGAAAGAACTGATTGACAGCCTGTACCACTTCCCTTGCATTGCCGTGTGGGTGCCATTCAATGAAAGCTGGGGTCAATTCCATGCCATCCAGACTGCCTATTGGGTCAAGGGTTACGACCCGACCCGCCTGGTGGATCATGCCTCTGGTTGGTTCGACCAGGGAGGAGGGGATTTTCAGAGCCGGCATGTATACGTGAAAGCCCTGAGCGCTTCACAACCGGATGAGCGCATTTTGGCAGTGACCGAGTTTGGCGGTTACACCATGCAGGTGGACGGGCATGTCTACACCGAGAAGAAACGCTTTGGTTACGGTCATTATCAGGACCCTGCTTCGTTGACCAACGCCTACCTGCGCCTGCTAGAGCAGCAGGTGAAACCCCTCATCCCGTTGGGGCTTTCCGTGGCGATCTATACCCAAACAACGGACATTGAGACCGAGATCAATGGCTACCTGACGTACGACCGCAAGGTCGAGAAGATGGACCCGAATATTCTGCGCCACGCGCACCTGGAGCTCTACCAAGCCATGCAAGCATAAAAAAATAGCCCTGTGAAGGGCTATTTTTATAGAACCTCAAGCTAATTGGATATTACTCAGGCGGTTGGAAGAGCAGCAGGGAGTTACTGGTGGAATCAGACACCCAAACCTTGCCGTCAGAAGTTGTGGCGATGCCGCTGATAACTCCCATCAGGTAGCTGTTATCAAATCCACCCCACAGGACCTTGAATGTCCCTTGGCTGTCGAATCCAATAATCCGTCCGCGGTCAGGATCCGTAATGTACACATTGCCGTCTTTATCGAGCGCCAGGAAGGGTTTGTTGTCCAGGGAGTCTGAGCTCCAGGCGTCCACTTCCCACAGTCTAGCAGAGCGGAATTGCAGCCCACTTGGGTCCGGTTCAAAGACCTGCACGCGGTAGTTCCAGGTATCGGCGATGTAGATTTCCCCGCTCGGACTGATCTCAATTCCGACCGGTTCGTCCAGGTTGCCGGGTTCAAGCCCCACACTGCCAAATTGGGTCAGGTAAGTGCCATTCGAATCGAACACGACCACGCGTTGTTTGCCAGTGTCGGTCACAAACACGCGCCCGGTTTGGTCAACGGCAATCCCACGCGGACCCCAGAAGCCGTCCGGCAGGCCATTGACTTCGAACACGCTCCACATCCGCAGGAACTGCCCATTAGGTGTGAAGACCTGGATGCGGTGATTCCAAGTGTCAGCCACGTAGACGTTCCCGTCAGGTCCGACTGCGACACCCCAGGGTTCGTTCATCAACCCTCCGGGAATTTCTCCATCCATCACGTTGCCATAACCGCCAAAGGCATTCAGGAATAAGCCCTGAGCGTCGAGGTGGACGATGCGGTGATTGCGCGAGTCTGCCACAAACAGGCTGCCATCCGCGGCGATTGCGATATCGCGAGGGGCATTGAAGGTGGTACCGCCCGCATTGTTGATCACGCTCAGAGGCTCAAGGCTGACGGTGTTACCGGAGTAGGGGTCCACGCGCGGCGCTTCCGGCTCAGGGCTGACACCAAATTCCCAGATCATCGCCGCGATATCTTTCTTGATGTACATACGCGCAGTGTCACTGGGCGACCACGTGGCGAGGGTCAGCGAGGGGTTGTTGAAAGCGACAGCGTACTCTGAATAGTCGCGGTTGAACCAGAGCTGCCAAATGGCAGAGCGTTTGGCTGGGTCTTTCCAGTCCCGCAGTACGCTACTGATACTCCAATCGCGATACAGTGATTCGTTTGGCCACCACATGCGCTTGTAGTCATAGCGGTAGTATCCATCGCGTACCACCGGTTCGATCTTTGAAAAATTCGAAGCGCCAACCACGATGATGGGAGAGTCTTGCAGAGATTTTGTGACGTTGGTGTCAAAATCGACCTTGTTTGGGTAGTCGCGCATGTACCACCAATAGGGGTAGCGCACGTCGTTATCATAGGCGACCTTGATGGTCTTGTCTCCATAGAGCCGTTTTGAGATAGTTTCAATCTGCTCCACGGTGTCTTTCATGTCGCGCGTGGAATGCGCGTAGACCAGGAGTTCCATGGCGTTGTCATAATTGATGTAGGCGGCGCGATAGGCAGTGCGGGCTGTTTGCAGGCTGAGCAGGCTGAAGAATGCTAAGAGAGCGGCTTTCCAGAAATTAGCCCCACCCCAGTTTTTGAGCAACGCGAATAATCCAGCGCCAGCGCCCAGCGTTCCAACCAGGGCAAGCAGGAATTCGCTGGTTGCCTGGAGTTGCAGGATCTCTTTCCCCTGGAAGGGTGGTTCCTTGCCCAGCAGGCTGCCGAGTAAGTTGCCAAAGGCAACAAGGAAAACAACGCTCAATAGCAACACCAGCCAGCCGCGCTTCTCGCGTACTTCCTGCCAGTTGATCTTCTCGATCAGGTAGCCTAGAGCCCAGCCTGTGGTCAGGATCATTGGCATGGTGATGTGCGTGGTCAGCCAGGGCATGCGTTCGCCGGCGAATGAAAACGCCAGTAAGCTCATACCGGACCAGAAAAGCAACAGGGCGAGGGTTGGCAGTTTTTCCGCACGGCTTGAGTCGACAGGCGGGTCAGTGAAAAATCGCCTGATTCCAGTTAGCAGGGCAGGCTCTTCGGGTTTTACTTCATGGATAGGCAGGTCAGTTTCAGGTTGCGATCCCTCTAGAGCAATGAGGGCTTGAGGAGGAGCTTCAAAAGCTATTCCCTCGTCCAGGTTCAGGTTTTGTTCAATCCCACTCTTCGTTACCGGAACGTCCTCAGATTCTGCAGGGATCGAATCCACCTGAGTGAAGGGTTCATCCACTTTAGCTGAGAAAAGGTTGCGAACGAAACCGATAATCAGCGCGAAAATCGACCCCAGGGCGGGCAGGTACTCGTACATGGGAATCTGAACCAAGGCGTAGTAGTAGAGCGGCTGTGTGCCGCGTTCGACGGCTTGCTGCTGCATCCAGTAGCCGAGCGCGCCGACGATGCCCTTGAAAAAGCCTTCTCCATGGCTGAAGAAAGTGGTGTAAAAGACGATGAAAATCCCCCAGAAAATGGCGGCGCTGCGCAAGAAGGTTTTTCGGTTCCAGAGCATTCCCAGAATGAGCGATACAGATATCAGAAGGGTGAAGACGATCCCGGAACGGATAATGCCCGCCTGGGTGTAGTCAGTTGCGTCGAAGCCGAGGAGTCTCAGGGGCAGGGCCACCAGCAGCGGCAGGATCAGGATCAGGGGCAGAACGATCAGGTCAAAGGTGCGGGAGGAACGAATTTGCTGCCAGCCGAGACCCTGGACCAGCAAAACGATCGCCGCAATCGCCGAGATACCCGTCAAGCCGGCGGATGCCAGCAGCGGCAACTTGGAGTTGATCAGGTGGGTTATCCCGGGGGTTCCCTCCTGCGGCACGACGCTTGTCTGGATCGGGGCGGGGGTCTTGCCGAGAATATACACCCCGAGGGTCACAACGATCAATGCCAGCGTGAGCGCGACAGCGATCTGGAAGCGACTTTTTACCGTGTCAGACTTCCATTTAGCGCGAAAAGATTCGAAAATGAACAACAATGCCAGGAAGATCGAAGCTTCAGCAGTAAAAATGTAGGAAGTGGCCTTGTCGGCATAATGCATGGCGGTGATAAAGGTCAGCCACAAAAGCCATTTCGACTGCCCGTCTTCCTTGTAACGCAGGAAGAGCCAAAGCATAACGAGCCCCCAGAAGACGATGAAGATCTCGTTGCGCGTGTAGCGGCTGTAGAAGAGGATATAAGGCGAGATCATGAACAGCGCTGCGGCGCAAAGAGCACCCACCCGACCCAGGTAGCGGCGCCAGGCAAAGAGGGTGAAGATCACCACCCCGATGCCGAACAAGGCTGCAGGTACGCGGGCGGAGAAATCCGAGTCACCAAAAAGAAAGTACGACAGCGCCAGGGCGTGGAACTGGAAAGGTCCGTGTGTGACAGGATCGTAAACGTAATTTTCGATGGTGTACGCTGGGACAACATGGTTGATCTCGTCGTGCGCCATGGTGCGGGCGCCGAGGTTATAGAAGCGCGTCACGAGCGTCAGGAGAATGATCAGCGCGATCAGCAGTTGCTCGACGGTAAAGTTAGGCCACCAGGGAAAAACGGCTTTGTCGAGCCAGCGGTCGTTGCGGGTTTTGACAGTTGATGAAAGGCTTTCAACGGACATAAATGTGTCTCCGATATGCGTTCTCAGATGATTGGTAACTATACCTTGCCCACCGTAAATCGGCAAGTTATGGAGGGGGTACAGTGAGATAACCAAGGGCGGTGGAGCGGTATTTGCCGCCTTTAGGTAATCCGTCGATGTTGCGAGTATCGGATACGTTGGGTAGGTTGGCGTTCAGGAGTATGGGAATTTGGAAGGTGCTTACAAGCCAACCCACCGATCGGGTATTTTCCCGCTTTGCATTACAATTTA
>CAYUGV010000018.1:5050-16960 GCA_964444335.1 uncultured Anaerolineaceae bacterium | reverse complement strand
GTTCGAGTGCAACCTTTGGTAGAATTACGGCATCAAGCCCGATTGCGGCAGAAAGATATCTATAATGCCTGTTTATCTTAATATATTTCTTATTCTGATTCTAATTCTGGTTAATGCCATATTTAAAATGTATGAAATTGCCATGGTCTCCTCGAAGAAGACCCGCCTGGTGGCTCGGGCTGAGGACGGGCAAAAAGGGGCTTCTGTTGCCATGGAGCTGTTGCAAGACCCTGATCAGCAGTATCTCTCTGCCCTTCAAGTGATGATCAATATGATCGACACCATGGCTGGCGGTATCGGTGGTGCAACGCTTTCGCAGCCTTTGGCAGAGATCTTCAAGCGCATCGACTGGCTGGCGCCATTTGCTGATATCGCTGCTCTGATCCTAGTCGTCATTGTTATTACTTACTTTTCCATCGTCATGGGTGAATTGATTCCTAAACGTATCGCGGTAAGCAAGCCAGAAGATGTCGTCACCAAGTATTCGCCGATGATTAAAAGCTTGTCAAGACTTATGCGCCCGCTCACGAAACTGCTGAGTGCCTCGACCAATCTGGGCATCAAGATCTTCAACATCGATGTCACCCGCGAACCAGCAATTACCGAGGAAGAACTGAAAGGCTATATCCAGGAAGGACGACAAACTGGCGTGTTTGATGAAGCTGAACAGACCATGGTGGATGGCGTCTTTCGTTTTACCGATCGCCGGGTGGATGCGATCATGACCCCGCATACCGAATTGGACTGGATCAATCTCGATGATGACCAGGAAACGATCATCAAGGAAATGGTTGAAAGCAGCTTTTCACGTCTGCCAGTCGCTCATGGAGACCTGAATCGTTCAACGGGTTATATCAATACCAAGGATCTTGTCGGGGTCGACATCCACGATCCCCAATTTAGGCTTGAAGACTACATCCGCGAACCGCTTTTCTTCCCGGGCAACATGCAGGCAGTCAAGGCATTCGAGCAATTTCGGCAGACTGGCATCCATCATGCCCTGGTCCTGGACGAATACGGCGGTGTGGAAGGTTTTGTGACTCTTTATGACGTGCTGGAATCGATCGTAGGGGACATCCCGCTCGATGAACATGATAAAGATCAGGTTATCGTACGGCGCGCGGATGGCACCTGGCTGGTGGATGGGTTGATCCCGATCGACGAACTCAAAGAGATCATGGACGTTGATGAATTACCTGAAGAAGATAAGGCGGGTTTTCAGACGCTGAGCGGTTTTGTCATGAACCAGTTGGGGCGAATTCCCAAGACTGGCGCGATCTTCGAATGGGACCACTGGCGGTTTGAGGTCGTGGATATGGATGGTCACCGGGTGGACCGGGTCTTGGTGATGGATACATCAACTGAGGAAAAACCTTCAGTCGAAATCTAACCTCACGGTCGCCAGCGGGTAAAGATGGCGTGCGAAAGCACGTGACCAGCGCTTTCCTCGACTGTCACCAGTTCACCGGTGGTGAACTCACCGTGTTTGCCGACCATCTCTTCCATGGCCTGTTTCGTAATCACGGCTGAAGCTGTGATGGCGTAGGCGGTCAGGATCACAAAACCCGCGTCTTTCGCTACCAATGAACGGCAGGCATCGATCAATTCCGGCATGCGCTTAAAGAAATCCCACACCTCGCCGCTGGAACCGCGTCCAAATTTGGGCGGATCCATGATGATGCCCTGGTACGTGTTGCCGCGACGTGCTTCGCGTTTCACGAATTTCAACGCGTCTTCGGCAATCCAGCGCACAGGTTTATCCGCCAGGCCGGAGAGTTTCATGTTCAGGTTCGCCCAACTGATGGCATGCTTGGATGAATCCACGTGGGTCACTTCAGCGCCGGCTGCCACGGCTGCAACGCTCGCGAGACCTGAATATCCGAAGAGGTTTAGCACTTTGAAGGGTCTTCGCGCAGCGGTGATGCGTTCGGTCATCCAATCCCAATGGCTTGCCTGCTCAGGGAAAACTCCCACGTGGCGTGAGCTCGAAAGCTGTGCCTGAAATTGCAATTTTCCGTAGGAAAGCTTCCAACTCTTTTCCATTGGATTGAGCATGGTCCACTTGCCGCCGTACTCCTGCTGCTCTTCCACCAGCAAGGCATGGGCTTTTTTCCATTCGCTGGCTGGCAGGGTTTTTGCCCAGATGGCTTGGGGGCGGGGGCGAATAAGCAAGTACGGACCAAAACGTTCAAGCGTTTTTCCATCGCCGCTGTCGAGCAGTTGATAATCTTTCCAATTGGGAGAAGCTTCAAGCACGAGAGGAGTTAAGTCGGGTTTCATATTTATTCCAATTTCTTAGAAGATTTCCTGGACCAGGTAACTGATAATAAGGGAGATGGCAGATGCGATTGCCATGGAATCGAACAGGATTTGTGGCATACTTTGCTGATTGGGATTGAAACGGTGCTTTAAGAGAGCAAGCACGGAAGTAAGCAAAACAATCAGTAACAGAACCCAGGCTGGGATGACCTCGAAGACAATGAAAAGCATATAAGCCGCTGCTGTGGCAAAAACCAAAAGGATGATCAGCATCGGTCTGCTAAGCGGTTTGGTGCTCTTTTCAGCAGTCCAGGCGGCAAAAAGAAAGCCAAATGCCAGTAAAAAAATGGTCAGAAGGATGGCTTCAATTTTTAACCGTTGCGCAGTTGCCAGGAAGCCGGAGAGTCCAAAGATGACCGATAGAAGGGGTTGTTGTTTTTCAAGCCGCATCAAGGCTGAATTGCCCAGATTAAGACCACGATACGAAAGCGTAATGGCTATTAACACTCCCAGCAACTCAAGGACAATGATGAGCGGACCCAGGAGGGCGGCTAAAGCCAGGCAAACCAGCACCACAACCGCGCTGAATGCTCGCGCGAACCTAATTGAAACTTCCCCGGAAGCGATTGGATTTCTTCCTTTTCCATTAGCTTGGGCTGCTTCCATCGGGGCGTTTTCGATCTTTTGATAGATTACCGCAAAGCTGAATAGCAAAAGATTACTGAGTGCGGCAACCCCAAGGCGAGGCGCGGAACCTTCGCCGCCAGCAGCACCGCCCAGCAAAGTTGCTGCCAGGGTTGCAGGCAGGTAATCCAGGCATCCCACCAAATTGTAGATTGATCGAAGGAATTTCATCACTCATCAAGTATACCAAATGACCCGAGCCGGGTTGGTTTCTCGAGCCTGGGATACCAACCTTAACCATTTCATCAGACTCGGGTTTAGAATAGCGGGGAGGAGAAACATATGGACTTTAATCGGGTAATTGACCGTCGTCATTCTGAGTGTATCAAGTGGAATCGTTTTGATGAAGACGTTTTGCCGATGTGGGTAGCCGATACGGACTTTCAATGCCCCCCGGCAGTCATCCGTGCCTTACACGAACGGGTGGATCACGGAATCTTCGGCTATGGAGCTCCTCCCAAGGAACTCTACCAAACTGTTATTCAGAGGATGAAGATATTATACGATTGGGATGTTCTTGAGACCCAGATCGGTTTCATTCCAGGCATCGTTACCGGATTTAATGCTGCTATCCGTGCTTTTTGCGAACCCGGGGAAGCAGTTATCTACCAAACGCCTGCCTATCCTCCTTTTATCAGTGCCCCTGATTCTGCTCGTTTGAAGGGCGTCCAGAATCCTCTTCTCCAACACGAGGATGGCACTTATTACATTGACTTTGATCGCTTTGAGCAGCAATTGATCAGCGAAAATGTCCGCGCGTTTATCCTCTGCAATCCCCAAAACCCAACGGGCAGGGTTTTCAACCTTGAAGAACTGACCCAATTGGCTGAGCTCTGCTTGAAGCATCAGGTTCTGATCATCTCGGATGAGATCCATTGCGACATCCTGTACGATAACCGCAAACACATCCCGATCGCTTCGCTTTCCCCCGAAGTGGCAGCCAATACGATCACCTTTATGGCACCCAGCAAAACCTACAACATTGCTGGTCTACATGCTTCAGTCTATATTGTGCAAAATCCTGATTTGATGGAAAAGTTGCAGTGCTTTTGTAATGGATTGGTTGGTTGCCCCAGCGTCCTCTCCCTGACGGCTGCGCTCGCGGCATATGCAGAGGGAGATGAGTGGCTTGCGGAACAGAACCATTACCTGCAGGCCAACCGGGATTTTTTGGATGATGTGTTTCGCACTCAATTGCCTGGAATAAGGTGGAACAAGCCGGAAGCGACCTTTTTGGGTTGGTTGGATTGCAGCGCATTGGGTTTAGCAGAACCACCTTACGAATTCTTTTTGCGCGAGGCTCGGGTGGGGCTGAACGAAGGCATTACCTTTGGTCCACAGTGCGGCGACTTTGTGCGCCTGAATTTTGGTACCACCAGGGCTAACCTGCACGAGGCTATCAACCGCATGGAAGTCGCCCTCGCAGCCCGTTAGGCAATTGATGAATTCGGATCCTCAAAGTTCCGATCGTGATTATCTACGCACGGTGCAATATCGCACAGTGGATAACCTGAACGCCCGCATCCAGATTCACAAACGCTTTTCCACATGCAAACAGACCTGGGAGGATTTCATCTTTGAACATCTACCTGACCTGGGTGCTAAGCGCCTTTTGGCGCTCGGTTGCGGGAATGCCACCCAGTGGCGTGCCAACCGGCAGCGCTTTGCCCCGGACGCAGATATCATCCTGACCGATCTTTCCGAGGGTATGCTGGCGGAAGCCCGCCCAGATCTGGAAGGGGACAGGCGGTTCACCTTGCTCTGCATGGATGCCTCCAGGCTGGAATTTGAGGATGCGAGTTTCGATTTTGTGACCGCCAACCACATGCTCTATCATGTACCGGATATCGCACAGACACTTGCGGAAGTTGCGCGGGTGCTCAAGCCAGGTGGAGGGCTGATGGCTGCCACGAATGGCGCGAACTATATGCTCGATCTGGACCAGTTGGTGACGGAATTCTGGCCTGCTTATGGCGGCTTGCACACCATGTCGCTCAAGTTCAACCTGGAGAATGGCGCGGATCAACTCCGCCAATGGTTTGGGCAGGTCGAAAGGAAGCTTTATTCGGGCGATCTGTGGGTTACTGAAGCTTTGCCCCTGGTGGATTATGTCTTTTCAACACCGAGAGTACAACAATTGATCCCCTTGGATCAAAGAGAGCCGATGCGCGCCTTCTTTCAAGCACGCATAAATCGGTCGGGCGGAATCCTGATCCACAAGGAAACTGGCCTTTTTCTCGCCAACCAACCAAAAAAGGTTTAACGGAAGTATGCGATAAAGATTGTCAACACCGATACGACCGCGCAATAGACGGCGAAGGGGATCAACGAGCGCGACTTCAGGAAGTTCAATAACCAGCGTATGCTCAGGTAACCAACCGCCAGCGCCACGATAAAACCAACAAGAATAATCGGCAAAAAGCTTCCCAAATCCGGGATCTTTAGAAGATCCAGCACAGAAAGTAACCCGGCTGCCAGCATGATCGGAATGGACATCAAGAATGAGAATCTGGCTGCCGCCTCACGTTTTAATCCGCGGCTTAAACCACCACTGATGGTCGCGCCAGAACGGGAAATCCCAGGAAAAATTGCCAGTAACTGGGAAAGCCCGATCACTATAGCATCCTTGGGGGTAACACTCTCGAGATCGCGTTCCTTGCGAGAGAAGATTTCTGCCAGGGTCAGAATCACCGCAGTAACAAACAACAAAACAGCCGTCAGCACCGGGCTGGAAAAAGCCGCTTCCACCTTGCTTTTCAGCAGCAATCCTCCCAAACCAGCCGGGATGGTGGCCAGAACGATGTACCAACCGAGACGAGAATTGGCTTCACCTAAAGGTTTTTTTGTGCGAATGCCTGCAATGACTGCCTTGAAAATTGCCACCAGATCCTTCCAGAAGTAGGCGATCACGGCCACCAGCGTGCCAAGTTGCACCAGCACGTCAAAAATGAAGGCTCTGGTCGGGTCGAGGGTCCAGTTCAGGATGAATGGCACCAGGACTAAATGCGCCGAGGAACTGACCGGCAGGAATTCAGTTAAGCCCTGAACGACCCCAAGAATCAGCGATTGGAGAAATGTCATGCGTGTACCTCCGGAATGCGCGCGATGCCGAGCTTGGCTAAGGCCTGGTTCGCAAACGTGTCCAGGTTACCTGCCAGGATGGCTTTGCGCAAATTGCGAGCCAGCTCCAACAGCGTATGCAGGTTATGGATTGAAAGCAGCGTGGCTGCCAGCATTTCTTTGGCGACGATCAGGTGGCGCAAATAAGCCCGGGTGAAGGTGCGGCAAGTGTAACACTGGCAATCGGAGTCGATTGGGCGTTCATCCCGCGCGAAAGAGGCGTTCATCAGGTTCAACTTGCCGAAATTGGTCATGGCTGTGTTGTGGCGCGCCAGCCGGGTGGGGAGGACACAGTCAAAAATATCGATGCCACGCAGGACGCCCTCGATCAGGTCTTCCGGAGTGCCGACGCCCATCAGGTAGCGCGGCTTGTCTTTGGGCAGGACGGCATTGACCACCTCAATCGTGCGGTACATGTCGGCTTTGCCCTCGCCGACAGAAAGCCCACCGATGGCATGCCCCGGGAAGCCCATACTGCTGATCACCTGCGCTGATTCTGTGCGCAGGTCTTCGAAAATGCCACCTTGCACGATGCCAAATAAAGCTTGATCATCCCGTTTTTTGGCATCCAGGCAGCGCTTTGCCCAACGGTGTGTGCGTTCCATGGCTTCCTTGGAGTAGGCCTGGTCAAGGGGGTCGGCGCATTCGTCGAAAGCCATAATGATATCCGCCCCGAGGTTTTCCTGGATCGCGATCGAGCTTTCGGGGGTCAGGCGTTTCATGGAGCCATCGATGTGGGATTTGAAAGTCACCCCATCGGGGTCGATCTTGCGCGTGTCTGACAGGGAGAAAACCTGGAAGCCGCCAGAGTCGGTCAGCATGGGTTTGTGCCACTGCATGAACTGGTGCAAGCCGCCCATTTGCGCTACCAATTCGTCGCCTGGTCTCAGGAAGAGATGGTAGGTGTTGGAGAGCACCAAGGTTGCGCCAAGCTCTTCGAGTTGGGCGGGAGTGATGGATTTAACGGTTGCCTGGGTGCCGACGGGAGCGAAAACCGGTGTTTCAAGCACCCCATGTGGGGTGACGAACTCGCCAGCGCGAGCCGCGCCTTCTTCAGCTTTGATTGACCACTCGAACATGTCAGGTATCCTCGTAAAAGACTCCCCCTATTGTACCTTCAATATAAAGGTCCATGATCAGGTTTTTTTCGCGGAGTGCGCTTTCTTTTGCGCACTCCGCGAAATGAATTTATTGTAGTTATATGTTCAGCGGTTTCCTGAGCTCGAACAAGGTTCGGTAGGGGCGGTAGCCCAGGTTGGTATAGAGGTGCATGGCGCCGGTTGGGTTTTGCGTGTCAGCAGTCAGCGCCACTTCATCCATGTTCATGGCTTTGAACATTGCCATTGATTTGCAGATCAAACCTCGGGCAATGCCCCGACCGCGCCATTCCCGACGAACAGAGATACCCTCGGTATAGCCGCGCATGCGCCCTTCCAACTCGTTTTCTGCGAGCGAGATGTAATTCATCACGGACCCAACCACTTCATCGCCGTCCCAGGCTACCTGCCAGAGGTAAGGTTGGAAAGTGGAGCTACCCAGGAAGCTCTGATACCACTCCTCAGTAGGCTCTGCTGCGCCGTATTCATCCTGGAACGCCTCGCCTCCAGCATCCCAAATCTTGCGGAAATCTTTGGGTAATGCCGGGCGAACAGTGATCCCTTCCGGCAATGGACTCTCCGGCAGGTCAACTAGCGGGCGGGACATCGAATAGTAATACCGGTCGATGGTAAACCCAGCTTCCAACAGGATCTCGTATCGCAGCCGATCTGGCTCGCGGGTATGGGTTAGCAGAAAACCTTTTTGACCATCAGGCAACACAGAAGCATAATGACGACCGCGGCTCTCGCCCCAGGCGATCAGGCTCTGTTCAATGCCCTTACCCTGCCAGGCAGGATCAACTCTGAATGGGACCCCATAAATATATTCACCGGATGCAATTTGGCGTTCCGAGTAGAACCGGCAAAAGCCGACGGTTTCTCCGTTCACTTCAACGAAGATCAAGTCATCGCGGGGGTCAGTGGTGCCGAGGTTTGCGTATTCTGAGCGCAGGCTTTCGAGCGTGGTTTCTCCGGGATATTGCCCAGCGCGATTCAGGTTGGTGAATATCGCCAACATTTTTGGAAAGTCCGACTCGCCTTCAAAATGGCGATAGATCAACCCTTCAATATTGGAGGTATTTTCGAGAAGATATAAATCAGGTTGTGTCATTTTTAGTCTCTTTCAGTAAATAAACGTTTGAACAATAATGCCTTTCGGTTGTGGTTAACAAAAAACCACGGGTTTGGATTGCCCGTGGTTTGTTGATCTGATGAGAAAGAAATCAAGAAACAGGCGCAATCCGGCCTTGGCAAGCGAATCCGCTTGCAGCGGCACAGTTGGAGTTGATGTTGTGATAGTTGAATACCATGCCGATAATTCTAAGACAAACATGAGTGGTGTCAAGATGTAAGGCGGATTTGAAGCGCTCTCACTTATTTTGCCATCTATGATCTGCGGCCGATTCCCCAGCCAGATTTTACTGTCACCCGACTTGACGTTTCTTTGCTTATTTGTTAATATGTTATTAATAGTGGGGCAAGAGTTATGTCGGTATCGAATATATTTAGCTCTTCTAGGAGGGAAGAATGAAAAATTTGATAACCATACTTTGCATCCTATTCATATCAAGCTTGATTATAATCCCTGTTCATGCAGCAAATCTGATGGCAGACTGTAGCGGATCAGGATGCCATGGGCTCAATCCTCAGACTATGGGTTGCGGAAATGACGCCCGAACGGGTGAAAGCAAGAGTTTTACTGGTGGGTACGTTGAGCATCGTTATTCGGTGGAATGCGATGCAGAATGGGCAAGGGCTTCCAATCAGGGATCGAGCATTCAATATGTCGCCGCATCCATCCGCTACGGCGGCTCAAATTATGACTACTCCCTAAGTGTAAGTTCTCAATCCAGAATTGGCATAGGTCAAACTGTTTATACAGCCATGTTGGGTCCTCGTACTTTCTCAAGAGTATGCGGTAGGGTCAACCCAACCGTCGGACCTATCCCAACTCCAGTACCACTATGGACTGACATCTGTTCAAACGTTGGGTAAATTTTTACTCGCCAAAGGAGGCAACTGTGAACAATCCTAAGAAGCTACTATTTCTATGCATATCTATGATTTTAATTTGTTTCACAGCGGTTGGCTGCCAAAAACACGAAACGGCAGCCGAGCTTGAATCGCTTCTCGAGATTCCGAATCCGAAGGTCACCTATGCTGATTCCCCAGAAAATGCAGTTTCAGCCCAGGATTCAGAATCGTCAGACAACAACTATCCCGATATTCAGACGATGGTTGTTAATGGTCAATCCTTCTCCGCCTGGGATTTTAAAGTAGACCGGGAGTCGAAACAGGCTTCAGTCGTGGTCAGTTTCGATTTGCCCAGCAATGCAGACTGGATGTTCAATTTACGCAAGGGTGTCAGGCTCACAATCGGAAACGAAACATTCCTGATGGGTGCAGGCAGCCCCATTGTGAATTACATTCGTTCACCGAGGGATGGATTACTTCGGAAAATTTCCTTCGACAACAATTCGGCTGGTGGTGTCGTTGAAGTAATCGCCGATCCTCAGGAAATACCCGTCAGAATTGACCGTATCTACTTTGACCTGTCGGACCAGGTTCTTGAAAATGATTTGACAAGGCAACCGGTAAAACTTGTGATTGATTCCCTGTTCTTGCGTCCTTATGAAGGGCAGGAATGCGATGAGGAGTATCTTGCGCGTGCTCAGGCAAGGTTGGATGAGGTCCAAAAAGGGATCGTGCTAGCCTGCGGCAGTGGCGACTTCTCTCAGGAAATTGTCGTACAACAAAAGCCAGTGGGCATTGACGCGGACGCAGTTATCGCGTCAGTTTTCCCTAATGGCATATTTGTGGATTTGAATATGATCAATGGTCCATGGGAGTTCATCTTGCAGCCATAGGCTTACCCAATTATGGTTCAGACCGCCTTTGAAAGAGGGCGGTCTTTTTTTTCCGCTCTGTCAACCTTTTCACTGTCAACCTTTGTCAACCTTTTCATCATTTTACTTGTAAGTGATATACTTTTCCCTCGTGGATATTAACACTTATTCAACCTGGCTTGAGATTGACCTCAAGGCCATCAAGAACAATGCCACCCTGATCCGGGAAAAGACTGGAGCAGAGGTGATGGCTGTGATCAAAGCCAATGGCTACGGTCATGGCGCGCGACCAGCTGCCCAGGCTGCCATTGCCGGCGGTGCTACCTGGATTGGTGTGGCCCGTATCGAAGAGGCGCTTGCATTGCGCCGCGGCGGCATCTCAAGCAAGTTGTTGGTATTGGGCTTCACCCCCGCAGCCAAGGTGCCAGAAGCCATCGAGCACAATATCACGGTAGCGCTGTTTGACCCCGAACTGGCCCAAAATTATCTTGATTACGTCAACATCCATGGCGGCACACTGCATGCCCACCTCAAGGTCGAAACGGGTATGGGCCGCCTTGGTATGAAACCCGAATTTGTTCCGTCATTTCTTGAGGGGCTGAAGGACACCGGCATAAAAGTCGATGGCATCTTTACCCATCTTGCCCGTGCTGATGAACCTGACTCGGACTCAACTCCAAGGCAGCTTGCCATTTTCGACAAACTCCTTGGAGAGCTCGAAAGCAAGGGGCTCAAACCTGAAAAAGTGCATGCCGCCAACTCGGCAGCGGTGCTGAACTTCCCCCAGTCCTATTACGACATTGTCCGCCCGGGCGATCTGCTCTTTGGCATGTCTCCCACAGGCGATACTCTACCTGAAGGTTTCAAGCCTGCCCTCGCCTGGAAAGCTCGCATCATCTCGCTGCATAACTTCCCCGCAGGTCAGGGAATCAGCTACGGTTCCACTTACGTGACCAGCAAAGATGAACGCATCGGCGTGATGCCGACGGGCTATGGTGATGGTTTCCGTCGTGCAGAAAATCAGCAGGTGCTGGTTGGCGGCAAACGCGTGGACATTGTTGGGCGGGTTTGCATGGATCAGTGCATGCTCCAGCTGGACAGCGTCCCTGATGCCAAGGTTGGGGATGAAATCGTCCTGATCGGCTCGCAAGGTAATGAAACACTGAGCGTCGACGAGGTCGCAAAACGTTGGGGCACTATCAATTACGAAGTAGTATGCGGTTTGGCTGACCGGCTTCCCAGGATCTATAACGAATGACACAATCCATCATCAAGGCAGAATTTCACTGCCACACGGTCTATTCGCCCGATAGCCTGGTGGAACTGGCCGCCTTGCTCAAGGCTTGCGATGAACGTGGCATCGACAAGATTGCCATTACCGACCACGGCAGCATCCAGGGTGCTCTAAAAGCGCACAAAATGGCGCCAGAGCGTGTGATTGTGGCAGAAGAAGTTGAAACACCCGAAGGTGAACTATTGGGCTACTTCATGACCGAGGAGATACCTCAGGGTCTGCCAGCCGTCGAAGTCGTGCGGCGCTTGCGCGGGCAGGGTGCATTTATCAGTATGGCTCATCCTTTTGATCCCTTCCGCAGTTGGTGGACTGAGAAGACATTGGAGCAGATCCTTCCTCACCTCGACGGGCTGGAAGTTTTCAATGCCCGCTGCCGGCGGGATGAATACAACCGTGCTGCTTATGAGTATGCAATCGAACATGGGAAAGCTCTGATGGCAGGCAGCGATGCGCACGCCGTGAGCGAGTTGGGTCGGGCCAATATGACCATGCCCTGGTTTGATGACGCTGATGGCCTGCGGAAGGCTGCTCGTGAGGCAACCATTAGCGGTGAGCTTTCTGGTCTTTATGTGCACATGGTTTCAACGTTTGCCCGCGTCGCAAAGAAATT
>CAYUGV010000018.1:0-4950 GCA_964444335.1 uncultured Anaerolineaceae bacterium | reverse complement strand
TATTTCAACAACGAGAAGATCAACCAGGCTGCCAAGAGCAGGAAGACGATTGCCATGCCGATCTTGACCGCTCCGGCATGTTTGCGCAGGAATTCGGTGAATTGTTTTGAGGTTGTGCCATAAAAGGCCAGGATGAAGACGATAATGAGCGGCACGATGAACATCAGGTTGTAAAGCACCAGGTAAAACATGGCCTGCCCGCGCATCGCGGGCACAGAACTCATCGAAATTATCACCGGCAGGTAAATTTGCCCGGTACATGCCAACTCCAGCAATGAGATCAATAACCCGGTGACAAAAGCACCTAAGAAATAGCTGCTGGCTTTGCGTCCTTCGCGGACGGTCTGATTGATGCGCTTGCGCAGCGGTTCAGGGAGCTTTAGCGCCATATCGTTGAGGTCACCCTGCCGCACCTTGATGAAGTCGCGAATGCTCAGGACGGCCAAAACCAGGCAGACCACTGCAGTCAGGATATAGACGATCTTGCTAATGATTGAAGTGAAACCTGAGATCAGGTCGAGCACTTTGTAGAATCCCAAGCCTACCAGTAAATAGGCGATAAAGACGCCGATAGAAAAGCTGGCGCCGGTTATAAGGATCTCTTTGCCCTTTTTGCCGCTCAGGGATAGATAAGACACAAAGAAAATGATGGTGGCAAAGGCGCAAGGATTCAATCCGTCCACTAATCCCGCCAGGACCACTGCCAGCCAACCCATCTGTTCGAATCGACTGATCAGCGCGGAATTTCCCTCGTTGGGATTGTAATCTCTCCAGAAGTCGGGGGAGCCAGTAGCTCTGAGTTCTTCCAAAACCGGTTCAATTGCGGCGGGCGTGAACTCCGATTCGTCAATCCAGGCATGGTCTCCGATGAAGAGTGCAGGTGTATTGAAGTTTTTTTCCACTCCGACTCTTGCCGCCATCCACTCAGCCATGGCTGCTTCATCGTAAATGTTGAATTCCTCGATGATCAGTTGGGGGTACTTGGAGTTCAAATAAGCCAGGTCAGTTTCTGCCCGGGCGCACTCCTTGCAGCCGGTTTGATAGAAATAGGCGGCATAGATCGGCGCTGAAACTTCGCACGCAGTAGGATCCTCAGGGCTGCAAACCAGCCCAGCATCAGGCGTAGGTTGGGCTTGGGAAATGACCAATGAGGTCGGATCCACGCCGGGGATCTCAGGAAGCTTGATGCCATCGCCTGCAAGCCCGGCTTCAATTAATTCCACGAATTTCTCTCTCGTTTGCTGTTCACCATTGAGCATCTGATCGCCAATCAGGACCACGGGCAAGCCGCGTTCACCAGCTTGGATGCCAAAAGCGCTCTCAGCTTTCATCAGCGCTTCATAATTGACGCTCTCGCCGAGTTCAACCAGCCTTATGCCAAGCAAACCGGGATATTTTGCTTCCAACGGCTGAACGATATTCTGTAAAATGTCCATGCAGTGGCTGCAAGTGGTTGAGTAGAAGTAATATGCTTCAACCTTTACGTTTTCTGCCGAAGGTTGAGTTGGGCCTGTTTGGCCGGGACCAACGCCCTGCGGGTTTTGGCTTGCCGCAGATGCCAGGTTGGGCAGCAGAAGCGAAAAGAAGGCAATCAACGAGAGCCCGATGGAGGTCAGGAAAGCTCTGGTTTCTCTGTTTTGCATAGGGGTTAGTAACCTTTCAAAAGAAGACTTGTAAAGCCTTGTTTAGATTTCCGTCTGATTCTAACACGGCTTCAAAAAAGGACAAATTAAACCTTTGTTAATTATGCGATTTCGACTTTTGTAATAGGGAAACGACTGGAGTTGAAGCGATCGATCAAGAGCTGGCGCTGTTCCCCTTCGATACCGCCCAGGATCATACGCAGCCGGAAATCACCATTTTTGGAGGTGGAGCTGACCGTGCGCAAAATATTCCCGCCCACTTCTGAAACGATCCCCGCAAAGTACGCCAAACTACCGGGACGGTTGGTCGCTTCAGGACCTTCCACCAGCAGCGAAGTCCAACGAAGCGCCGTACGCGATATGCCCACGAGGTCGAGCGCGTTTTCAAACTCATCTGAGGAGATTGATCCCCCGCCAATGGCAGAATAAAGGTCGTCAAGATTCGCGCACGCCAGGAGCCCAAGCAATGCTTCGACACGGTTTGGATCCAAAGCGCGGACGTCATCCAGGTCGAGGATGCCGCGTTCGGAGATGACGTTGTGGATCAAGTCGCGGCCACGACGGCTGGCTGCCTTCAGGTTGACCATGGCAAGCACATTCCGCAGCAGACGCGCGGTGGAGGCGTTGCAGTGGTTCAGCCAATCCGGGTCGGGCGTCTTATGGGGTTCGCCGCTGAGCACTTCCACCACGTCTCCTGGATTGAGACTGTCATAAAGATGGCGCTCTTCGCCATTCACAATGACCTTGTGGATTTTGTCGAGGTAAAACTCCTGGATAGCTGCCACACCATCCAAAACCGTACTGCCTTCCTGCAAGAAACGCGTGCCGCCAAATGGGGTCAGAATCTGCACCGGGGTGTAGCGGCTGATATCCTGGTTGTGGTTGATGGCGTAGATGACTCCCCAGGTGTTTTCACCTTCCATATTTTCTGTTGCGATCGCAACCTCAATCGCGCCGGTGCCCGGCAGATAGGCGGTCACCTGCAGTGCGCGGTAGCCGTTTTGGGGGGAGGCGATATAGTCATCAAAGCGATCCTGATCGAGATTTCGGCTGAAGTAGCGGTTCACACGGGAGAGTAAGCGATAACAGGCGGTCTCATCGTCATTGCGTACCAGCATTCGGAAACTGACGATGTCATTAACAGCTGAAAAATCATCGAGCGAGGTGCGGTGGCTGCGCGCCATGCGCTGCAGCTTATCCCATGCCTGCCAATAGCCATTGACAGTGAAACGGATGGAGCCCTCCACGCCCTCAGCCTCCATCAGGTGACCAAGTTCGTTGAGGTAGTAGCGGATGAAGTTGATGTTTAAGCGGGGGTCGGAATCGATCTTGTTTTTGACTTTGTTAAAGGAGGCGGGTTCAGCGTAAGGAAAAGCCATGTCCTCGATCCAGCGGCGCCAGCGATAACAATTCAAAATACCCGCCAATTTTCCGTAAGCGCGGATCGCTTCGGTAGCTTTTTGCCACTGTTTTCCGGGGGACTGGTAATGCAAGGTCATCATGTTGTGGCTTTTATCCGCCAGTTTCACCACGAAGACTGCCGGGTCGCGGAACATGGCGATCTTGCGCAGGGTTTCCATCTCGCGCGTAGAGCCATCCCGCGGGTTGCTCATCTTGGTCAAGCCATCGATGATATGCGCCACTTCTTCGCCCAGGGAACCCGGGAAAAGCGCTTTGATCTCGTCGAAAGTCTCGCCCTGATCTTCAACGGTGTCGTGAAGCAGGGCGGCAATAGTCCAGGATTCTTTTTGTACCAGCTTGTCGACAAAAGCCGCAACCCAGGCACAGTGCGTCTCAAAATAAGGTTCACCGGATAGGCGAACTTGCCCGGCATGTACCTGTTGCCCCCAGGTGTAGGCACGCTGTATGGCTTCCGTTCGGGGCACAAAGGTGCCGACCGAAAACTCATCCGAAATTGACGGACGAATCTCAGAAATGTTCTGAATGTCGACCAAAGTAATCCTTCCTCTCCAAGGGCAGGACGTTACGGTAATTGTTTAAATATAGCATACAAATGGGTTGTTCGCTGAAAATGTGTCATTTCTTATGTTTTTCAGCGTGTAGTAGAAAGAAAATTCACAAAGAAGCTGCGAGATAGATCAACAGCCCAATACCCACGATCGTGACGAACCAAAAGATGTTTTTACGGGTCTTGTGCCTGAAGACTAACATCCCGGCCAGACCGCCAAGCCCGCCGCCGAAAAGGCTAAGGCCAAGGAGGACCTTTTCGGAGATGCGCCAGCCACCGCGCTTAGCCTGGAATTTATCGTAACCAAAAAGCAGAAAATTAAGGAAATTCAACGGGATCGCAAGGAGCAGCACAGTTTCGTTCACGGATTACCTCATCAAACAGCTATAATAGACGCATTATAGTGCCAATTGCCATGGAAGAGCCATCCAAACAGCGCCTGATACCGCTTGAACCCGTCCAAACAGAGATCCTGGTTGTGAATTCACGCTTCATTACCAACCTGGAGTATGCTGGCAGCGTTGAGGAAGCAAGGGCCCACCTCGCGAGGGTGCGCGGGCACCATCCCACGGCAACACACAACGTTTCTGCCTTCATTATTGGTCATGGGAACAGCATCGTCACGCATTGCAGCGATGATGGTGAACCTTCCGGCACTGCCGGCAGACCAGCTCTGGCGGTCTTGCAGGGGAGCGGGCTCGGAAATGTATCCGTGGTGGTCACGCGCTACTTTGGCGGCACATTATTGGGAACTGGGGGGTTGGTGAGAGCTTATGGGGATGCGGTGAGAGAAGTGCTGAAGGTGGTGAAGTTTGCCGCGCTTCTGCCTACCACGACACTGATGTTTGTCATGCCTTATCGTTTGTATGACCAGGTGCTCAGATTGATCGAAGCGCATAACGGGCAAGTTTTGGATACCGCGTTCCTTGAGGAAATCACGGTGACGGTCCGGTTTAAGGACGAAGAGGTTGAAGCTTTTTCAGGTCAGCTCGGCAATCTCAGCGCGGGGCAGGTGATGCCTATTATGGTTGAACAAAACCCGGAGACGGTATTTCCATTGAGTTGAACATATTCTGGGTAGGGGCACGGCAGTGCGCAGCCTCCCCTTGCGGGACGCCGTGCCTGCAATAAATCTGGAGACCTGTCGGTCAGACCCCTCGCACGGTGAAGATATCGGCGAGAAAAGGATGGGCATGCACCCCCTGTGGTGACCTATGGCAAGCACGGGGGCTTGCCACTACAATTGGAGACCTGTCGGTCAGACCCCTCGCACGGTGGGGACACCGGCGAGGAAAGGATGGGCATTACCCCTGTAGGGGTCACCCCCTGTGGTGACCT
>CAYUGV010000017.1:14978-16963 GCA_964444335.1 uncultured Anaerolineaceae bacterium | reverse complement strand
AAAATTGGGCAGATCTTCACAGGAGATCCGCATAAAAAACGAATAGACAAACTGGTCACCATCGTAGACCAGATCAATGCGCTCGAAGCACAATTCGAGAAACTGAGCGACGAAGCACTTGGCGCTAAGACGGTTGAGTATCGCGCGCGCCTGTCGAAAGGCGAAACGCTCGACGCCCTTCTGCCGGAAGCCTTCGCGACCGTACGTGAAGCTGGCAAGCGTGTTTTGGGGCAGCGCCACTATGATGTTCAGCTGATCTGCGGCATCAACTTGCACCAGGGTGGCATCTCGGAATTACGAACCGGCGAAGGCAAAACCCTTTCCGCTACCTTACCGCTCTACCTGAACGCGCTGGAAGGCAAAGGCGCGCACCTGATCACCGTCAACGATTACCTGGCACGGCGCGATGGACGCTGGATGGGCGCGATCTATGGCATGCTCGGTTTGAGCGTGGGCGTGCTCCAGTCTGCTGGCAGCGCGGAAGGCAACGACCGGGCTTATATCTACGACCCCAACGAGCGATCTTTAGCCGAAGCCACCAATCTACTCAGACCAGTCCCCCGCAAGCAAGCCTACCTGGCTGACATCACCTATGGAACCAACAGCGAGTTTGGCTTTGACTACCTGCGCGACAACATCACCATGCGTTGGGATCAACGCGTGCAGCGCGGGCACCACTTTGCCATTGTCGATGAGGTTGACAACATCCTGATTGATGAGGCGCGTACCCCCTTGATCATCTCGGGTGCTTCACATGAGGATTCTGAGAACTATATACGCATGGCGCAGATTGTCAGGGCGCTCAACGAAGAAGACTACGAGGTCGAGGAAAAAGATCAAACTGTGAGCCTGACCGAGGTCGGCATCGGGCACGTGGAAGAAATGCTTGGTGAGCCGCTCTCAGACCCTGAACGACCGGAAGATATCCAGCCCGAGCAAGCCCGCCTGATGGGCTTCCTGGAGCAATCTCTGCGGGCAAGGTTCCTCTTCCGCCGCGACAAGGAATACATCGTCCAGAATGGCGAAGTCATCATCGTGGATGAGTTTACCGGGCGCATGATGCCCGGAAGGCGCTGGTCGGACGGACTTCACCAGGCCGTGGAAGCCAAGGAAGGCGTGAAAGTCCAGGCGGAAAACATCACGCACGCCACCATCACCATCCAGAACTACTTCCGCATGTACAAAAAACTGGCTGGCATGACCGGTACCGCGTTGACCGAGAAGGAAGAGTTTTTCCGGATCTACGGGCTGGACGTGCTTGCGATCCCGACCAACCTCGAATACCAGGCGATGCGTCCCAATTCGGGTTTGGATGATGAAGAGGTCAAGGACGAAGAAGGCTACAAGTTCACTTATTACTATGCTGATTCGGATCCTCACAAAAAGCCCCTATTTTACAAGCGCAAGGATTATCCGGATGTCATTTACCGCACCACGGAAGGAAAGGTGCGCGCGATTGTGCTGGAGATCATCCGCTACCATGTTATCGGACGACCGCAGTTGGTGGGCACCACCTCCGTCGAGAACTCCGAGCGGCTTTCCGAGCGGTTGAACGCAGATATGGTGCGCCGCTTGCTGCAGGTGAAACTGGTTCGGCAGGCTTGGTTTACAGCCAAGGGCCTAAACGAAGCGGATTTTGTTGACCAACCGGAACTGAAGGTTTTGAGTGAGCCGCTGGATAAACTGCGCATGGCTGAATTACGCCGGCTTGGCACCCAAAACGGCATGACAACGCTCGACCTGGCAGACGAAAGCAACAAGGCGAGCCTGTTGGCTCTGCTTAAGCTTGAGGAGAAAGATTGGGGGCGCTTAAAGACCCTGTTCGACAGCGGCATCCCACACCAGGTCCTGAACGCCCGCAAGCACACAGAAGAGTCGCTCATTATTGCTGGCGCAGGCGCGTTTGGAGCCGTGACGATTGCCACCAACATGGCTGGCCGTGGCGTGGACATCAAGCTGGGCGGTGAACTTTCCGAAGGACTGCT
>CAYUGV010000017.1:0-14878 GCA_964444335.1 uncultured Anaerolineaceae bacterium | reverse complement strand
GGGGACCCCGGTTCTTCGCGCTTCTACCTGGCGCTGGATGACGACCTGATGCGCATGTTCGGCGGGCAGCAGATGGAAGGGCTGCTCACGCGTTTCAAGATTGACGAAAATATGCCAATCGAGATTTCTCTCGTGAACAAGCTGGTGGAGCAGTCCCAGACCCGCGTTGAAGGCGCCAACTTTGATGTGCGCAAGCATCTCCTGGAGTATGACGATGTCTTGAATGCCCAGAGAAACCGTATCTATAGCCAGAGGGACAAGATCTTCACCAAGGATGATCTGCACGAAGATGTAAATGAAATGCTGATCACCGAGCTCACCAGCAGGATCCGCAATGGCCTTGAGGACAAGGAAGGTCCCTGGAAGTTGCTGGGCTACCTCGAGGATGTCCAGCCAATCATCCAGACCGACTTTGGCAGCTATCCAAGCTATTCCCTCAAGATGGTATTGGATAACCTGGGTGAGCCAGCAGATGAAAAAGACCTGGTAGACAAGCTCGTGGCATTGGCAAAAGATGCCGTATTAACTGAGAATGACCATATCCGCGAAGGCGCGGCTCTGCTCTTTGACCGCAGCGAACAAGCGATGAAAACCCAACTGGCGGAACGCAATGATGCGCTGGATGCTTACCTCGAGACCTTTGACCCGAGTGATCAGCATGACGTGGCTGCTGAGATCGGGGCGATCGTGCAGACCCCGGTGAGGATGGCGCCCGCGCAGGTGCGCAGCTTCATGGAAGACCCCATGAGCATGAAAACACCGCTCAAGGAAGCCCTGCGGACTGGCGTGACGCTGACAACCATCCGCCGCATCCTGCTGACCCTCGAGAAGCGTTTTGGCGACAACTGGGCCTTAAAACCCATCGACCTGGCGCAACTTCCATGGCCGGAAGTGCGGCAAAAGATTGACAGCCAGCTTACTGACGCGCTTGAAAAGCGGGTAGAGAGGCTATTTGGAGCAGAAGGAGAAGTGCGGCGCGACCTGGAAGCCAACCCGGAACTGCTACAGGCTGCAGTGAGCGATGAAAACGCGCGCGCCCAGTTGGTGCAGCTGAGCACCGAGGGCAAGAGGATCGCATTTGATACCCGCTCGCATCGCAAGACCTTCCAAACCCACCTGAGGTTGACCTACATCTTCTCAATGGCAAAACAACTGCTGAAACAGCCAGCGGAAAAAGTTACACAAGATATCCTGGTTCATCTGCAAGGTGCTGAAAAGGTGCTTGCTGACATCTTTGGAAAGTTCGAATTACAGCACCTGGCAAACAACAAGTTCAAGTTGGCTGATCTGCCAAAAGCAACCAGGGACGCCTTGAGCGCCAAACTTGGCGAGCAACAACTGGAAACCATCTCAGGTTTAGCTATTGAAGACATTCCTGAAGAGTTGGACGAAGACATCCAGGAAATTCTTGGTGATAAGGCCCAGAACCGCATCTATCGCGATTTGCTGCTCGGCACCATCACCGAAACCTGGGTGGAATACCTGACACGTATGGAAGCGCTGCGGGTTTCGATCAGCATGGAGTCCTATGCGCAGCGCGACCCGCTGGTGCGTTATAAGGGCCAGGCGAGCACGCTCTTCACCGAGATGCTCTCCGAAGTACGTCAGACGGTCATCAGCCGCATGTTCCGTTACCGCCCGACCAAGGCTGCCGAAGCGCAGAACGCCATCGCGACTCCCGGACCGGTAAAATCCTCAGGTGGGGCAGATTCAAAGCCTTCTCCTGATCAAACTGCCAGCAAGAAGCGGCGAAAACGCCACTAAGAGGTAAGGCATGACCCACATTTTGGTAACCAATGATGATGGCGTGAATGCGCCTGGTCTGCTGGCACTCGTTCAGGCGATCAGGGCAATTCCCGGTTTCGAAGTGAGCGTATTGGCTCCGGATCACAACTGGTCAGCCTGCGGGCACGTTAAGACCATGACCCGGCCGCTGCGTGTGCGCGAAGTGAAGCTGGCTGACGGCAGCGCGGCGCTTTCTTCGGATGGCGCGCCTTCCGACTGCGTCGCAATTGCCATCATGGGCGCGATTGAAAAACCGATCGACATCGTGGTTTCGGGTATCAATCCCAATGCCAATGTGGGTCTGGATGTGACCTACTCGGGGACGGTCACGGCAGCGATGGAAGCCTCCATTAATGGCAAACCAGGGATTGCGGTTTCGCTGGACGCCCCGGAATACCATGAAGGCGAGCTGGATTTTGACACTGCCGCAAGAGCTGCGGTGAAAGTTATCATGGGCTTGGTGACGGACGATTTGGTCTTTAACGGTCAATCGATCTGGAACATCAACCTGCCGTATCGGGAAGATGGCAATTACCAGGGCGTTCTGTATACCAAACAAGGTGTCAGGCTCTATCGGGATGTCCTCGAAAAGCGATTGGACCCCCGCGGAAAGCCTTATTACTGGATCGGCGGCGAAGCCCCAACTGGCTTGATGGATGAGGGCACGGATTATTGGGCGATCAAGCAAGGCTACATTTCGGTCACGCCCCTGCAAATGGATATGACCAACAAGGCTTTGCTGGGATCGCTGAACCATCCAGCCGGATAAACAGCTTGTAACCTTTCCTCAGTTGCTATACAGCTGGGATACAATTAACTCATGTTACCTGATCACCGCGTACGTCAAAGAGAGTACCTGCTCGAGATTTCCCGAGCGCTGACCGAGGAGTTGGACCTCAATATGCTCCTGAGCCGCATCCTGCACATCGCGATTGAGATGTTGGGCGGGCATGCAGGTTTTATCGCCTTGGTGGGGGATTCGGGCGAGTGGCACATTGCGATCAACCAGGGCATCCCTCCGGCATTGCTGACTTACCTTGAAAACTGGCTGGTCAGTTTCAGCGGCAGCGAAGAAGGCGCGGAAGCTCGCATCCCCGAGATCAACCGAATGCTGAGCGATATCAGCATGGGCATGATCACTGGTGTGGGCATCGACATGACCGTCCAACACAGCACGATTGGACAGATATTCGTTTTCCGCAACTATCGCGCCAGTTTCTCAACAAATGATTACTCCATCCTGACCAGTTTCGCCAACCAGGCCGCCATTGCCGTGCGCAATGCCAGGCTCTACACCCAGGTGACTCGACAGAACCTGCGGATGGCGGCGCTGCTTAGTTCGGTAGCCGATGGCATCCTCATCCTCAACCCGGACCTGACCGTATTGCAGGTGAACCATGCATTTGAACGGCTGATCAATGCGCCTCACGAAGAATTGATCAACAAACCATTCAACCAGGTGGTACGCTGGGCAAGGCTCCCAAAGGGGCTGGAACTTGATGAGGCTCTTAAGTCGAATTGGCAATGGCGCTCCGCCAAAGACCTCTTCCTGGAAGGCGACATGCTGCGTTACAGCCCATTGGACCCAATCCCGGTGGAGATCACTTACGCACCGCTGTTCTCGGATGAGGGTGATTTGCTCAATATCATTGCCTCGGTGCGCGATATCACCCGCTTCAGGGAAGCGGAGGAGCTCAAGACCAACTTTATTTCGGTTATGAGTCATGAACTCAAAACCCCGATCGCCCTGATCAAAGGCTACGCCAGCACGCTTAGGCGTGAAGATGTGGAATGGGATAAGCCGATGATGTCGGAGAGCCTGCAGGTGATTGAGGAGGAAGCCGATCATCTGACCGCGATGGTTGAGGACCTGCTGGATGCCACGAAGCTGCAAACAGGCGGGATCACGCTGCACAAAACCGAAGTCGACCTTGCAGAATTGATCCACGATCTGACCAGGAAATTCGCGCTTCAAAGCGATAAGCACCAGATTGTTGCCGACCTCTCGGAGGATTTTCCGATCATTGTCGCGGACGAGATGCGCATGACCCAATTGATAACCAACCTGCTTACGAATTCACTAAAGTATTCCGACGGCGGCACGATTAAAATCGAAGGTAAGAAGATCGAAGAGAATGTTCAGGTTTGTATCTCCGATCAAGGCAAGGGGATTGACCCGATGGATGTCCCGCATGTGTTCGACCGCTTCTACCGCTCGGATGGCGTGGCAAAGACGACCAAAGGTACCGGTTTGGGTCTGTATCTGTGCCAGTCGATCGTCAAGGCGCATGGGGGAAGGATCTGGATTGACGAAACCTATCACCAGGGGGCCAGGATTTGTTTTACCTTGCCGATCAAAACTCAAAGCCAGCTTATCTTATGAAGTTCCAGCTCAAGAAATTGGCGCAGGTGGACTCCACCAATGATGTCGCGCTCGAAGCAGCCCGCTCCGGCGCTGCGGACGGCCTGGTGGTGTGGGCACAGCGGCAAACCAGGGGTCGCGGGCAAAAAGACCGCGCCTGGCAAAGCCAACCTGGCAGCTCATTGACATTTTCTGTGTTGTTCAGACCAAATCCGGAAGAGTTGAACGCTCTTGGGCGTTTCACCGCGCTTGGCGCGCTGGCTGTGGCGCAGGCGATCAAAGCGCGAACTGGTTTTGATGCCCAGGTGAAATGGCCAAATGACGTCCTGCTGGATGGAAAAAAGATTTGCGGGATTCTGGCGGAGACCGACTTGCAAGCTGATACCGCGAACGCGGTTGTGGTAGGGATAGGCGTTAATCTTCTGCCGGGCGCTTTCGCGCCAAACACGGTAATGAACTACCCCGCCAGCGATGTCTTCAGCGAGACCGGGTTTCGTTTGGATGCAGAAAGCTGGCTGACGGCTATCCTGGATGAGATAAAAACATTGCGGCACCTTTTGCCTGGTGATACCTTCATCCGGGAGTGGAACGACCGCTTGGCTTTCAAGGGCGAAGTCCGGCGCGTAAGGAATCATAAAGGCGAAACGGGATTGTTTCGCCTTCTGGGTGTTTCATCTGACGGCTCACTCCGCTTGGAGGATGCCGATGGTCAGGAGGTCAGTTTTCAGTCTGCCGAAGTGCTGCCCTCTTCGTCTTCATCCGGGGAATAATCACTTTCCTCTTCATCAACTTCCATTTCGGGTTCCGCTTCTTCTTCCACATCCTTCAAAGCGGCTTTACGCCTTGAGCGTCGCGGCGCGGTTTCGCCCGCAGCCACCGACGCGGCATGGTTTTGCTCGGAAAGTTCCACTTCCTCGCGGGAAATACGGGCGATTGCGGCGATGCTATCGCCTTCGCCCAGTTCCATGACTTTGACGCCCTGAGTGGAGCGACCCTGAACCGAGATCTCCGTCACCTTGGTGCGCAAAACAATTCCACCGCGTGAGATCATGGTGACCTCCTCGCCGTCCAGCACCACGCGCGCCTCGGCAACATCCCCAATCGCTTCGCGTACATCCTGGTTGAGGGTGGTCACGCCGAGTGTGCCGCGCGTCTTGGGGATGTATTCATCCAATGGCGTGCGCTTGCCCTGGCCTTTCTCGGTCAGCACAAACAGGTAGCCTTCCGGCTCAGCGACTTCCAGCGCTGCCACATGGTCATCTCCGCGCAGGGTGATGCCGGTCACGCCCATGGTGGTGCGCCCGGTGGGCCGGACTTGCTTTTCGTGGAAGCGTAAAGCTTTACCCTTGCGGGTAACCAGCAGCAGGTCATTCTGACCGCTGGTCATGCTGACCCAGCCCAACTCGTCCCCATCGTTGAGCCGAATGGCAATCAAGCCGGATGGTCGGACGCTGGCAAAATCCGACATTGGCACGCGCTTGATCCGACCGAGTTTGGTCGCAAGCGCGCAGAATTTTGCGTCGTTGAAGTTTTCAACAGGCAGCAAAGCAGTGATGGTCTCATCAGGTTCAAGGTTGAGGATATTTACCAAAGGGATGCCGCGTCCCTGCCGGGCTTCTTCAGGCAGTTCAAACACCCGTTCGGAATAGACCTTACCCTTGTTGGTGAAGAAAAGCATGGTGCCGAGCGTGTTGGCACGCACAAAGAAGGTCACCGCGTCCTCGCCGCGCATGCTCTGCCCGATCACACCGCGACCGCCTCTGCCCTGGGAGTGGTATGCCTGGTCGGAAACGCGTTTGATGTAGCCGCGGTCGGTGATGGAGACAAAAACAGGCTCATCCTGCACGAGGGATTCGTCCGAAAGGTCCATTTCGAGATCAGGCACGATGTGAGTCCGGCGGTCATCGCCAAACTTTTCGGCAACTTCGTTGAGGTCGGTGCGGATGATTTCCAGGATCCGATGGGGCTTGGAGAGGATATCTTCCAGCTCAGCAATCGTTTCGAGCAGTGCTTTGTATTCGTCTTCGATCTTCTGGCGCTCAAGGGCTGCCAACCGGCGCAGCTGCATATCGAGGATGGCTTGTGCTTGGATCTCAGTCAGATTGAAGCGGGTCATCAGGTTTGTTTTCGCGACTTCAGCGTCCTTCGACTCGCGGATGGTCTTGATCACAGCGTCCAGGTTGGCGATCGCAATCAAGAGACCGTCCAAAACATGGGCGCGTTTTTTGGCTTTGTCGAGTTCAAAGAGGGTGCGGCGGGTAATGACCACCTGGCGATGCTCGAGATAATGCGTCAGTGCGCGTTTGAGGGTGAGCATACGAGGTTCGGAATCCACCAGCGCCAGCAGTTGCACGCCAAAGGTTGACTGGAGCGGGGTGTACTTAAAGAGTTGGTTTAGGACCCGCTTCGGCTGGGTGCCGCGCTTGAGCTCTATCACGATGCGCATGCCATTACGGTCGGACTCATCGCGCATGTCCGAGATGGAGTCAAGCCGTCCTTCGCGGTGAAGGGAAGCGATGCGTTCGATCAGGCTGGTTTTATTCAACTGGTAAGGGATCTCGTGGATGATGATAGCGAAACGACCATCGCGGATTTCTTCGATGGTGGCTGAACCGCGCATGGTAAGATGCCCGCGACCGGTGCTGTAAGCCTGGCGGATGCCTTCGCTTCCGACGATGATACCGCCGGTCGGGAAGTCGGGTCCGGGGATGATCTGCATCAGGTCTTCCACGCTGACCTCATCGAGCTCGTCAAAGCGGTCGATGAGCAAATTGAGGGCGGCTACCAACTCGCGCAGGTTGTGCGGCGGAATGTTGGTTGCCATGCCGACTGCGATACCGTTAGAGCCATTCATCAGCAGGTTGGGGATGCGGGCAGGTAAAACTTCAGGCTCCTTGAGTGAGCCGTCAAAGTTATCGAGGAAATCAACCGTGTCTTTGTCCAGGTCAGCCAGGATCTCATCAGCGATCTTGGTCAGTCGGGCTTCGGTGTAGCGCATGGCTGCTGGGGAGTCGCCATCGATCGAGCCAAAGTTACCCTGACCATCCACGAGGGGATAGCGCAACGAGAAGTCTTGCGCCATGCGTGCCATCGAATCATAGACCGCTGAGTCGCCATGGGGATGGTACTTACCCAGGACTTCACCAACAATACGGGCGGATTTTTTGTAGGGCGTGTTGGCACGAATACCCATGTCCTGCATGGCGAAAAGGATGCGCCGATGGACGGGCTTGAGGCCATCGCGCACGTCAGGGATGGCGCGAGCAACGATGACGCTCATGGCATAGTCGAGGTAAGCTGTGCGCATTTCATCGTCTATACCAACAGACTGAAGAGTGCCGGCGTTGCTTACGACGGGTTTTTCAGCGGGAATTTCAGGTGTTTCAGTCATGTGTTTTCTTTCGGTGCAGCCAAATTAGTTGATTTGCATAACCTTTTTATTATACCTTATTTATCAGATAAAAATCGGGAAACCGCAAAAATGCGCCTTTTTTCAAGATTAGATCATCTGAAGCGAAAAACCCTGAGAGGGCAAGTTGCTGCAAAAAATGGGGAAATTTGTAAAAAAAGCCCGGATCTCACGATCCGGGCTTTAAGCAACATTAGAAAATTAATTGATCGGGCAACCAGGAATGCGGTTGGCTGAGAAGAAGCACCACCAGTTGGTTGGCATGAAAATCACGATGATCATAATGATGATAATCGCGATCAGCAGCAGGATGAAGAAGTTAGAGTACCAGGGCGCACGAGGCTTAATCTCCGGTGTGGGCGCTGGCGCGAGTGGCTGCTGGGGGATGGGTTTCTGGGCAGGTTGATAAGCTGCCTGGTATGCCGCGGGGGCTGGCGCAGGGATGGCTTCTGCCTGGGGATAAGCGCTGTAAGTCGGAGTTTTGGCTTGGTCAGGCCATTCGAAACTCATCACGGTTGCTTCCGCCAGGGTGATCAGGTCGCCATTATTTAGCCTTTGGGGTGAGCTGATGCGGACCCCATTAAGGAAGGTGCCGTTGGTGGAGCCGAGGTCTTCAATGTACACGCCGTCGGTGCGGACAACAAAGCGCGCGTGCCGGCGGGAGATTTCCTGATCTGGAACCGGGATATCATTAGCGAGGTCACGACCAAGAGTGACTTCAGTTTTCTCGAGATAAAAGCTCGAACCGGGGATAGGTCCCGAGCGCATGACGATGAGGGGTTTTTGTTCTGGCATGGTCGCTCCTAATATTAGGCAATCAGTTAAGATACCTCATTTTACCATCGTCTTATCAAGTCCGGCAAAGACGTGAAACGTCGGAAAGAATGAAGTGAACCAGAAGACGCCTGAGAATCGTTGACGCTTGAGAGGAATCCTGCTATTATCAGTTTAATGAGTACTCCCGCAAAGAAAGACAACTGGTTAAGGCGGCTGACCAAACGCATCCAGCAGGAATTCAGGTGGCTCGCGCCCGGTATGGGTTATAAGCGCTGGCTGATATTGACCATCATCGGGTCGATGCTTTTGGGGCTTGGCGCGGCAGTCCTGGTTTTGGATTATTATCGCACCACCACCAATCAAGCCCTGGTGCCCATCCTGGCAGTGCTTTCCTTGCGCTTCTTGGACCGACCGATCCGCTTTTTGCTCTTTGGGGGCTTGGGACTGGCTATGATCCTGATTGGCATTTGGGGAGCCAACCGGTCGTTATTGCGGCCATTTGAAAAGAACGGCAAACCGGTCTGGGACACGCTCAAGAATTACCGCCAGCGTGAAAAAGGGATCAAGGTCGTGGTGATTGGCGGTGGGCATGGGCTGGCAGCCCTGCTGCGAGGTTTGAAGGAATATACCCACAACATCACCGCGATTGTGACCGTTGCGGATAACGGCGGTTCATCGGGCGAGCTGCGCCGCGACCTGGGGGTTTTACCTCCTGGAGACATCCGCAACTGCCTTTCAGCGCTTAGCAGCGATGAAGCGTTGCTTTCCCAGGTTTTCCAATATCGTTTTACCGCGGGGGCTGGCCTGGAAGGGCACTCACTCGGAAACCTGTTTATCACCGCGTTGAGTGAGATCACCGGCAGTTTCGAAGAGGCAGTCGCGGAGTCCGGCAGGGTTTTGGCAATCTATGGGCAGGTCCTGCCTTCAACTTTGAGTAATGTTGAGCTTATCGGCGAAGTGCAGGATGAAGCCACCCAGCAGATCATGGAAGTTAGGGGTGAGGCAGAGCTGACCCACTACCCGGGCAAGATCCTGAAGGTCTGGCTCGATCCAGCCGAATCGCCGGCCTATCCGCCAACCACCTCGGCAATCCTGGACGCAGATCTGATCCTGATCGGTCCTGGCAGCCTGTACACCAGCTTGCTGCCTAACTTGCTGGTGAGGGGGCTTTCGGATGCAATCCTGGCGAGCCGCGCCGAAACTTATTACATCTGCAACATCGCCACCGAGCAGGGTGAGACGGACGGGTTTAACGCATCCGATCACGCCCGGGAGATCGACCGGCATATCTGCAAGCACCTGTTCAACCTGGCAATTTGCAACAAAAATTACCATGGCGACCTGGGTGGAAAAGCGCAGTGGGTTGAGCTGGATGACGAGATGCGGCAGAACTACCGGGTCTACGAAGCAGACCTGGTGGATGACCTCTATCCATGGCGGCATAGTTCGCGCAAACTGGCGCGGGCAATCATGAACTTGTATGAAGAGCGTACAGGTCCTTTGAATTAGGGATTACTTTTTGTAATAATTGACAATAGTAATGTTATTTGCGGGCAGTTTGGAAAGCATGCTTGATAAAACCTTTGATCTTTACACAAAGTTAATACTGAGAAACCTACATTCGGATATAATTCTATAGGTTAAGCATACACATTCTGGCAGCCATGCCAGTCAGGAAAGAACAATATTCACTCAATCTATCGGAGGATAAATGAAAACACAAGTAGCAATCAATGGTTTTGGCCGCATCGGACGGCAGGTATTAAAGCGCCTCCTCGAAGACGCTTCGGATACGCTGGAAGTCGTTGCAATCAACGATCTCTTTGATCCACAGACTAACGCCCACCTCTTCAAGTTTGATTCGAACTATGGCATCTATAAGGGTGAAGTTCATGTCAACGAAGCTGGCAACCTGGTGATCGATGGCAAGGAAATCAAAGTCTTCGCCGAAAAAGATCCGGGCAACCTGCCCTGGAAAGATCTCGGTGTGGATATCGTTTTTGAGTGCACTGGCATCTTTACCAATGCCAAGAGCGAAGGTGGCAAGATCGGCGCTGATGCGCATATCGTGCGCGGTGGAGCCAAGAAGGTCATTATCTCCGCGCCAGCCAAGGGCGAGGATCTGACCCTTGTTTTGGGTGTGAATGAAGAAAAATACGACAATGCGATCCATCACATTGTTTCGAATGCTTCCTGCACCACCAACTGCCTTGCGCCCGCCGCCAAAATCGTGAACGATCGCTTTAAGATTGTTAGCGCTGTCATGACCACCATCCACTCCTACACCAATGACCAGGTCATCCTGGATCAGGGTCACAAGAAAGAAATGCGCCGCTCCCGCGCTGCCGCTCTGAACATCATCCCCACCAGCACTGGTGCTGCCAAGGCTGTGGCTCTGGTCATTCCTGAGCTCAAGGGCAAGTTTGATGGCTATTCTTTGCGCGTTCCGACCCCCACCGTTTCCATCGTCGACTTTGTTGCCCTGGTTGAAAAACCAACCACCAAGGAAGAATTGAATGCTGCCTTCGTGGAAGCCTCAAAGGGAGCCCTGCAGGGCATCCTCGGCGTGACCACTGGCGAATACAATCAGCCATTGGTTTCGAGCGACTTCAAGGGCGATCCTCGCTCGTCAATCGTTGACCTCGAAAAGAACATGGTCATGAATGGCAACCTGGTGAAGGTTGTGACCTGGTACGACAACGAATGGGGCTATAGCTGCCGCGCTGTTGACCTGGGCAAGATGATTGCAGCGAAACTCTAAACCTCAAGGTTTTCTGATCGAATGGATGCGCAGCATTGTTTCAAAAGACAGTGATGCGCATTTTTCATACAAGGAGAAAAAATGTCTGACAAGAAAATGGTTACCGATCTGGACGTGGCTGGAAAGAAAGTTTTAGTGCGGGTGGATTTCAACGTTCCGATCAAAGAAGGCAAGATCAAAGATGATACCCGCATCACTTCGGCTCTGCCGACAATCAATTATCTGCTTGAGCATGGCGCATCTGTGATCTTGATGTCCCACCTGGGTCGTCCGAAGGGTCAGCCCAATTTGGAGTACTCGATGCGACCCGTCGCGGATCACCTGGCAAAGTTGATCTCTGCGCCTGTCAAGTTCGCTGAAGACTGCCGCGGCCCAATTGCCAAAGCTGCTTCCGATGCCTTGAAACCGGGCGAAGTCCTCGTGCTCGAGAATACCCGTTTTTACGCTGAAGAAGAACAGAACGATCAGCAGATGTCAGCCGACCTGGCTTCCCTGGCGGACCTGTTCGTGAACGACGCTTTTGGTTCAGCGCACCGCGCGCATTCCTCCACCTACGGTGTGGCTGAGCTGTTGCCTTCAGCGGCTGGCTTCCTGATGGAAAAGGAAATCAAATACCTGGGTGACGCGATTGCCAACCCGAAGCGTCCCTTTGTTGCCATTCTGGGCGGTGCGAAGATCTCGGACAAGATCGGCGTGATCGAAAACCTGCTCAAGAAAGCCGACAAGATCCTGATCGGCGGAGGCATGGCAAACACCTTCCTGAAAGCGCTTGGTTATGAGATGGCTGACTCGCTCGTGGAAGCGGAAGTGATCGACACCGCCAAGGCTCTGCTCGCGAAATCTGAAGGGAAACTGGTCTTGCCAGTGGATATGGTCCTTGGTGACAAGTTCGACGCCGAAGCGAACATGGAAACCCTGCCCGTAGGCAACGTGCCAGCTGGTTGGAGGATCCTGGATATTGGTCCAAAGACCGTGGAGGCTTTTGGCGCGGAAATCGCCAAGGCAGGCACGATAGTCTGGAACGGTCCGATGGGCGTTTTCGAGTTCCCACGCTTTGCTGCAGGCACCTTCGCCGTAGCCCACAAAGTGGCCGAGAGCTGCGCTGTGAGCATCATCGGTGGTGGAGATTCGGTTTCAGCCATTAATCAATCCGGGCTGAGCGATCAGATCACCCACATCTCAACCGGTGGCGGCGCGTCTTTGGAAATGCTGGAAGGCATCGAACTGCCCGGTCTGGCGATCCTTTCTAATAAGTAAATCTTTAGCATCAAGAGAGCCGTTTTATGAACGGCTCTCTTTTGTTTTATTCATTTGTTGGCAAAACCCTTTTTTGGATTAATGATAGAATCCCAAGTAATATACCGATTCAACGGCTTTAATTTCGGCTGTTATCTAATCGACGGAGAGTAAAATGAGAAATATGAAAAGAATGAAATGGATTATCCTGGGGGTATTGAGCCTGAGCCTTGTGTTGGCGGCTTGTGCCCCTGCTGTCGCCCCAACCCCATCAGAAGCTGAGATCGCGCAGCAGGTTGCAGCTACGCAGCAAGCCAAGGCCACCCAGAACTCTGTGGAAACCCTGGTGGCATTGGTAACGCAATTGAGCAATCAACCCACTTGGACTCCCCAACCCGCCTGCCCAGTCTGCCCAACCCAGGTTGTGGTCGTCCCAACTGCAGTGACAACTGCCAACCCCACCCAAGGCGCGAATCAGCCTACAGCAGCTCCAACGGAAGAAGTTGGAAAGAAGTGTTTGCAATTTGAGTTTTGGGGTGATGTCAATTTTCCTCCTGGCACGGTGGTAAAGCCAGGTACGAAATTCACCAAAACCTGGACCGTCAAGAATACCGGCACCTGCACATGGACTCGCGATTTTGACCTGGTCCTGGCTGGCGGCGAGGCGTTCGGCACCAATAAACGTGGCGACATTCCCCGGGATGTACCACCGGGTGATACGATCGACCTCTCAATTCCAGATATGGTTGCGCCAATGACCGAAGGCACCTATTATAGTTATTGGATGCTTGCGGCACCTGATGGTGCGCGAATCGGTTACGGCCCCGGGCAGCAGTGGGGGCTTGGAATCGAACTGATCGTTTCAAACAAGTAGAGATCGAACAACCGCCCTTCTGGGCGGTTGTCATTTATGTGGAACTTTTAGTGATTGATGTGCGTCTATTACGGAGAGGTAGTTTCGGCTATTAAGGAGTAAGAAAATGAAAAGTAAAATGACTAAAAAACCACGTTGGATTATCCCCGGCTTAGTATTGCTGGCCTTGACTGTGATCCTGGCCGCATGCGGTAAGCCTGTCACGCCCGAGCCTACGGGCGACCCTGTTGAGCAAGCGATGCAGACCTTGCAAGCCCAAGCCACGCAGGAGTATTACCAGACGGTGGTAGCGCAGTTGACTGCGACTGTGCCAGTAGTTGTTGTCACAGCTACGCCTGCCCCCACCAATACCATTCAGAGCCCCACTCAGGCTCCCACTCAGGCTCCCACGGCTGCTCCGACCCAGATCCCACCCACGGCCACGCAACCTGCGCCTACTGCGATTCCTCCCACACCTACACGTATCCCGCCAACGGCGACACCCATCCCATGCTACCAGGTGAAGTTCATCGACGACATCACCATTCCGGATGGCACCAAAATTGTCGCTGGCAATACATTCACCAAGACCTGGCGCCTTCGCAACAGCGGCTCCTGCACCTGGGATACGCGCTTCGATGTCGCCTTTGTTGATGGCACGCAGATGACCTCAGGCAAAGTCTGGGATCTGCCTAAGGAAGTCAAACCGGGTGAAACGATCGATATCTCTATCGATATGACAGCACCCTCAACCGTCGGCAACTACCAGGCTAACTTCCAGATGGTCAACCCGAATGGCGTGCGCTTTGGCACCGGGGCCGATAGCAAGGGCTCCTTCTGGGTGAAGATCCAGGTCATTGACGGCAAGGGCATGGTTTATAGCTTTGCCAGCAACGCTTGCAACGCAAAATGGTCCACCAGCAAAACCAATCCATTAAGCTGCCCTGGAAAAGAAACCGACATCGATAAAGGATACGTCCTGACCAAGGATAAGCCCAAGCGTGAAGATGGCGGTACGGAGAATGAGATCGGTCTGATCACACGACCAAACGACGCTACTGATGGCTACATCCAGGGCATCTATCCAGAATTCCTGATCAAAGATGGTGATCAATTCCGCGCGACCATCCAATGCGAGGCGAACAGCCCCAAGTGCAGCCTGAAGTTTGAGCTCTACTATCGGATTGGCAGTGGCAGTTTCATCGAACTGGGTGAATGGCACGAAGTCTATGACCAGAAGTGGAACCCTGTTCAGATTGATCTGTCTGCATTTGCCGGTCAGAAACTCCAGTTCTCGCTGGTAGTCTGGAATGAAACCACTTCAGAGGATAATCGCGGGTTGTGGCTTAACCCGATGATCTTCCGCACCAAGTAATCTGAATATATTGCAGGTAAGGCTGACAGGTAACCCCGGTCAGCCTTTTTTTTGACAAAATCAACACGGCTTGATGATAGAATATCCATACTAAATTGTTAAGGATGGTAGGAATGAAAAGAACACCGATGGTTGCCGGTAATTGGAAGATGAACAAAGGGATACATGAGACCCGCGATTTGATCCGCGAGATGTTTCCTGTTCTGCACGCCGTGAAAGAAGTGGAAGTAGTAATTTGCCCGCCGTTTGTCGGGTTGGGAGTGGCAAAACGCGAGTTGGAGGATTCATCCATCAAACTTGGCGCGCAGAACATGCACTGG
>CAYUGV010000016.1:0-17149 GCA_964444335.1 uncultured Anaerolineaceae bacterium | reverse complement strand
GCGCCTTCTGGATCAGCCATCACTTCCGCCCTGGTTTGGGCGACCAGGTTGGTGCCATCAAAGACGGTCCCGCCAAAGGCATAGATTTTTCCATCAACAACCGCTGTATAGAGGTAACTCCGAGCCTGGCTCAGAGCGCCGAGTTGCGTGAAGGTATTCGCCACCGGGTTATAACGGTCGGTGCGGGTGGTTTCGTAAGGCGCAGTGGTGCTATTAAAGCCTCCAAAAATGTACACTCTGTTGTTATATACTGCTTGTGCCCCAGGGGTATAACCTGTCCAGGCGGTAGGCAGAGTGGTGACCTGGGTGGCTGTGTTGGTGTTGGGGTTGTAGCACTGCACAGCCAGGGTAGTTGCGCCGGCGGAGTTGCGTCCGCCAAAGGTGCACAAAACATCGGCTGTGCCGTTATTTACAAGGTTGACTGTGTAGTTGGAGATAGGCACGGGCATGTTCGCGCCAGTGTCAACGCAGGCTCCAGTTTCAGGGTCATAGGAATAGATATCCCCGATGGTCGAGGTGTCGGACCGACCGCCCAGGGCGTAGATCAGACCGGTGCCAGGGTAAAACTCTGCATCGTAGCGCGTCCAGTTAAAACATGGATCGGTTCCATCCATCCAACCACCAAGATAATCCAGGGTGAAATCCAGGGTGGTGGTGGTGTTCGCGACAATCTCAACGCCATCCACCGTATCGGGGTAATAGGCGTACTTGCTGGCGGTGACGGAATAGGTGCCCACCGGCAGGTTCATTGTATAGAAACCGGTGGCATCCGTTGTGGCGGAACCGGTCGCTGTTACTACCGCGCCTTCAATGGGTGTACCTTGAGTATCGTAGACATGACCTTCCAGCGTACCCATATCAACATTTGGACAGGTCATCAGACCTGCCTCGTAGACATTCAGATAACCATAACCGTAAGTGAAATTGCCTTCCCCGTCAGTCGGCGCGCCGCAATTGCCTGCCTCAATGGATGGGTCCGCGGTGTCTTGGAGTAACTCAAAGGTTGACACCATATTACCGATCAAAGAAGGATTACAGGACCAAAGCAAAGCAACCGCGCCTGCAACGTGTGGGGCTGCCATGGAAGTGCCGCTATAACTGCAGTTCCAGGTGCTGCCAGGTGTGGAGGAGCAAATGCTGGTACCTGGCGCAGAGATATTGGGCTTGGTGTAAGGAGTATCCCCATACGTCGAAGGACCGCGACTTGATTGTGAATTGATGAGGCGACTGCTCATATGGTTAGCTGTGGCAAAACTCTCCTGGTAATCACCCGGAGAACCGATTGAGCCGCAAGTGGGACCACTATTACCTGCAGAGAATGCCGGGAAGATACCAGCAGCCCGCCAGGCGTTAACCTTTGTCAGGTACCAGGTATCTCCACCGCCGCCGCCCCAAGAGTTATTGACAATGTTGGGACGATTGGCTGGGTTGCCGCCAGGGGCGAGTAGCCAGTCCGCGCAACCATTGAGCGCTGTGTCCGAACAGCTGCTCGACTCACAGCCCTTGCAGGCGATCCACTTGGCGTTAGGCGCCATACCGACCTGGTAGGTCAGGGACGGGTCGTCATCGCCGACGATGGTGCCCATGGTGTGGGTGCCATGGCCGTTGTTATCGCAGGCTGAACCACCGCAAATGTTGGAGGGGTCAGCCCAACAGGCAGGATCGGAAGGATTAGTGCCGCATTTGAAGGCTTGGTCCAGCGCGGGATGATCCCATTGGACACCGGTATCAATGTTGGCAACAACCAGACCATCACCCTGGAACCCAAAAGTAGCCCAGAATTGGTCAGCCTTGGTATCCGTGATGCCCCAATCGAGGGCATTGATCGTTCCCTGGGAGACAGTCGTTTCTTGGATTGAGAGAAAGCTGGGGTCAATGGTTGCTGTCCGCGGGTAACGGATATGAGAGACCGAATCGAGAGCTGCGATCTCAGAAAGGATGCCGAGATCACTGGCTGTGACCGCAACTTCATTGCCCGCAAAAAACGATTGGTACTTGACTCCCTGCTTTTCCAGAATCTCGATCACAGGTTTTTGGGTACGCGCGGCTACTTCCTTCAAGGTGTCGTATACGAACCAGCCGCGCTCGTTCCAATCTGAAATGGAATAAGCTTGGGACAAATCCGCTTTTTCTGCCATTTCGACGACAAAGTCCGAAGTTCCGTCTTTTGAGATAGTCTCCAACACTCTTGCTTCCACTTTATCCAGGTTCGGATCAGGAGCCTGGGCAACAGCGATTGAGGAGAGGTTTCCCATACCGAAAACAATCAAGACAGCGATTAGAACTGAAAACAACTTTAACAGTTTTTTCTTCATGTCAACTCCTTTTACAAACAAAGAACCACATATAGACCACCGTTGAAATTGTGTATCCCCCCTTTGTCATATTAAATGATTGAGTTAATGTTTTACACGAACACGCTCAAGGCGCAGAGAAAATGGATGTTGATAAACTGGTTAAGAACAGAACAGACAGGTTAATCGAATCAATATGTGTGAGAGTTTGAAAGTGTTGCAGGCGATACTCCTGCTTATCAATATTGTACAGAGTTGTTAGGTATACGTCAATATATTGAAGGATTAACGTGCCAAATGCCCCTGGTGGATGAATTATTTTGATTGATCAACCCAAGCGTGGCAGATATTGGGCTTGTGATCAGAAACTTTACTCCTGGTTACTATGTCAGCATCGGCGGCCAAATGTGAGCCATTTTCCGCTTTCATCCTAAGGTGTCACTGGCAAAGATTCGAAGATTGGCTGCGGAAGCGCTTGAAGATCCTCGAGCGGAATGGTGCAGATCATCCCACTGGCATCCAGTGTGTCAAAATCCTTTACCATGCCAAGAATCAATTGATCATCCCGGACTTGCGGGAACCGCGGCATGAGCTCCTGGCTTTCTGTACTGACTGTAATCTTGTGACCATCGTCCAACGACATTAAAAAAACAGTCGGAAAGGCGCTGGTTGGTTCTGTCGGATCAATCCATGCCAGGAATTTCTTGCTGAGATCGAAATTGGAGGGCTGCTCCCCCTGGACAATCAATGGCCAGGAAAGGCCGCTTTCGAAATCAAAGACTTTAATGATTTCAGGGAGTTGGTTCGGACCCTGCTCAGACCAGGCCGCAAGCGGCCAGACCATCAGGGGATTGGACCCGGAGATTTCCATCAGTTCTTCGAGTTGGTTGGTTTCGAAGCTGTAAAACAAAATTGGTAATACCGCATCCTGTGCTTTGCCGCTGACACTCTGGCTGATCATCAGGTACTTTTCAGAAACGGCAAGTTGGTTGTAGATCAGGTCAGATTCCAAACTGAGCAGGACATCTTTGGTGCCTTCAGCCAGGTTGAAGGTTTGGATGGTTGAGATCTGTTTTGTATCGTCCCCGGTGACCGTATGGGTCAGGAAGTAGAGCATATCGCCCTGCAATTCCATGTCGAGGTAGACGATATTTTCGTTGGCTTCAATGTTGTCAACCAGGCGTTGCTGATCGTTCGTGTCCAGGTTAAGCGCTTCCACGCGCCATCCTTGCACGTGCATCGGATGATCGAAAATCAGCATCACCAGCCACTGGTTATTGACCCGCAGCGCCTCGATGAATTTGCCATCCTCTGCCAATGGCTCGGCGATTTTTTCTCCGTCACTATCACCTGGTAGATATCGCCAGACACTGCGCGAGTCACCGCTTTGCACGCTATAGAAAGCGCCAGAGTGATAGACAAGACTGCTGAAACTACCGGAACCGCCCGGTTTACAATAGTTTTCGCTGAGTTGGTCAGACCATTCCAGGAAAGTGTCCTGGGGCGGAGCTTCGAAGGTCGGAAGCGATTGCATGCTTGGCTCAGGGTTTGTTTGAGTTGGATTGATGTCGGATGGGAAGGATGGAATTCGGATGGGTACGCCATTACACGAGGATAGCAATAGGGCGACCATGACAACCAGAAGAAAGATTGTTCGCCAATAGGGAGGTTTCATATCAACACCTTTCTTGCCCTGGGTTGATTGGTCAGCGCACAGTTTAAGAAAACAATCCTATTGTAACCAATAATTGGGATGAGGGTGTAGAGGGTGTGTTTTATTGGGAGGAGGTAAAACGGGAGATCGCCACGGTCGCAAGCTCCCTTGCGATGACGATAAGGCTTAGGGGGTTTCGACGTCTTTCGCCCAATCGCGGTTGGCAATATACCAATTTACCAGGCGTTGCAGCCCTTCGTCCAGCGACACTTGCGGCTCCCAGCCTAGTTCTCGGCGGGCTTTGGTGACATCCGCCACGTTTTCAAATACATCTGCAGGATGGGAAGGGATGTAGGTGATGTTCCCTTTTTTACCCAGGAGCTGCTCAAGTTTGTGCAAAAGCTGGTTCATGGTGATCACTTCGTGTCCTCCGAGGTTGAAGACGTCAAAACCAACTGGCTTGAGAGCCAGAAGCGTGCCGCGGGCAATATCATCCACGTAGGTAAACCCACGCGATTGCTCGCCGTCGCCGGTGATGGTGACGGGTCTGCCCTCAGCAATCCATTGGCAGAAGCGGAACATGACCATGTCTGGTCTGCCGGCAGGACCGTAGACCGTAAAGTAGCGCAACACCGTCACATCGATGCCATAGAGGTGGTGGTAGGCATAAGCAAACGCTTCGGCGCCTTTCTTGCTGGCGGCATAAGGCGCAAGGGGGTGCTCGGTGGAGGCCGTCTCAGCGTGTGGTGGCTTGCCTTCATTACCGTAGAGGCTGGAAGTGGACGCCAGGATGAACTTAGGTACCCCCTGGTGTCGGGCGTACTCGAGCATGTTCAGGTTGCCGAGGGTGTTGGTGTTGAGGTAGCTCCAGGGATCCGTGGTGCTGGCACGCACGCCGGCAATAGCTGCCAGGTTAATGACGGCATCCGCTGTCGGTACTATGGCAGCCAGCCTGGCAATGAAATCGCGGTCGTTGATGTCATCACGGATGAAGTGGAAATTTTCCTGGGGCAGAAGCGCCTGCAGGCGGTGTTCTTTCACACGGACGTCATACACGTGGTTGAGGTTGTCAATCCCGAAGACGGTGTGCCCCTGGCGCAGCATTTCTGCGGTAACAACTGAGCCGATAAAACCTGCCGCGCCGGTGAGAACGTAAACACTCATCAGAGTTTGATCACTTTCATGTCGTTTTTCCCGATCTCTTTCATGGCGTTGCGGGCGTCGAAGATCAACTGCGACTTTTCCAGGATCATTTTGTAATCGAATTTATCGTGATTGGTGATGATTGCCACCAGGTCTGCTTTTTCAAGGAAACTCGAAAGCTCTTTTTCAGAGAACATCTGGACGCCTTCAATCTCGATCTCAGGCACGTATGGGTCGTTATAAGCAACCACGGCGCCTTTTTCGCGCAGCAGATGGATAATGTCCAACGCGGGTGATTCGCGCATATCGTTGATGTTAGGCTTGTAGGAAACGCCCAGGATCAGGATCTTGCTTCCGTTGAGTGGCTTCTTATATCGGTTCAGCGCATCCTGGATGCGGGTGACCGTGTAACGCGGCATGCTGGTATTGATCTCGGAGGCGAGTTCAATAAAGCGCGCGGTGTAGTTAAGCGTTTTCATCTTCCAGGAAAGATACAGCGGGTCCACCGGGATGCAGTGCCCACCAAGACCTGGCCCTGGGGTGAACTTCATGAAGCCAAATGGCTTGGTGGCGGCAGCGTCAATGACTTCCCACACATCCACACCCAGCCGTTCGCACATTTGCGCCAACTCGTTGACCATTGAAATGTTGATCATGCGGAAGGTGTTCTCAAGCAGTTTTGCCATCTCCGCCACTTCGGTGCTGGAAACGGGCACAACCGTTTCTAATGCCTGCTGGTACCAAGCCACGGCAACATCCGTGCAAGCCTGGGTAATACCGCCCACGACCTTGGGCGTATTGTAGGTGGTATAGTCCGTGCGTCCTGGGTCAACGCGTTCGGGAGAGAATGCCAGGAAGAAATCAGTGCCCACTTTGAGGTCGGAATTGGCAATAAGTTTTGGCAGGACGAACTCGCGGGTGGTGCCCGGATAAGTGCTGGACTCGAGCACGACGATCATGCTGCGGTGCAGATAAGGAGCGATGTCTTCGCTAGCCTGGGCAATATAAGACATATCCGGGTCGCCCGTTTTTCGGAGCGGCGTTGGCACGCAGATGGAAACAGCATCTATTTCCTTCAGGGTTGCATAGTCGGTGGTGGCACGGAGGCGACCGTTATCGATATGCTTGCGTAACTGGGCGTTGCTGATATCGGATATGTAGCTTTCACCGCGGTTGACCATATCCACTTTTTCCTGGATAGGGTCGATACCTGTCACGCTAAAACCTGCGTTGGCAAAAGTTACAGCCAGTGGCAACCCCACATACCCCAAACCGATCACGGCGATGTTTGCGCGTTTTTTCTGAATGTCCTGGATCAGGTCTTCTTTTACCATTAATTCCTTGCCTTTCGATTAAAACAGACTGAGTTGTTCGGGGAGATCGGGTTTTTCTTGTTTTTTTACGGATTTTCTGTCAATGATGGGCGCTTCCACTTTGAGTGTGGCAGGCACCGCTGCTTTGGGCTGAACAGGCTCTTCTTTACCGAGCAAGTGGCGGAGTTTGGAAAAATCCTCAACCAAGGCTGGTCTGAGCGCCGGTTGGTGAAGCGCAGCAGCTGGATGGTACATCGTGACGATCAAACGTTTACCAACTTTGTGTGATTTGCCATGAATCTGGCTGATCCTGCCATTCTCAATGAACTTCGCCATTGAGAATCTACCAAGCGTGACAATCACCTTGGGATCAAGCAGGGCGATTTGCTCATCGAGGTAATGCGCGCAAGCAGTCAGCTCTTCGGGCATGGGATCGCGATTTTCTGGTGGGCGGCATTTGACCACGTTGGTGATGAAAACATCTTCACGCTTTAAGTCGGCTGAAGCAAGTAATTCATCCAGGAACATGCCAGCCTGACCCACAAAGGGTTTTCCCTGCTGATTTTCGTGATAACCCGGTCCCTCGCCGATGAACATGATATCCACCGAGGAAGGTCCCTCTCCGGGCACGGCGTTCTTGCGCCCTTTAGCGAGCGGGCACTTCTGGCAGTGGAGGATCTCCTCCCGTATGGTACTCAATCGATTCGTTTCTGACATACATTTTTCCAGTGACAGATTCTACCCCAGGAACATGCAATTAAGACGATCAAATCTGTTTTAAGTTCCTTAGAAATTCCACATCCAAAGGGTCAAGATCCAGCAAGAGGGCATCCTCCTGCTCGGTCGGGTAATAATTGGGGCGTAAGCCGACCGCTTTAAAACCGAAGCCGTAATAAAGGTGGAGCGCTTCGGCGTTACCCGAGCGCACCTCCAGCAAGGACTTCACCGCTCCGCGTTCAGCCGCCTGCAGCAGACCTTCCGCCAGCAATCGCCGCCCAATGCCGCGATGACGGTGGTCAGGGTGAACAGCGATGGTGGCAATGTGGGCTTCATCCACGATCAGCCAGATGACCAACGCACCCACGATGTTCCCGCCTTCAGCTGCGGCAGGGTCTTCAGCGACCAGGCATAAACTGTAGTTATTCGCTTTAAGTTCGTATTCAAAAGATCCCTGTGGCCAGGGATCCGCGAACGAGAGGTGGTCGAGAGCAGCAACTTGCGGAATGTCATCCGCGCGCATGCTTCGCAGCCTGATCTGGCTGGCATCGGGATGCGGGCTCATAAAACGGGTACGTTGCTCAGGGTGTGAACGTAAATTGGCGCAAGGCTGGCGGCATCATCGGCTTTCCCTGCCTGGATCTTCGCCCAGGCAAGTTCCGCCAGGACTGCTGGACGGCGCAGGCAGAGGCTGGGAGCAGCTAACTTAGCGGTCTTCCACTTGCGCCCCAGGATCTGGCGTTCTTCAGCGTCCAAATCGCCAACCACGTAGGTTGGCGATTTGATGGTAGCTGCCATCGCGCGCAGATCGTTGACTGTGATGTCATCCACTGCTTGCCAGGCGCCTTGTTTGTATTGATAGCGCACGTAGGCATAGCGCCCGCGACCGACCTCAAGGAATGCGAGCATCGGTCGGCGCAAGCCGGGTTGAGCCGCGGCAAGGATCTCGAGCGAGGGGATGCCTGCCACGGGCAGGTTTTGCCCCAGGGCGATACCTTTTGCCGCGCTGAGCCCGATCCGCAACCCTGTAAAGGAACCAGGTCCAAGCGCAACGCCAATGCCTGTCAGGCTGCTGGCTTTGGTTTGGGTCTTGATGAGCATTTCTTTGATGGCAGGGACCAACTCGACGGTGTGGTAGTTTTTGCTGCGCCAGATCTGTTCTGCGAGCAGATTGGTGCCGTTAAAAAGGGCGATGCCGATCCATTCGGTGGAAGTGTCAATTGCCAGTAACATAATTACCCTCCAAACAAAGCTTGCTGCAGCTTTTTGAGAATGGATTCGTAGCGGTGTCCGTGCGGGGTGAGGATCAGATGGCGCTGATCAGGGTTGATCCAATCCATCCGGATCCAAAGGTTATCCTGGGGAAGGCTGCTTTTCATGCGTTCAGCCCATTCCATCACCAGCACGCCGTCTGTGAGGACGCGGTCGAGGTCGAGAATGGCGCCATCGAGCGGGTTTTCCGGTTGCAGGCGGTAAGCATCGCAGTGGAAAAGCGTGTTGCCACCTGGTCGGGCGTATTCATTGACGATTACGTAGGTGGGGCTGGTGACTTTGCTGGGAGACCCCCAACCTTGAGCGATACCCTGTACCAGCGTGGTCTTGCCGGAACCCAGGTCGCCTTCGAGGCAGACGATGTCTCCAACCTGGAGCAGGCTGCCAAGACGAATGCCCACCCGGCGGGTTTGCTCAGGGCTATGCGAAAAGACTTCAAAAGCATGCGGTGGAAGTATTGGCATCTTAATAAAAGATTATACCTTAGCATTAATCGAAAAATTGAGAAATCGAGATTTTTGTGTGGTTTATAAAGTTGATAATTCGAAATGACCCAAACACGTCATCGCGATCGCGGCGATGACGAAGACGTGTTCTACTCGTTTTTCATTCCGGTGAATTGTCAGAAGTTGCTCTCGCTCGAATCAACTTTTGGGGTGTGCTTTTTCATGCGGCGGTTCAACTCGCGCCGGCTCAGCATGACCCGATGTTTGCACGTCAGGCAAACCAACCCGATGTCCGCTCCGAGCCGCACAACCTCCCACTCATAGCCACCGCAGGGGTGTTCCTTACGCAGCGTCACCTTATCTCCGAGTTGAATCTCAGGCAGCATAGCGGGATTATAACACTCACATGATATAATCCCGCCATTGCAAAGGGGTAGCCAAGGATTTAGGAGCAGTCATGAGTTTTGATCCACCCACCCTCATCGCCAGAGTGCTGACGCTGGTAATCGCGTTCACTTTACATGAATATGCCCACGCCTGGACTGCGACCCGCTTTGGCGATTACACCGCTATGGGCGCAGGACGCCTGACGCTTAACCCCCTCAGTCACCTGGACCCGTTCGGTACATTGACGCTGATCCTGGTTGGTTTTGGATGGGCAAAGCCCGTGCCGATCAATCCCGCGGCGATCCGCCGTAATAATCCCGCGGGCGTCATGTGGGTTTCACTGGCGGGACCACTAACCAATTTGCTGCTGGCGCTTTTGGCCGCCATCCCGCTGCGCTTCAGCCTGGTGAATATAAACCAACCATCAGGTGCCATTTTCCCTTCCATTGGTTACTTTTTGCTGACGTTTATCCTGGTAAACATCACGCTCTTTATCTTTAACCTGCTGCCGCTCGCCCCGTTGGATGGCGAGAAGGTTCTTTCCCACTTTTTACCTGAGTCATGGCAGCCAGTTCTGGACGGACTGCGGCGTTACGGTCCCATGATCCTGCTCTTGCTGGTATTTATTGGACCGCGACTGGGTTTTGACCTGATCGGAAAACTTGTACACGAACCTGTCATGGCAATCACCCGCTTTTTGATCAATCGGTAGGTAGACCTGTGCCCTATTATTGCTACATGCTCGAGTGCGCTAACGGAAGGTACTATACGGGCTGGAGCACTGATCCCTTCAGGCGCTTGAAGCAGCATAACGCCGGGTTAGGAGCAAAATACACGCGCATAAACGGCCCCTCAAAGCTGGTATACGTGGAAGAAATGCCCGACCATAGCTCGGCGCTCAAACGAGAAATCCGCATCAAACAGTTACCACGCCCAAAGAAACAAGCCTTGGTTTCGGATCTTTCTCTGAACAAATTACCCGAATTACTGGGGAACCTGCAGAACAAAGTAGTAAACACCCGTAGTTTCATCATCAAGTCGCCCGCCAGGGTCAACCTGTTGGGTGAGCATGTGGATTACAACGGCGGCGTGGTGCTGCCCGCGGCGATCGATCGCTACGTGAGCCTGCAGGTGGATGTGCTGGATGAGCCAGTTGTGCGCCTGCAAGCGGATGACTTAAAAGCGACAGTTTCATTTTCATTGGAAAACCTGGTGGAGAAGAAAGACAACCAGGGTCAGCCGCTGCCCAGTTTTACGCTTTATCCCGCCGGGGTTGCCTGGGCACTGCAGCAGGCTGGCTTGCCCGTCAGAGGGTTGGCGGTGCAATACAGCTCGGATATCCCAATTGGGGCAGGCTTGAGTTCCTCAGCCGCGGTTGAGGTCGGCTTTGCACTGGCCTGGCAGACAGCTGGCGGGTGGGACATCCCGCGGTTGGAGCTGGCAAAGCTCTGCCAAAAAGCTGAAAACGAGTACGTTGGGGTAAAGTCCGGACTGATGGACCAGTTTGCGTGCGCGCTCGGAGTGGCGGGGCACGCGCTGGCGCTGGACACGCGCAGCCTGGCGTGGCATACGCTCCCTCTGCCGCAGGATGCCGCCATTGTGATTGCCGATAGCGGCGTACGGCGCAGCCTGGCTGACTCCACCTACAACAGCCTGCGCGCGGATTGCCAGGAGGCTGTAGAGCGTCTGCGAACCTGGTGCTGCAGCCTGACATCCCTGCGGGATGTCCCTCCGCAGTTTCTGCAGACTCACCTGAACGAATTACCTGAGCGGGTTGCCAAACGGGCTTTGCACGTTGTGGGAGAAATGACGCGTGTTGAGCAGGCTGTTGGCTGCCTGGCAGAAGGCGACAGTGCTGGGTTTGGCGCGCTGATGCTCACCACCCACACCTCCTTGCGTGATCTGTATGGTGTGAGCTGCCCGGAATTGGACTTGCTGGTGGAGCTGGCTGCCAGCCATTCTGCCTGCTTCGGTGCCCGCCTGACAGGCGCGGGTTTTGGGGGCTGCACTGTAAACCTGGTAAGAAAAGATGGTCTGGACGGCTTTGTGAACTTCCTAAAAGCGGCTTTTCTGGAAAAATCTGGTCGAGACACACCGATTGAGGTCTGCCAGGCAGTGGACGGTGCGCATCTCGTGATTTGATGCGGTTATTGGATCCGGCGCGAACTGATCACCAACAAAACGACCCCGAAGATCACCAATCCCAACACGCCTAACGCAAGGAATTTGGCATTACTGCTCATAATGCGGTTGAACACTCCCGGGTCTTCCCTGGGCGTGGGTTCGGGTGTAAGCTCTGCCAGTACCAAGGCAAGCGTGGGGGTGGGGGTCTGGCTGGGCGCAGGGGTCAGCATTTGTGCTGGAGCGTCGGGCGTGCCAGTAGGCTGACCGAGGTTAATCTCGCCGCCCTCGCGGATGAGCAGGATGTCTCCTGGTTGGATGAGGGATTCAGCGGTCAGGTTGTTCTTAGCCAGCAGCTCGTTCAGCGATATACCGTACATTTCAGCGATTGTGATTAGAAATTGCCCCTCCAGAACCGTGTGGCGGATACCGCCATCCAGACCAGGCGTGGCAGTTTGGGAGTAAAGCTCAACCGGCAAGGTGGGTATGGTGGTGGGCTGCTGCTGCGCCTCTGAAATTGCTTCCTGCGGTAGGGTGTTGGCAATGGCGGGGTTGAGAAAGCAAAAAAGCAGGCAGCAGGCAAGGGTTGCCGGGAGGAGGTGCTTGAGCGTTTTTTTCTTCATGAATATGCTTGCGACGTCTTCAGACTTCTTGTTCCATTATATTCCAGCTTTGAAATTCCATTGCCTGGCTGGGACGATGCTCCCAATCGGTGATTGTCGGAAATAGTCAGAGGGGAACCAAATCTCGAATTCAGCGTCTGGATAACAGGAATAAAACCTGCAGCCTCAGGTTGCTTAACCTTAACTGCCTAAACTATAATTTGGGATCAATATGACAGAAGATACCACTCAAATTCCGGTAGGTCCCATGCCTACAATTTCCGCCAAGCGGTCGCACATGAAAAGACAATTCATCTTTGTTTTGATCTTTGGTTTCCTGCTGGCACTCGCGGCTCTCTTTGCGATTGTGATGGGCTTTGAGGCCAAACACGAAAACGCCATTTTTCCAGGCGTGTCGGTCAACGGCACAGATCTTTCCGGTCTCACTGTAGGCCAGGCGGTGGTCAAGCTGAATAATGGAGGTCTGACTTATCCCAAACAAGGGCAGATCTTTTTCACCGATGGGGATTCCCGTTGGGCTTTCAACCCCGGTCAGTTGGGTTACACTTTTGAACCGATCAGCGCTGTGGAGCAGGCCTTCCAGGTGGGTCGGGGGCAAGGATTGCTGGCTGACCTGAGCAGCCAATTCCTTGCAATGAAATCGGGCGTAAACATCGACCCGAGCGTGGTCTATGACCAGCGGGTAACTTACTCGATGCTGCAGGAGATTGCCCGGCAGATCGATAAGCCAATGATCGAAGCAGCCATCACCCTTGAGGGAACGGATGTGAAGGTCAGCCAAGGGCAGGTGGGGCGTAAGGTCGACATTCCGGCTACATTGAAAAAGTTGGAACCCCTGTTTCTGACGCAAACCAGCGGCACGGTTCCGCTGGTGATCGAAGAGACAGCACCTGTCATCATGGATGTGCAGGCAACTGCAGACCTGGCAAAGAGTATTCTCAGCCAGGATTTCACCATCCAGCCGGCAGATCCGAACTTCGGCGCTGGACCCTGGGTGATCAAAGCCAGGGACCTGGCGAGCCTGCTGCAGCTCGAACGCAATACGGACACTGGCACTGCAGGATACCGCCTCAGTCTCAACCGCCAGTCGCTGCTGAACTATCTCGGCAGTATCGCGCCCTCATTGCTGGTAGAGCCTGTGAACGCGCGCATGTATTTCAACGACGAACGCAGGGAAATTGAAGTCATCCAGAATGCGGTTGTAGGGAAGAGCCTCAACCTCGAACAGAGCGTTGACCAGATCATCCAACAGCTTCAGGCGGGGCAACATGAAGCAACGCTCGTCATGCAGGATCTCCAACCGGAGGTCAGGGATGACTCCACGGCTGCCAGCCTGGGCATTACCGAACTGATTCATGAAGAAAGTTCTTACTTTTACGGCTCGTCTCCCGATCGCCTGCAGAACATTCGCACTGCCGCGGCGAGTTTCTATGGCGTGATGGTTGCGCCTGGTGAAGTTTTTTCCATGGCTAAGTACCTGACGGACATCAGCCTGGAAAACGGTTACGCAGAGGCAATCATCATCGTCGGTGATCAATCCGTCCGGGGGGTCGGCGGCGGTGTTTGCCAGGTGAGCACCACACTCTTCCGAACTGCATTCTTCGCTGGATTCCCGATCGTGGAACGTTATCCGCATGCCTACCGCGTCAGCTATTATGAGCAGGACGAAAATGGCTGGGTGAACACAAATTATGCCGGTCTGGATGCCACGGTCTACGTGCCTGTGGTGGATTTCAAGTTCCGCAACGACACGCCTTACTGGATCCTGATGGAGACGTATGCCACCGACTACTCGCTCACCTGGAAATTTTATTCCACCAGCGATGGACGCAGTGTGGATTGGACGACCACGGGTATTACCAACGTAACGCAACCTCCCGAGCCGATCTATCGCGAGGATCCCACCCTGCCGACTGGAACGATCAAGCAGGTGGATTGGGCGGTCAATGGCGCGAGTGTGTCGGTGCAGCGGACGGTTTACAAAGATGGAGCAGTTTATTTCACCGATACCATTAATACCACCTATGTTCCCTGGCCTGATGGGTATAATTACGGTCCAGGAACGGATATTGGCGACCGCTAAAGGTCGGTTAGCTAAATCCGCCCTATGGTAAAATTTATCCGCCGTCGGCAGAATTCTCCGAAGGCTCAAGATGGAGGCTGATGTGATCAGTAAAGAGTTGTTCGACAAACTTGCTTGCCCTGTTTGTGTAAAAGAAAATGCCGGCACCCTGGAAATGTTTGGCGATTATTGGCTGATCTGCCAAGATTGTGGTCGAAAATACCCCATTTGGGATGGTATTTTGATCATGCGGATCGATGAAGGCGATAAATGGCGCGCAACTGAGAAGGAAGCCCTGCCTGTGCCCCCTCCCATGCCAAGCTAAGAGAAAGCGTGCCTGTTAAAAGGACTTATGAAAAAAATAGATAAGAAAAATTGGGAACTTCCCCGCGGGAAGTCCTTGATCGCGTTAATCGGATTTTTGGTATTGGGCCTGGTTGGAGGATACTTCCTCTTTCGCTTCACCAGCAATTTTATTGCCACGGCAACTATGTTCAATCCGGGTGGCGCGCCGCTGCTGAATGAGCCCACCGCTGACCCGAATGTTACCGTTGAGCCTGGGATTACCCAAACTCCTACTGCGCCACCGCTGGACACGTTCACCATGCCCGAGGCGTGGGATGGCAAAACCCGCGTTAACTTGCTTGTGATGGGCATCGATGCCCGCAGCCCTGATGCCGCCAACCCACTGACCGACACCATGATCCTGTTTACGCTTGATCCGGTCAACAACACTGCCGGCATGCTCTCCATCCCACGCGACTTGTGGGTGAGGATCCCAGGCTCGGATTACGGCAAGATCAACACTGCCTACAGCATTGGCGAAAGCTTCCAATTGCCTGGCGGTGGTCCTGCGTTGGCAGCCAAGACCGTCGAGAACCTGCTCGGCGTGCCCATCCACTATTATGCGCAGATAGACTTTAAGGCGTTTGTTGATTTCATCAATCAAATCGATGGCGTCAAGATCACCACGACCGATCGTGTGCAACTGAACATCGTGGATACAAAATTCTCACAATGGCTGGAACCGGGTACCTACACCCTGACGGGCGACCTGGCACTAGCTTATGTGCGCTATCGCGAGCCAACCGGCGGCGATATTTCCCGTTCGCAGCGTCAGCAGCAGGTCATCCTGGCAATTCGCGACCGCATTCTTGACTTCAATATGCTTCCCAAGCTCATTCAGCGCGCGCCAGAACTATATGCCAGCCTCTCCCAGGGCATCCGCACCAATCTGACCCTTGACCAGGCTATTCAATTGGGCATTAAAGTGCTGAACGACATTCCGCGCGACCAGATCGCGCATACGACCATCGGCTGGCAGGATGTCACTACTGGCACTTCTCCGGATGGATTGTCGATCCTGCGACCGATACCGGATCGCATCCGTGAACTGCGTGATAGTGTCTTTGGGGGCGGTGATGCAATCGACGTGCAGGACCCGGCTACCTTGCTGAATGTTCTGGCTGAGGAAGGCGCTGCCGTTTCAATTATGAACGGCTCGAGCGCGCAGGGTCTGGCAGAGAGAACCGCGGATTATCTCAAAACGCAGGGCATCAACGTGGTGGAACAAGGTAATGCCGCTTATACAACCTATACCACGGTTACCTTTTACGGCGCAAAACCCTACACCTTGCATTACCTGGTGGACTTCCTGGCGGTGACTGAACCCTACCGGGTCACTTACGCTTATGATCCCAATGCCGCAATCCACATCGTGGTGGTGCTTGGGGATGATTTTGCCGCGAACAACACCCTTCCTTAAACTCTGAAGAATTGATAAAGGCTGTCCAAGTAACGGACAGCCTTTTTCTTTAAGGTCAGAAAAAGTAGTTTGCTTAGGGGCGCTGCATCAACGGGGGTTCCACGTTGCGGCGAATTCAGCGAGTTTTTGAGAGAGATATTCCAACTGCTCCTGGCTGGTGTATTGGTCGATCGCCAGGGTTAGGATGTTCCGGGTCATTTCCACCGCAAGCGTGTTGCCGTTCAGGCGGGGATCGGTGAGCAGGTCTTCCCAGTGGATGGTCAGACCAATGCCGTTATCACCCAAGAACTCATTCAATGGGTCGCGTAAACCGTTCCTGACATAGACTGGCAATCCTAAAGGCATGTTATCAGGCTGCAGAGAGGGAAAGATTGGGGAAATAATGCTGATCCCGGAAATGAGCTTCAGCAGATTGGTGTAGTTTTGGCGGCGAATCTGCTTTATCGCTGCCCAATCGAGATGTTCAATCTGTTGGCGCTCTATCTCATCCCCCAACACCACCCCGTCACGCGCGTAATATGTCTCTGCCAATTCAAACAGATCTTCAAGTGACTCGCGCTCACCAAGATCCTCAAATAGATAACCTCTCAACTGCTTGCGGTATTGCCGGATCAGCGGCAAGCGATGGTTTTCTCTGTCTTTGTAGGCTGCCAGGTAAGGCGTAATTTCGTGGGATGTTTTCAGGTAACCACCGTCGAACGGACACAGTTTGCGCATGCTGTTAAACGCGAAATCACCTGTGGTGTGGGTCAAGAATCCTGCCTGGGCGTTGTCCTCGATCACGATTTTTCCAGCATCCCGCAGGTCGGAAAAGGTTTTCAGGATGGCAGGGCTGGGCGGAAAGCCAAAGAAATTGATGAAATAGATTGCTTGATTGTCGCGAAGCTTCTGTTGAACGTCAGCGATGTCAATTACGAAGCTTGGCGAGATGCTGTAATAATCGCAGCTAAATCCGCAGGATCCAAACGTGTCGACAATGGTTGGGCAAAGATACGCCGGTAAAAGCACCCTGCTGATGCCGTGGTCACGCAGGTAATCACAGATGACCGTCAGGCAGGCTTTACCGCCATTCAGGAAGATTGTTCCTTCACTCGGGAAGGTCGGTGTATCCGATTTCCATTGGTCATCGTAGTAAAACTCACCTCCAACAAAAACAAACTCTTCTGCATCCATGCCAGTCACCAATTGATTACAACTATAACCCTGCCAGGGATTAATTGGGGAACAAAAAGAGGCTGTCTTTTTAGGTGACAGCCTCTCTTGCTTATCGTGTGGCTACTTCTTTGCGATGAGGCTTTTGATGAGTCCGACGATCGCGGTCAAAGCACCGCCGCCAACGCCGCCGCCAAGCA
>CAYUGV010000015.1:0-18325 GCA_964444335.1 uncultured Anaerolineaceae bacterium | reverse complement strand
TAGCCCTCTTCTACATTCTGCCGACCTTCGCCGGTATCTTTGTGATCGGGCGGGCGAGAAGGATCAGCTCGTTCTTAGGGGCTGGTGCGGTTGTCAGCCTTGTAGGCACAGCCATGGTATTGATTTTCCGCATCGGCGACTCCTTTACCGATTGGTTGGGCCTGGTTTCGCTGAGTGCTTCCGCAATGCTAAACGGTCTCGCTTCCGGCACGCTGACAATCCTGTTTGAATACATCTTCTCCTTTGTTCTTGACATACCCACTGCACTGCAATTGATGGATATTTCCAGGCCCGATCACCCGCTGATGCAGCACGTGCTGCAGACGATGCCTGGATCTTACCAACACAGCCTGCAGGTCTCGAACCTGGCAGAACAGGCTGCAGAAGCCATCGGAGCCGACCGCCTGTTGGTCAGGGTTGGGGCGCTATATCACGACGTTGGAAAGTCCGAAAACCCAGGTTTCTTTATCGAAAACCAGGTTCGTGGGAACGTTGACCCTCATGATGATATATCCCCGGAGATTGCCGCGGCAACGATCATCAAACATGTCACTGATGGTGTTGCCCTCGCGAAACGTTATCGCCTGCCCTCCAGGGTGACTGATTTCATCCGCGAACATCACGGTACACTGATGACTCGTTATCAATACGGGAAGGCCTTGTCCCTGGTCGATAATCCCGACGAAGTCGATCCAAAGCTTTTTACCTATCCAGGTCCAGCTCCCCGCTCAAAGGAAACCGCTATCCTGATGCTCGCAGATGGCACCGAAGCCAGATCTCGTGCCAATGTTGCCCGCACGGATGAAGAGATCCGCGATGTTATCAACTCAGTCATCAACGTTTGCAAGGATGCTGGTCAATTTGATAATACCGATCTCACCCTGAAAGACTTAAGCACCATTCGCGAGTCATTCTTCAACACGCTGCAGCGTTCCTATCATCCCCGGATCCAATATCCTGAAACCCGCCGTGGTAAAACCGAACCGGTAAACATCACTCCCCAAACCCAAACTACTGCCGAGAAATAACATGCTTACGATTAAGTCACGCCAGGCATTCCGCAAAGAGCTCGATAAAAAACGATTACAAAAAGCCAGCTTCACTGCCTTTCATTTTTTGGGGTTTGAGACCGAGCCTGAAGTCACCCTCCAGGTAACTAATGACCATACAATCCAGGAATTCAACCTTCAGTATCGCGGTATTGACGAAGTTACGGATGTCCTCTCCTTCGAGAACGCCTTTACCGATCCCGAAAGTGGTGAAACCTATCTTGGGGATATCCTGATCTCCTTTGAAACCGCAAAACGGCAGGCAGATCTCCGCGAATTGGATCTGATGGCGGAGCTTGAGATGCTGCTTGTGCATGGTATTTTGCACCTGGCGGGTATGGATCACGCCCTGCAAACCGAATGGCAGGAAATGTCCGCGCTGCAGGATGCCATTCTGACTGAACTCAACAACCCGATCCAAAAAAGCATTCACGAACCAATTTAGGATCTTCGGTTCCTTTCCCCAAATATCGACCCATCAATAACTGGGCTTGAGTTCGACTCCCCAAGAGGACCTTTAGGCCTCTTAATCGGGTTTATTGCCATTTGTCTGGTAAAATCCAACCAGGCGATCGCACGGATCTTTATATTCGCGCGATTTTGTTCAACCTGCCGAATAAAAAAGGAGACTGTAGGAGTAAATATGCATAAAGATTTCTTGGACATCATCGATTACACCCCCGAAGAGCTGCTCGCGTTGCTCGATTTAGCTGTTGAGCTGAAGAAAGAGTACAAAGCTGGCGGTAATCAGCCTACCCTGAAAGGCAAAGTGTTGGCGTTGATTTTTCAGAAGCCTTCACTTCGCACGCGTGTCAGTTTCGATATGGGCATGCGCCACCTTGGCGGAGATGCGCTTTACCTCTCACCCAATGAGATCGGACTGGGTAAACGCGAGTCAATTGCTGATATCGCCCGGGTGCTTTCCGGCATGGTGCACGGTATCATGGCGCGCGTCTTTGAGCACCAACACGTGCTCGAGCTCGCGAAATGGTCCTCCATTCCGGTCATCAATGGTCTCAGTGACTACAGTCACCCCTGCCAGGCTATGGCAGATATCATGACTGTCTATGAAGAATTCGGCAAGATCAAGGATGTCAATATCACCTATGTCGGTGATGGCAATAATGTGGCTGTCTCGCTGATGCAGATCGCTGCCAAATTAGGCGCTAACTTCACCATCGCGAATCCTGTGGATTACGACATGCCTGTCCAAGCGATCGAGACTGTCAAACCCATCGCCGCTGCCAGTGGCAGCAAGCTTAACTTCCTGCGCGATCCGCACGAAGCCGTCAAGGGAGCCCAGGTGATCTACACCGACACCTGGACCAGCATGGGCCAGGAAGAAGAAACCGCCAAGCGTGAATTGGTCTTCCCTCCCTACCAGGTAAATGATCAATTGGTCGCTGAAGCTGACCCTGATGTCATCGTCCTGCACTGTCTGCCCGCTCATCGAAACCAGGAAATCACAGACGAAGTCGCCGATGGACCCCACTCACGACTTTTCCCACAGGCACACAATCGTCTGCACGCACAAAAAGCAATTTTACAAACACTATTAGGAGAGAAATAAATGAATACACAAGGCTACATTGAACTCGAGGATAAATACGGCGCGCATAACTACAAACCTTTGAGTGTCGTTATTTCTGAGGGTAAAGGCGTTTGGGTTTGGGACGTTGAAGGTAAAAAATACCTCGACTGCCTGAGTGCCTATTCTGCTGTCAACCAGGGCCACTGCCATCCGCACATTGTCAAAGCGATGGTCGATCAGGCACAAAAAATTGCCCTGACTTCCCGCGCTTTCCGTAACGACAAGCTTGGTCTGTTGTACAAAAAACTGGTGGATCTTACTGGCTACGAACGCGTGCTGCCTATGAACAGCGGCGCCGAAGCGGTTGAGTCAGCCATCAAAGTTGCCCGCAAATGGGCATACGTGACCAAGGGCGTCCCCAAGTATGAAGCAGAAATTATCGTCGCTGCTGGCAACTTCCACGGGCGTACCGTTACGATCGTTTCTTTCTCTACCGAGGATTTCTACCGCGAAGCCTTCGGTCCTTTCACACCAGGCTTCAAGATCGTAACCTACGGTGACATCGAAGAGATGAAATCCGCCATCACACCCAACACAGCAGCTGTCATGCTTGAGCCGATCCAAGGCGAAAATGGCGTTGTTCTGCCCCCTGATGGCTACCTTAAAGCGGTTGCCGATCTATGCAAGGAAAACAACGTTTTATTCATCGCTGATGAGATCCAGACCGGCCTTTGCCGTACCGGCAAATGGTTTGCTTCGCAACATGAAGGCGTTCGCCCGGATGTCACTGTGATCGGCAAGGCCCTTTCCGGCGGTATGTATCCCGTCTCAGCTGTCCTCGCTGATGACGCAGTTTTAGGTCTTTTCCTGCCCGGAGAGCACGGTTCCACTTTTGGCGGCAGCCCGCTCGCTGCTGCAGTGGCTGTTGCAGCCCTCGAGGTTCTGGATGAAGAACACCTGGCAGACCGCGCGACGGAACTCGGCAATTACTTCATGTCGAAGTTGCGCGAGATCGAAGCGCCCATGGTGAAAGAAATCCGTGGTCGTGGTTTGCTGATCGGTGTTGAACTCCGCCCTGAAGCTGGCGGTGCCCGCCGCTACTGCGAGATGCTGCAGGAAGCCGGCATCCTTGCAAAGGAAACTCATGACCATGTTATCCGCTTTGCTCCACCTCTGATCATCGAGAAGGAAACGCTCGATTGGGCTATTGAAGTCATCGCGGATGTCTTGAAAAGATAAAGGAAGGTCGTTATGTACCGGTTTGCCAAGATCGTCGCCACGTTGGGTCCCAGCAGCTCTGAAGAAGCAGTGCTGGTGGAGATGGTGAAAGCAGGTATGGATGTCTGCCGGTTGAATTTCTCTCATGGTGCCCACCAGGACCATGGTGAGAAGATCAAATTGATCCGAAAGATCTCGAAAGATCTTGGCAAACCGATCTCGATCCTGATGGATCTGCAAGGTCCAAAACTTCGTATTGGAGCTCTGCCTCAAGGAGTTATCAACCTTCAGTCGGGACAAGAAGTCGCATTAAGTTCCCGTGATGATCCGCAGAACCTTCCGGATGGAGTGGTTTTCATTCCTTTCGATGTTCCCAAATTACACGAAGTACTCGTTCCTGGTAATCATATCCTCCTGGACGACGGTCAACTTGAGTTTGAAGTGTTGCGCCTGGATGGTGAGAACATCTTTGCCAAAGTCCTTCTTGGAGGCAGCCTGAAATCCCACAAAGGTGTCAACCTGCCTGGATCCAATCTCGATATTCCTGTGCTGACCCCAAAAGACCTTGAAGATCTGAAGTTTGGGCTCGAGGCTGGGGTTGACCTCGTCGCTATTTCATTCGTCAAAAAAGCCTCCGACATCGAAATGGTACGTGATACTATGCGCAGCATGGTCGGTAATCGGCGGCTTCCCCCAATTGTTGCCAAATTGGAGCGTCCGGAAGCAATCACCAACCTGGAAGAAATCATCAAGGTAACAGATGGTGTGATGGTTGCCCGTGGCGACCTGGGCGTTGAGATGTCGCCCGCCCTGGTTCCTTCCGCACAAAAAGAGATCATCAAAAAGGCCAATAATTACGGAAAATTCGTGATCACCGCGACGCAAATGCTCGAGTCGATGATCAATAATCCCCGCCCCACCCGCGCCGAAGCAGCGGACGTAGCAAATGCCATTTTTGATGGAACTGATGCGGTCATGCTCTCGGCTGAATCCGCCGCAGGCAAGTATCCGGTGCAGAGTATCCGCATGATGGAAAACATCATTTTGGAATCTGAACGCCATGCTGCTGATTGGGGTCATCACAACATTCTTCAGTCGCATGTTTCCAATGACGATGCCATCGTCATTTCGCATGCCGCGCGAGACATGGCTCAGGACAAAGATGTCTCAGCTATCGTCGTTTTCACCCGATCTGGTCTTTCAGCTCTTTGGATCAGCAAGACCAAGCCAAATGTGCCGATTTTTGCCTTTACGCCTGAAACCAGCACTTACCAGTGGTTGGGAATTTGCTGGGGCATCACGCCCTTCCGCGTTCCCCACGCCGATACGCTCGAGACGATGGTCACGCACGTCGAGACTGCGCTGACTGCCGCAACCCCACTTAAGGGCGGCGATCAGGTGGTTGTCATCACCGGCTTCCCTGTTGGCGCTTTCACCAGTCCAAACCTGGCATTGCTCTATACCCTCAAAGGCTGAAACCATTCCTCTTAAAAATCAACAAAAAACCGGTCCTCCTCAGACCGGTCTTTTTGAAACAAATTCCTCCTAATAGAGTGAAACGTTGATCTCTTCGAGCGATTCCTTGCCTGGGCGCAACCGATCCGCCGTAAGGCGGTTGAGTGGCTCTTCAGGAAGGTCGTATTGCTCCTGGATGGTTGGTGGAACTTCGCAAAAATAGATCAACCCAGTAGCAAAATAGTGATACTTATAAGACTCTGTCAGCAGGTCCAGGGCAGCGTTGCGATCAGTGGGGTCGTAATCCTTGTCGATTTTCTTCAGCACCAGGTAGGATCCATCCTGTAATTGAATTTCGCGATAAGTGCCTTCTTCGAAGTTCACCACCTCCATATCCTCACGCCGGCTGAAGTGGGAAATGCCCTGGATGGGCGCTTCATGTTCACGTCCCCAGACATAAGACTGCAACGCATCATCACGGTTGTTAAATGTCACGCATGGGCTGATAACGTCAATCACAGCAATACCATTCTGGGACAAAGCTGCTTTGATCAGCTCTTTCATCTGTTTCACATCTCCGGAGAAGGTGCGGGCCACAAAAGAAGCGCCGCTGATCAGAGCTTCCATGCAGAGGTCAAGCGGAGGAAGCAGATTGACACCCTGGTGCTTTAATACCAAACCCTGGTCCGATGTGGCGGAAAATTGCCCCTTGGTCAGACCGTAACAGCCATTGTTTTCGATGATGTAAACCATCGGCACGTTCCGCCTGATGACATGCTTGAAATGCCCCATACCGATACTAGCGGTGTCTCCATCGCCAGAGATACCAAGGATTTTGATGGATGAATCACCAAAACTAGCACCTGTTGCCACTGTGGGCATGCGTCCATGCAAACCATTGAAGCCAAAAGAACGACTCAGGAAGTAATTAGGGCTCTTACTCGAACAGCCGATGCCGCTGATCTTCATCACCTTTTCAGGCGCAAGACCAAGCTCCCAAACCGCTGCCTGGATCTGGTTTGAGATCGCGTTATGGCCGCAGCCAGGGCAAAGCGTTGAAGGTTTTCCTTTATAATCAGCCAGGGCAAGTCCCAGGCGGTTTAACTCAACGGTTTTTTCCATTACGTTTCTCCTTTGCGAAGACACTCTCGGCAGTCCATGCCGCGGTCAGAGGCAGACCGCCAATTTCGGATATTGATATCAATTTTTCAGAATACTCAGAGATCTCAAGCGAGAGGATCTGGCGTAATTGCCCATCGCGGTTGAGCTCCACAACATAGTTGCGCGCGTGGCTGGCAACAAACTCCCGCACGACTGTATTTGCTGGCAGGGAACGAACACGCATGTAGTCTGCCTGGATGCCCATCTCGGCCAGGAGGTCCTGTGCTTCGACCATGGCATCATGGGTGGAGCCCATGCCAATGATACCGATATCAGCATCGGCTTTTGCTCTCCGAATAATTGGACCGGGCAAGTCCTTGACCACGCCGTTCAGTTTATGGCCGATACGGTTCAGCATGTCTGTCCAATTTTTGGGATCCTCGCTGTAGTTACCATACTCATCATGCCCGGTTCCGCGGGTAAAGTAAGCCGCTTTTTCGCTCTTGTTGCCAATGACCGTCCGGTATGGAATACCATCGCCATCCAGGTCCTTGTATCGACCCCAATCCTTGAACTTCTCGAGCTTTTCTTCCCAAATGATCTTGCCCCGTTCGATTGGCTGATTGGGATACTCAAATCGCTTGGTTACCCAGGTGTTCATCCCAAGATCCAAATCAGAAAGTACGAAGATTGGAGTCTGGTACTTCTCGGCAATATCAAGTGAACGCCAGCCAAACTCGAAACACTCCGTGACGGTACCCGGGATCAGGATCACATGTTTGGTGTCCCCATGCCCCAGGGTGTAGAGCATCGAAAGGTCGCCCTGCGCTGTGCGGGTGGGTAAACCAGTGCTCGGTCCGACTCGTTGCACGTCCCAAATGACCATTGGGGTTTCCGTGAAATAAGCAAGGCCGATGTTTTCTGTCATCAGGCTGATGCCAGGACCAGAAGTGGAGGTCATCGCCCGCAGCCCTGCCCAGCCTGCGCCCAAGGTGGCGCCAGCTGCTGCAAGTTCATCCTCGACCTGCAGAATAACACAAGTATTCTTGCCGGTTTTCGGGTCCTTACGTAATTTGCCGACCTGTTCGATTGCGGATTCAACCAGGCTCGTAGCCGGAGTGATCGGATACCAGGCGCAAAACTGCAAACCGCCATAAAGGGAACCGAGCGCGCCGGCGTTATTGCCATCAGTCAGAATGTAATCCTTGAGTTCTGGCAGTTGCTCCAGGTAAAAATGGTCTTTCTTCTCAAGGTTCTCAAGCGCGTATTGGAAACCCAACTTCACAATATTAAAGTTCGATTCAGCAATCGCTGGTTTCCCACGGAATTGATGATCAACAGTCGCTTTAAGGATCTCTTCAGGAATACGCAGCACCTGGCTAACAATTCCTACATACAACATGTTCTCCATATAACTCTGCAGATTTCGAGGCACATCCACCTGCTTCATCAAAGCTTTGATGGGCATGGGATAAACAATAACCTCTTTGTCCGCTATCTCGGGTTTCTCAAGGTGGTCAGCATAAAACAGCACGCCGCCATTCCGAAGATACGTAGCATCCTTTTCGATCGTAGCGCCATTCATGGCTACTACCACATCGTCATGAGCTAACCGCCCGGTGTACCCCCGAGCTGAAGCACGGATGACAAACCAGGTGGGCAAACCCTTAATGTTGGATGGGAAAATGTTCTTCCCTGAGGTCAGGATCCCCATGCGGAACAACGCGCGGTAAAGAATGTTGTTCGCTGTGGCACTGCCGGAACCATTGACCGTGCAGATAGCCATACAGACTTCATTGACTATCCGTTCGTTGCCATTTGGCGACTTATGCGAGGTATCTAGCATCAGTACAATCTCTCCTTTTATTCAAATCTTTGTCGAAGATCTGCTTTTTTATATGTTTTCATCAAATCAAAATGTGTCACCAGGGCTTCATACCCTTTTTCGTAAGCCTTGCTCGCGATTGCCTCCAGCATTTGGCGATGGTAACTCCAAACACTTTCAAGGTATTCATGGTTGCGATAAAAATAGATGCGTGAATCTTCGTAGAGATCCCAATAGGTTTCAAGCACACTGTTCAGCACGCGGTTATTCAATGGCCGGTAAATTGTCAGATGGAATTTTCGATGCTCCATCATGGGAATCACAACTGGATTCTGATTGATCTTCCAGTTAGCCCGCTCCACAAGTTCCTGGAGTTCCTGGATGTGAGATTTCTCAAGCAGCGCGCAAGCCTCATACCAGTAAACAATTTCGAGCTGACGGCGTATTGAGGCATACTCATGGAAGAGCTCGGGATCAACCCGCATACCATAGGTCATCGAAAGGGTCAGCGGGCGAGTCAGGCAGAAATTGTGTTTCTGGATACCAGTGCGAGTGCGTACTTCAACAAAACCCAGTTCCTTCGGCACCTCAAGTTGTTCACGAACACTGGCTGTTGAAATGCCCAATTGCGAGCTTAATTCAGATATACTGGGAATAGGCTCATCCTGACGGGTGGCATCTGCGATAAATTTGAGGATTGGACTAAGATTGTCAACCATATTAATCTGATTAATATAATTAATTACACCTATTGATTTTACTGCCAGACACAGCAGTGGTCAAGTGTATATTTTTTGTTTAGCAGCTTACCTGAGATCAAAATATGGTATTTTCAAGCAAAATTCCGCCTAATTTACTTACATGGGTTAGAATTGCGCTCTGGTAACAGTATGTTATCCGAATAACATGACAATTAGCGAATTCAAAATTCCCTTTCGGTACAACACCAATCGCAAAAGTGCGGTTAGCTGGGTGGCGTCGCATGCCTTGCACCACTGGCCCATTTTCCTGGTAGCCATTATCGGTGCAATCGGCAATGCTGCCCTAGCTTCAGTACCTGCCCTTCAATATGGCGTGGTCTTTGAAAACTTAACTGGCGGTAACCCCTTGCCCTCAGTTTTCCTTCGCGCCGGCGCGATTGTTGGCATTTCTCAGATCATCCGCGGGTTCGCACAGTTCTTCCGCAATTTTGGTTTTGAAGTTACCGCCCAACGAATTGAACGGGATGTTCGAGACGAGTTTTATATCAGTCTGCTTGGCAAGAGCATGACCTTCCACTCGCTCCAATCCATCGGCGATCTGATGGCGCGTGCGACTAACGATATCCGCGAGGTCAACTATATTTTCAGCCCTGGTCTCAACATGGTACTGGGCTCCATCAACTTCCTTTTCATTCCCCTCGGCATCGGCGCTTCCATCAACCCCGCCCTGCTGCTGACCCCGGTCTTGTTCATCATTTTCTACTTCATCTCAATCGCCCATTTCCTCAAAATCCTCGAACCAGTCACGCAGGAAGTTCGATCCACCTTCGGCATCCTAAACAGCCGTTTGGCGGAAGACATTGACGGGATTGAAACCGTCAAGGCAGCTTCCCAGGAAGCAGCGGAGATCAACCGGTTCAAGGAGAACTCGCAAGCTTTTCGCGATGCCAACGTCAAACAGGGCGATATCGAAGCCCGCTTCATACCGCTGCTTCTTTTGGCTCTTGCCATGGGCTTTGGCTTGCTGCATGCCTTAATCCTCTACAGGCAGGGGATAATTCCGTTAAGCAGCGTTATCACTTACTTCAGCGGTCTCTCGATGCTCGGTTTCCCAACCAACACCTCTATTCGGTCATATTCGCAGATTTCTCTCGGGATTGCCGGCGCGCGCAGGTTGCTTTCGGTGATGAACAGCGAGAATAATCTCGATCAAAACGAAAATGGGCACAGCGGTGCCATCAGCGGCAAAGTGAATTTTGAAAACGTCAGTTTTGCGTATGATGGTCAGAACCTGAACCTTCATGACCTCACTTTTGAAGTCAATCCGGGTCAAACAGTGGCCATTGTCGGGCAAACTGGCTCGGGTAAGACCAGCCTGGTTCGGCTGATCAACCGTACGTATGATCCCCTCTCCGGAAGTGTAAAAATTGACGGGCTGGACCTCCGGGAATGGAAGCTGGATAGCTTGCGTGCTCAAATTTCCATCATTGAGCAGGATATTTTCTTGTTTTCAAAATCAGTGGCTGAGAATATCGCCTTCGGCAAACCCAATGCCACTCATGAAGAAATCGTGATGGCAGCCCGGAAAGCCCAGGCAGACGGTTTCATCGAGGAATTGCCTGAAGGATACGACACAGTGATTGGAGAAAGAGGGGCAACCATTTCCGGCGGTCAAAGGCAGCGCCTTGCGCTTGCCAGGGCCTTCCTGACCGACCCCAAGATCTTGATCCTGGATGACTCCACCAGCGCGATTGACAGCAAAACCGAAGACGAGATCCAACAAGCCATAAAACTGGCTTCCGAAGGCAGAACCACCTTTATCATCACCCACCGCCTTTCCCAAATCCGTTGGGCTGACCTGATCATTGTCATGCGTAAGGGACGCATTTCTGCCATTGGCACGCATGAGCAATTGATGCAAACCTCAAGATCTTATCGGAACATCTTCGCGGAGGCAAAAGAGTAATGGCGTTCCATCAAGGACTCACCGGCGAACTCTACGATCGCCAGTACAGCAACAAAACCTTGCTCAGCCGCATTTGGGATTACGCCAAAGGACATCGCACGTTTTTTATCTGGATGATGATCACGATTGTACTGCAGGGTTCCTTTGCTGCCTTGCCACCCCTCCTGATCTCAAAAGTCCTGGATGAGGGTATCGCTGGTGTACCCAACGAAACTGCATATACCATCCTGGTTGCAACGATTATTTTCCTACAAGTCTTGGATTTTGTATTTTATTACATAGTCAGACGGCTTCTTTCACGGATCACCGCGGATATGAACCGTGACTTGTCCGTTGATGCGTTTGCCTCATCGATCGAGCAGGACCTTGCCTTTCACGATCGCCTGTCTTCAGGGCGGATTGTCTCCCGTATCACCACAGACACCAACGACTTTTCGATGCTGATCCGCCTGACTATGGATGTGGCCGGCAGCACCGTCCAGTCGATCGTCACTGCGATCATCCTTTTCAACACAGAGTGGCGACTCGCACTGGCGCTGATGGCGTTTGTTCCGATCGTGATGCTGGTAGTTACACGCTTCCGCAAACTTGCCCGTCGGGTGACCACCCAGGGCATGCGCGCCATGGCGAACGTGAACGCGACGATCAAAGAAACCATCAGCGGCATCTCAGTTGCGAAAAATTTCCGGCAGGAAGAAGAGATCTACCAGGAATTTAAAACCTCTAATACCACTTCGTTCAAGGTCAATGTGCAGCGTGGGTTCGTTCTCTCAATCGTGTTCCCGGTTATGCGCACCATCAGCGGTATCAGTATTGCCATTCTGGTGTATTTCGGCGCGCTCACCGTGACCCAGGGGTTGATCACCGCTGGTGCGTGGTACATGATCCTGCTGGCAAGCGACCGCTTCCTGATGCCAATTCTCAGCATCACATCCTATTGGACCCAGGTCCAAACGGGTCTCTCAGCCGCGGAACGAATTTTTGCCCTGATCGATTCTGAACGCTCGGTGATCCAAAGCGATGATCTCAAAGTCGAAAGTCTGAGCGGCAAAATCGATTTTAACCATCTCGGCTTTACCTACGCGACTGGTGCTAAGATACTGGATGATTTTGATCTTCACATTGCGCCAAGCGAAAATATCGCCATTGTTGGTCACACCGGAGCTGGAAAGTCCTCGATTGCCCGTTTGATCTCCCGTTTTTATGAGTTCCAGGAGGGCGAGCTGCTGATCGATGACATCGATATCCGCAAGTTCGACCTGCCTGCCCTGCGCCGGAATATGGGCATTGTCACCCAGGTGCCCTTCCTGTTTGATGGCACTGTTGAGGAAAACATCCGTTTCGCGGCGCCGAACATTAGCCGCGAAGAGATCACCCAACTCGCTCACCAGATAGGCAACGGCGAATGGCTCGAAACCTTCTCGAATGGTCTCGACACTCAAGTAGGTGAACGCGGTGCTCACATTTCCATGGGTCAGCGCCAACTGGTGGCACTGATGCGCGTGTTGGCGCATAAACCCGCCATTTTCATCCTCGACGAAGCCACAGCCAGCATCGATCCTTTCACGGAGTATCAGATCCAACAGGCTCTCGGGCTGATCCTACAGCGATCAACCAGCATCCTGATCGCCCATCGCCTTTCCACCGTGAGGTCTGCAGACCGGATCATCGTGCTCGACCATGGTTCGATCATCGAAGAAGGCAGCCACCAGGGCTTGCTGGAGCAAGGCGGCCACTACGCCGAGCTCTACAATACATACTTCCGCCACCAATCGCTCCAATATGTTGAAGAAGCAGGGCAAATCCTAGGCAAGGATGTAACCGGCAAAATCCCCACCTGAAATCCTCTATAATTAGCACAGGAGATATTATGGCAAAAGTCATTGTAGCCATGAGCGGAGGCGTGGACAGCGCGGTAACAGCAGCTTTGCTGATCAAGCAGGGCTACACCGTGGAAGGACTAACCCTCCATATGTGGCATGCTAATGGAAAGGAACAAAAAGGACTGGAGGGTGCGAGGCAGGTCGCCGGACAATTGGGTATCCCATGGCAAGTCAAGGACGTACAGGATCCTTTTCGGCAGGAAGTGGTTGAAGCCTTTATCACCAGCCACCTGGCGAATGAAACCCCCAACCCCTGCGTCTTGTGCAACCGCGCCCTCAAGTGGGCTCAACTGATCGAGGTTGCAGACTCGCAAGGGGCAGAATTCGTGGCGACGGGACATTACGCGCGAGTTTTATTGGGTTCGGGCGGCTTGTTTGAACTCTGGCGCGCCAGCGATCTGGCAAAAGACCAGAGTTATATGCTGAGCAATCTTACGCAGCATGAACTACAGAGGACAATCCTGCCACTGGGAGAACTGCGAAAACCAGAAGTCCGTGCAATCGCACAGAGCCTCGGTTTAAGCGTCTCGGAAACTCCAGACAGCCAGGACCTGTGCTTTGTAGATCACGAAGATTACCAGCAGTTCTTGCGCGAATATGCTCCTTCTGCCACCCAACCCGGAGAGATCCGAACAACCACTGGGCAGCTTCTGGGCATGCACCAGGGTCTTGCTTTCTACACCATCGGGCAAAGAAAAGGCTTGCCTGCATACACTGAAGCTCTTTACGTGCTCGATAAGAGGTCTGAAAGTAACACCTTGATCGTCGGTACTTCCAGCCAACTTGGAAGCAACCGGTTTCGCGTGAGTCCTGTGAATTGGATCAGCGGAAAAGCACCTGGTTTTCCACTTGATTGCGAGGTGAAGATCCGGTATCGTGCAAATCCAGTGCGCGCTACCCTCACCATCGGTGAAGGCGGCGTGATGGTTGAGACTGATCTGCGTTTGCGAGATGTCACTCCCGGGCAAAGCGCAGTGTTTTACGAAGGCGACCAGGTGCTCGGCGGTGGTATCATCCGGGCAGAGGGAAGGTAAGCTTATGAAAAGCAGCAAAATCTCCTTTTTGCAGTACTCCGAAGGCAAATGGCAGCATCAATCCTCCCAGGTTCCCTTGGAGCAGGCGGTTACCCTGATCGTGAACGGCAAACCCTGGATGGAAATGCTCTGCACCCCTGCCATGATCGCCGAGTTGGCGGTCGGCTTCCTTTATAACGAAAGGTTGATCAAATCCGCCAAAGAGGTAACGCGCGTGCACGTTTGCGATACTGCTGATTTTGTCGAGGTCGATACCTCTTCGCCCATCACCAAACCCACCACTTGGATCAAAACCACCGGCTGTGGCGGCGGGCAAACCGCGCAGCGACTGGAACAACCAGAAAATCCCAAGCTCCACGAAGTGACTCTGCATGCCAAAATGATCTCCAACATACTTGCTGAATTCATGGAAGCCCAGGATTCCCAAACCACCTCTCGCGGTGTGCATTGCTCGGCAATTTCTGATGGCGAACACATTCAAAAATTGGCTGATGACATCGGCAGGCACAACACACTGGACAAGTTAATGGGCTATATCTTGCTTCAACAGCCAACTCTCAAGCCATCCATCCTGCTCACCACCGGGCGCATCAGCTCGGAAATGCTGCAAAAGGCGGCGCGCATGGGGGTATCCGTCGTGATCTCGCTCACCTCCCCCAACACTTTCACAGTCCAGCTCGCAGAAGAATGGGGCATGACCCTGATCGGCTATGCGCGGGGCTCGCGCTTCAACGTCTACTCCCATCCAGAACGCTTCATCGACCTGAGCTGAAGGTTCACCAGGGATCCTCAAAATGCAGGTGAAAGAATTTAGCTTGACTAATCCCCATAAAAAGCTAAAATTAACCGCGTCCATTGGGAAGAGTCCTGCTTCGGCAGGCACCGAAGGGGCAAGCCGATCATGGTGAAACTCTCAGGTAAACAAACCCTCAAACCTCTGAAATCAAAGATAACAGGGGCACAAAGTGTGCCTCTGTTCTAATTAACAAGCTTAAAGGAGCCAAAATGTTAGTGCCACAAGAATTGAAATATCAGAAAACAGACGAGTGGGTCAAGGTTGAAAACGGCATCGCAATCATCGGTATCACCGACTACGCGCAGGATTCCCTCTCCGACGTCGTTTTTGTTGAATTCGCCATCGATCCCGATGATGAGGTCAAAGTTGGCGAAAGCCTGGCGACCATCGAATCCGTCAAAGCCGCAGCCGAAGTTGTGTTCCCCGTCAGCGGTAAGGTCCTCGAAGTCAACCAGATCCTCACCGACACTCCCGAGTTGTTAAACTCGCAGCCCTATACCGGCGGTTGGCTCGCCAAAGTCAAGGTCAGCGACGAGTCCGAGCTCGACAAACTGATGGATTCTGCGGCGTACGACGCGTACTGCCAGGACCGCTAAGCCTATGTTCACTCCACACACAAAAGCTGATGTGGAGGCAATGCTCAAAACGATCGGGGTCGGAAAAGTTGAGGACCTGTTTACAGTGGTCCCCGAGCAACACCGCTTTCCCGATTTGAACCTGCCAAAGCCGCTCTCCGAAATGGAAGCGGCTGCCGAATTGGACAGCATCGCCTCTGCCAACGCCACCACCCGCGATTTCATCTGCTTCCTGGGTGCCGGCGCTTATCAACACTACATCCCCGCCGCGGTAGACAATCTCCTGCAGCGCGGTGAGTTTTACACGGCTTACACCCCATACCAACCCGAGATCTCCCAGGGCACGCTCCAGGCGATCTTCGAGTTTCAGAGCCTGATCAGCCTGCTCACTGGTATGGACGTCAGCAACGCTTCGCATTACGACGGCGCGACTGCCGCTGCTGAAGCTGTGATCCTGGCAAACAACCATTTCCGCGGTAAGCGCAACAAGGTCTTGCTCTCCCGTGCGGTCAACCCCCAGTATCGTGATGTCGTCCGCGGCTATATGCAGGCGAATGATGAGATCCAAATCCTTGGCGATGATCCCGAAACTGGCATTGATCCCGATCTGAAAAACCTGATTGACCAGATCGACCTTGACACCTCCTTGGTAATGGTGCAATATCCCGATTTCTTCGGGCGCATCATCGACTACAAGCCGCTGATCGAAGCCGCCCATGCTCAGGGAGCCCTTGTGGCGGTCGTGGTAAACCCCACCGCTTTAGCCCTTCTCACCCCTCCAGGCGAGATCGGCGCAGACATCGTGGTTGGCGAAGGTCAGCCGCTCGGCATTCCGCTTTCCTATGGCGGTCCATACCTTGGTTTTTTCGCGGTCAAAAATCCTTTGCTGCGCAAGATCTCCGGTCGCCTGGTCGGCGAAACAGTCGACACGCAAGGCGAACTAGCCTACGTGCTCACCCTCACCGCCCGCGAGCAACACATCCGCCGCGAGAAGGCTTCCTCCAACATCTGCTCCAACCAGGGGCTGATGACTCTTGCCGCGACGATCTACATGACACTACTCGGCAAGACCGGCTTCCAACAGGTCGCGAACCTGTGCTACCAGAACGCGCACTATACCGCCAACTTGGTACAGGAAGTTCCCGGCTTCGAGCTCCCATTCAAAAGAACGCCATTCTTCCATGAGTTTGTCGTCAAAGCAGATCAGGACGTTACCGAACTGCTAGCCCACTTGCAGGATCACGGCATCCTTGGCGGTTACGACCTCAGCAAAGACTATCCCGAACTTGAAGGTTGTCTGCTGATGGCCGTCACCGAGATGATTTCACGCGAAGATATCGACTATCTGACCGACGTTTTGAGCGAGGTGGAACATGCGTGAACCAACCATTTTTGAGCTTTCTTCCGCCGGTCGCACTGGTGTTACCTTCCAGGAACCCGATGTTCCTCTGACGGAGTTCCCACAGGAATTCGCCCGCGCGAGCTTCCCCTTCCCAGAGATCTCCGAACTGGGCGTTGTGCGACATTTCACCAAACTCTCCCAAAAGAACTACGCCATCGACCTCGGTTTATATCCTCTGGGTTCCTGTACCATGAAGTACAACCCCAAGATCAACGAAGTCACCGCGCGTTACCCTGGTTTTGCCGCTACCCACCCGCTCCAGCCTGAAAATACTGTCCAGGGTAACCTCTACCTGATGTACACCCTGCAAAACTGGCTGGCTGAGATCGGCGGCTTCGCCGATGCCACCCTGGCGCCAGCAGCCGGAGCCCAAGGCGAACTGGTCGGCACAATGATCATCGCCAAGTACCACAGAGATCGCGGCGACCTCAAACGCACCCGCATCCTGATCCCCGACTCTGCCCACGGCACCAACCCTGCCTCCTCGGCCATGCTCGGGTTTGACCCCGTCCAGCTGCCTTCAGACGAACGCGGCAACGTGGACCTCAAAGCTCTGCGTGAGCTGTGCGATGACACGCTTGCCGGCATCATGTTCACCAACCCCAACACACTTGGCTTATTCGACGAGAACACCGCCGAGGTCATTCGCATCGTACACGAAGCTGGCGGTCTGGTTTATGGCGACGGCGCTAACATGAACGCACTCCTTGGTGTTTTCAAGCCTGGCGAGTGCGGCATCGACGTGATGCACTACAACCTCCACAAGACCTTCTCCACCCCTCACGGCGGCGGTGGTCCTGGCAGCGGTCCCGTCATGGTCTGCGAAAAGCTGGTCGATTACCTCCCCGAACCGCATGTGGTCATGACCGATCCGGGTGACGAGGAAACCCCTCCAACTTACGCGTTTGCCCGCCCTGAGAAGACGATTGGGCGCGTCAAAGCCTTCCATGGTCACTTTGGCATGCTTGTACGCGCCTTCACCTACATCGCAATGCTTGGGCAGGAAGGTCTGCGGGATGTGGCGGAAAAAGCTGTCCTGAACGCTAATTACCTGCAGGCAAAGCTGAAGGGCACCTACACTCTGCCTTACAAGCGTTCTTGCATGCATGAATTCGTGCTTGAGGGCTTCTGGAAGGACGTGCCGGATATCCACGCCCTGGATATCGCTAAACGGCTGATGGATTACGATTTCCATCCCCCGACCAACTACTTCCCGCTGATCGTACATGAAGCCCTCATGATCGAGCCGACCGAGTCTGAAAGCGTTGAGACGCTGGATAGCTTCGTCGACGCCATGTTGAAGATCGCCGAAGAAGCCCGCACCCAGCCAGAGCTGCTGCACGATGCTCCTCACCACACGCCAGTTCGACGTTGTGATGAACTCAAAGCCGCCAAGGACCTCGTCTTCTGCTGCTACCCCGTGGGAGAGTGGGAAAAGAAATAGTCACCTCCCGTTGAGGGTTTTCCAACCCATTCCATTTACTTTTAGAGGCTAATCAAGTGATTGATCAGCCTCTTTTTTTTTCTTTTTTTTTTAGAAGGAACCCTGCGATGTGGCATTCTACCGTTGAAAAGAGCCGGGTTCAGATGCTGAACCCGGCTTGCTAAAACAAAATGTTTACCTCAAGATCATCGGTAGGAATAGCGGGAATACTGGCGCGCCTTCCCATGTCAACCTGAAGAGTTGCTCCGCTCCAGGAGTGACTCCATTCGCGGCTTTAAGAAGGATTTCTTCAACCCCACCCACTGCTGGCGGTGTGCCCGTCAGGATCGCGGTGCCATCCCCCTG
>CAYUGV010000014.1:5566-19658 GCA_964444335.1 uncultured Anaerolineaceae bacterium | reverse complement strand
GAACGCACCGGCAAGAGCGCCCGCCTCAAGCAGCGTTTCTAAACGACCCTTTTTCTGCACCTTAAAAGCCTTCTCCGTTTCCTCACCAGACGGGAAGGCTTTTACATTTTACTTTCCTGGAGACCTTCATGACACCTCGCATCGCCCTTGCCGCCTTCCGAATTCAAAAGCCTGGCAGTACCCCAGCTTATTCCTCAAGAGAGGAGTTGGTACGCGCCATCCTCGCAGCTGGCGGCAGACCGTATCTACTGCCTTCCGCACTGCCGCTTGATACGCTCCCTGAGGTTCTAAGTGAGTTTGACGGTCTGTTCATCTCAGGCGGTGGGGACATCCATCCGGATTATTTTGGCGGGGAAATGCACCCAAGCGTGGCTGGGATCGACCGCGAGCGAGATGAATTCGAACTGGCACTCTGCCGGGAGGCGGTTGCCATGGACAAAGCGATCTTAGGTATCTGCCGCGGGCAGCAGGTGCTCAACGTGGCGATGGGCGGCAACCTGGTGGTGGACATCCCCAGTGAACTCCCGGAAGCTGACCACCACCAGTGGTGGCCAAATTACCAGCGCAACCGGCTTTCCCATTCTGTGCAGGTGGAAAATGGCAGCCAGTTGGCGGGCATCATGGGCGGCACCGAGTTTCTGGTGAACAGCCTGCACCACCAATCCGTGAAAGACCCTGGCAAAGGGTTGAAAGTAGTGGCAACAGCCCCGGATGGGGTGATCGAAGCGCTCGAGATGCCAGGTAAGCGCTTTGTGGTGAGCGTGCAATGGCATCCGGAATGGCTGACCGAACATGAACCAATGCGGCGGATCTTCAAAGCTTTTGTGGAAGCAAGTAATTCGGGTTTGGGTGGTTGAGATCAATATGTGACTCGGCCTCCAGAAATTCTTTAATAATCGGAGACTTGAGGTCAAATCCCGTGCTCGGCCTGCCCACACGCGCGTTCAGCGCTGGGGTGCTTCGCAAGACGGCAGCACAATCCTATTGCCTGCAAATACTCAGCCATTTTATCCCCTTCCCTCGAGGGGGGGCACGAACGATCTGCATCCACCCCCCAATTTATGGTTTGAACATCGCAATTCGATGTTGCCTGTCATTCTGAGCCGCTTGTGCAAAGAATCTTATCCCATAGACTAAAGGGCAAGATCCTTCGTTTCTCAGGATGACATACTGTCATTCTGAGCTTCTTTTGCGAAGAATCTTATCCCATAGACTAAAGGGCAAGATCCTTCGTTCCTCAGGATGACATACTGTCATTCTGAGCTTCTTTTGCGAAGAATCTAATAAACAACCAGATCCTTCACTGCGTTCAGGATGACAAACAAGGACAGACTGCTTTTGCCAAATTGAAATTGCCTGTCATTCTGAGCCGCTTTTGCGAAGAATCTAATTAACAATCAGATCCTTCACTGCGTTCAGGATGACAAACAAAGACGGACTGCTTTTGCCATATTGAAACCTTAATACTGCGTTTTTGGAGCAGGTAGCGCATACTCTGCGAGTACCATGTCCCGCTTCCAACTGACCTAACAGCGTGCTAAAATAAGCCCATGAGCGATAAAGAAGCACCGATTGGCGTTTACGATTCAGGGGTGGGTGGGCTTTCGGTGCTGCGTGCGATCCACAGCCAGTTACCCTATGAGACCACCCTCTACTTTGGGGACCAGGCAAAAGTTCCTTACGGCGAGCGATCGCTTGAAGAAGTGCGCCAACTTGCGGAAGGAGTCACGCGCATGATGATGAGCCAGGGGGCAAAGCTGATCGTCATCGCCTGCAACACCGCTTCAGCTGCCGCGCTTAAGCACCTGCGCGCTCTTTATCCTGATTTTCCCTTTGTCGGCATGGAGCCGGCAGTCAAACCAGCCGCTGAGCAGACACTGAGCGGCAAGGTCGGCGTTTTGGCGACACCCTCCACCTTTCATGGTGAACTGTATGCTTCGGTGGTGGAACGCTTTGCCAAGGATGTTCAGATCTATGAGGCAACCTGCCCGGGACTTGTGAAACAGATTGAACGGGGTTACCTCAACACCTATCTTACCCGCAACATTCTCCAACAAGCCCTGCAGCCTATGCTGGCTGAGGGGGTTGATACACTTGTGATGGGATGCACCCACTTCCCCTTTGTGATTCCCCTAATCCAGCAGATAGCCGGGGATGGCGTGCGCGTTATCGATCCAGCGCCTGCCATCGCTCGTCAGACCGAGCGCGTACTGATCCAGCGCTACCTCCTCCGGTCATCAAATGATCAGCCGTTCCACCGCTATCTCACCAGCGGAGATCCCACGCGATTCTCCCGTTTATTAGAGCAGTTACTTGGTGTTCGGGCGCGACCGGAAAGATGGCTGTGGGTGGGGAACTCGCTGCGGCACGGCTGAGATTCCACAGCGTTTACAACCCTGCTTATGCCCTGTGATAAGATTGACAGGCAAAAATTAACACCCACGAGGTCCTGATGACAGAAGTTCCGATCCAATGGTTGGCAAACCACCATGCGCTTGAGAATCCTAAATCCAAACTTGCAGCAGAGCTTTTCCCTGCTGGCTTGCCGCAGCAGGTGCGCCGGCTGCACAGCGATATTCCCGGTTACCGCATGAGCCCGCTCAAGAGCCTGCCCCGCCTGGCGCAGCGCATAGGTGTCGGGGGGATATGGGTCAAGGATGAGTCAGCAAGGCTCTCGCTTAACTCCTTTAAGGTGCTTGGCGGATCCTATGCTATTTACAAGAAACTCCTCGAGCGTGGAGGCTTTAGCGAACAGGAAATGACCCTGCGCGATCTGCTGCACCTGGAAGGGGGTCTGCGTGACAAGTTAGGGCATCCCACCTTTGCCACCGCGACGGATGGCAACCACGGCACCGGTGTGGCGTGGGCTGCCACAAAAATGGGTTTTCCTTCGGTGATCTACGTGCATTCCCTCACCACCCAGGACCGCATCCGCGGCATCCAGCGCCAGGGGGGGAAAGTTGTCGTCGTGGATGGTAATTACGATGACGCGGTTCGCCAGGCTTCACTGGACGCGCGGAAGAACGGCTGGGAAGTGATTTCCGACACCTCGTGGGAAGGGTACGAAGATGTGCCCAGGTGGATTATGCAGGGTTATGCCACCATGTTCGTCGAAACGCAGGAGCAGTTTGCCGCCCAGGGCATCCAGCGGCCGACCCATTTGCTGGTGCAGGCAGGCGTTGGCTCGCTTGCCGCGGCAGCGATCGGGTTTTATTCAGTGCTCTTTGAGGATAATGTCCCTCTTTCCCTGGTGGTAGAGCCTACCAAAGCTGCCTGCCTGTATGAATCAATGCACAGAGCTGATGGAAAACCACACAGTGTTGCAGGAGACCTGAACACCGTTATGGCCGGTCTGGCTTGTGGTGATCCTAATCCGCTTGCGTGGGAAACCCTCTATAACTGCGCCGACTATTTTGCCAAGTGCCCCGATTACGTGGCGGCAAAAGGCATGCGGGTCTATTCCGTGCCCCTGACGGATGATCCATTCATCGTTTCCGGGGAATCTGGCGCTGTCACCCTGGGAGCGTTGATGTATATCATGGAATATGAAGGCGCGCGCGATCTGCGCGATGCTATGGGGCTGAATGAGGACTCCCAGGTGCTGCTGATCAACACAGAAGGCAACACCTCGCCAGATGAATTCCGCAGCGTGGTTTGGGAAGGCAGCCTGCCCGTGCCCGAAGAGTATAAAATCCAGGCTAAGGCGGGTCAGGAATAACCCCGGTTAAGCCACGATGATGGGTAATGGTTCACCACGGGGGTGGTCCTTACATATCACCTATCCCGTAAGGTGACGAAAGCCTGAACCTCGAATCAAAAACAGCCCTGTTTTTCAGGGCTGTTTTGGTGATTGAACGAAATTAGCTGATTGCGGGCAGAGCTGATTTAGCGGCGCAGATGATACCCACCAAACCCCGGCCGGTATGCGCGCCAAGAGCGGTACCAAGGGTCACATTGGGCTGCCAATGACACTTAAACACCTTTTCCATGGAGGCCTTTAGTTGCTCCGCGCCTGAAGGGTTGGCTGCGGTGACAATTTGTGCCTCAAGTTCGGTCCCTACGGGATGAAGCTTTTTCACCAATTCGGTGATCCCGTCAATTGCCTGGGTGAATGAGCGCTTTTTTACTTTGTCATAATACTTGCCATCCACTTTACTGACCTCGATAACTGGTTTGATACCCAGCAAAGAAGCCAGCAAGCCTTTCAGATGGCTGATCCGACCGCCAGCGATCAAGTATTTCAGATCGGGCAGGGTAAAGAAGGTAGCAGAAGCGTCCTGGATTTGGCGGATTGTTTTGACCACCTCATCCAACTTGTGCCCGGTTTTCATCATTGCAGACGCCGCACGCAGTTGCCAGCCAGTGCCGGCAGAGAGGGTGAGCGTGTCGATCAGGGTGATCTTTGCCTCAGGCACCATGGCAGCTGCTTGAACAGCAGCATTAAAAGTGCCACTAAGGCCGGAAGAAAGATGGATCGAGAGGATTTCCGGGTCTTCATCCGCAAGTCGCTTGTAGACTTCCACGAATTCACCTACAGATGGGGTGGAGGTGATGGGCATTTTGGGGCTCCCGTCCATCATGTTGTAGAACTCGTCCGGGTCAATATTTACCCCGGATTGATAAGAGACGCCATTTACTTCAACCTTCAACGGAAGCATGGTAATTCCGAGTGATTTACATTCTTCAAACGAGATGTCAGCACCGCTGTCTGTAACAATTTTCATATTCACCTCTTTGGCATTCTGGGGGCTTGTAGATTAAATTCGAACAAAAAAAGGTCGGACTTTCAGCCGCCCACCAACCTCAATTATAACTTGAAATAAGGGTGGGAAAAAGTATGAATACAGTAATAATTATACAAATATCGTTGAGTTAAAAATCAGCCCCGGGATTTCCCGGGGCTGTCAATTCGTTGGTCTGCTTAGTCGCTCAAGGCTTTTTTCCAGGCCTGGATCACCTTGCGATTGCGCTTTTCGAGGGTTTGGGTCATCAGATCGATCTTCGCAAGGATGTCTTGCATCTCCCACTGATGATTGGAGATGGTCTTCCTGACCGCCTGTTCGGTTTGTTGGCTCAGGCGGGACTGGCAGAGCATGTCCACCAGGTGCCATTCGGAATGTGCCTTTTGAAGTGTCTCGGCGGTGAGTTCTTCCAGCTTCTTGAGCACTTCCGCCATCATGCGTTGCCCAACTTGCAGGTCAGCCGCTTCAATATACACGCGGTTGATGGGTTCGGTGCCCGAGGCGCGCATGCGCAGGTAGTAATGATCATTTCCGGTCTCGTCGCTGAGCTGCATTTCCACCAGTTCGTAGCGGATCCCGCCGAGATAATCGATCTTCAAACCAGCAATTTTCAATCCTTCTGCGCCGGCATGATCCGGCAGGTCGAGGTAGTGATCAATGAATGCTTCTTTCGCCTCCAGCGGCGCGTCCACATCCGAGCGTCCAGCGTGCGAGGTGGGGTCCGAGGAGGTTCCATAGGATTGCCAAAGCCCAGGCAGATTGACCAGTTCATCCCAGATTTCCTGAAGTGAGCCCAGCGGCTTTTGTTCGCGGGTACCGTAGTAGGCGAGCATATCCATGATCAGGATGTTTGCCCAGGGACCGTCCTTATCGGTGATATGACCACGCGTGGTCAGACCGGAGGATTCCTCGCCGCCGATTAAAATGCGATCGCGCCAGTCATCGGGGAGGACTTTGAGGTTGTTATAAGCATTATCGGTACGGCGGATCTCTTCAATGTACTTGATCCCAACAGGAACCGCGAAAGCGTTCTTAAGGCTGCGCGAGGCGATATCCCCCACGCGGCATTTATAGATTTTCTGCCCAACATACCCTGGCAATGCACCTTTGGCGGGTTTGTTAAGCTCGTTATTCGGGATCATGCCTGCCAGCACTTCCAGCAGGGGTGAACCGGTCTGGGTTGCGATCACGCGCCCGGTGATGCCGCGGTCCACGCCCACATAGCGCAGCAGCATGGGTAGGATCTGGTTGGGCCGGAAGTAGACGCCGCCTTTGTCCACGACTCCATAACGGTCGGCATCAGTGTCCATGCCCATACCAACTTGCGCGCCAGTCCGCGCGACGGTTTCTTTGAGTAGCTGGTTGAAAGGTTCCTCGGGGTTGGCGTAATCCTGACCGCCGAGGTCTGGGTCCACATTGGCATGGATGACTGTGAAGCGCACACCAGCCTCCCCGAGCAGACGGGTCAGGTAACCCCGCCCGGAGCCGTGCATCTCATCCACCACCACCATTTTGTCAGCAAAGAAGCGACGGATGCGGTCAAAATCGATCGGGATGCGGGCGTTTCCATTGCCGTTATTCTTGATCCATTTGGCGTAATCGTCCAGGGGGTCAAAGCCTTCCACGAGTCCGCGCGAGCGGGCATTCTCAACGTCGCTCTGACCGCCGGTATGGTCGATCAGTTGGAGTTCATTGATACGGAAGGCAATAAAATCGGTTACGTTGGTTGGCGCGGGATAACCCAGGCGGGGGTTGAACTTGATGCCCTGCCACTCCGGAGGGTTGTGGCTGGCGGTGGCGATGATCAGCCCCGCCACTTCGTCCTTTGGCAGCACCTCGGTCTCGTAGAAAGCCAGGGCGGGGGTGGGCACGTCACGCGTGCCAATGTGCACCTTGAAGCCGTTGGCAAGGCAGGTTTCCGCGGTCCACTGCGTTACCACGTCCGAATTGCGGCGGGTGTCATGCCCGAGTACGATCACCTTGCCCGAGAGATCCTCAGCGCCGACGAAGGCAGGCACGTTTTCATTGTTCAAAAAGTCGCATACTGCCTGCACAACCTGGCGGGCACGGGTTTCGGTAAAATCATAGCCCCAGCGTCCCCGAACGCCCGAAGTGCCAAAACGGAGGTACTTGCGGTCATAAATCTCCCGCAGCAAACCTTTCTTTCCGGCTAATCCCAGCAGGATGGGATCGCCAGTGCGCAGTCGCAGCGCGAAAAGCCGTTCGAAAATATTACCGATCTGGATCACACGATACGCCATAAAACGGTCCGGATCGACATGATCATCCAGGCTGTCAAGCAGGGGCAGGATCTCGTAGCGGATCGCCTCCTCGAGAGAGGCAAAGACCGGGCTTTTCAGGTAATCCCTGGCAAGCGCGATGGCTTTACGGCGCATGTCGCCTGAACTAGGCAGGTAATCTTCGTCGATCTGAGCGCGCAAGACTTTGCTTGCGTCATCCTTTGCGAGGACGAGTTCCAACCGCCCTTGGGTGCCCGTGGCTGCCAGGGTGAGGAGCATACTGAAAACGCGCGACGAAGTGACAATGTCTTCCCCGATCACAGCCGGATTTTCTGCCAACCAGGCTTCCAAACTCGCAAGGAAGGCGTTCATTTCCTTGATGGCGGGTTGCCAACTTGCTGGTTTATCGGCAATGAGGATGGCGCGGTTGAGGCGGTTGAACTCCGTTGCCAGTCCAGCGCTGAATTGAGAGGTTCCGTTATTAATTTGCATGAGAGCTCCTTGGTGAGTGGTCAGTTTCGGGACGGGGAACCAAGCCCCCGGCGGAAACATTCAGAACTTCGATTTTTGCGCCAGCCGGCGTGCCTGTTTCGCGTTGTATCAGATCGCAGACTTCCCAGCAGATCTCTGCCAGTTCGTGGGTGCTGTGGCGCGTGTCGGTCTCGATCATCAGGCGATATTTGGGTTCCGTGCCTGAATAGCGCGAGTTTAGCTGCACCAATCCGGGTAAGCGGTGTTTGATCTCTTCCAGCATCTCCTGTAAAGGCTCCATGGTTTTTAAATCCAGCTTGTTAGCCACATTACAGGATGCCACCAGTTGCGGATATTTTTGGATCCTGGAGGCAAGCGCCGCCATGGAAGGTTGCTCTTGCTCGAGCAAGACTTTCAACATAAAAACGGCGGTGCGCAAGCCATCCCCAGTGCGATGACCCTCATCGAGCAGGATGATGTGACCGGATTGCTCGCCGCCCAACCCAAATTTTCCCGTAGGATTGTTCTCGGCGGTCAGACCAAGCAGTACTTCGGTCACATATTTATCGCCCACAGGCGTCTGGATCAACTCAAAGTTGTGTTCAGCGGCATATTGATGCAAGGACCCGTTCGCCATCACGGTTGTTACAAGCGTATTGGCGAGCAGTTTGTTCTGCTGATGCAGCGCGTCTGCCAGGATTGCCAGCATGTGGTCGCCGTCAATCAGCTGACCAGTCTCATCCATTAGAATTACGCGGTCAGCGTCACCATCAAAAGTGATGGCAAGGCTGGCTTGGTGTTCGGCAAGCAAGGCAGCCAGGGCTTTGGGCTTGGAGCGGGCATACTCTGAGCCGGCATGTACGTTGATGTTGACTCCATCCGATTCTGTGTTGAGGGCAACCACATCCGCGCCCAACGCCCCGAACAGATCTGGTCCAACGCGATAAGCCGCGCCGTTGGAGCAATCCAGCAGGATTTTCAGCCCGCTGAGATCCAAACCTTCCTGGGTGGCAAGCAAATCCTCCAGGTAAAGATCATAAAATTTTGTGCCATCCACTCGGATTCCAGTTTCGGGCAGGTTCAATTCCCCCGCAGGCAGGCTGGCGAAATAGGCTTCAATGGCTGCTTCCTGGCTCTCGGAAAGTTTCATCCCCTGCGGATTCAGGAACTTGATGCCGTTCTCTGAAGCCGGGTTATGCGAGGCGGAAATGACTGCGCCAGCAGTGGCAGCAAGCTCACGGGTCAGCCAGGCAATCCCGGGAGTTGGCAGAATCCCCAGGTCCATCACGCGCGCGCCGCTGGTGAGCAGGCCGCGAGTCAGAGCTTCTTGCAGCAGCGGACCCGAAACACGTGTGTCGCGCCCGATCACGAACAGATCCGGACCAGGTGTTTCCTGACTGAGCACATGCCCGACCGCAACTCCCAGCCTAAACACAAATTCCGCTGTCATCGGCGGTGTGCCGGCTGTGCCGCGAATCCCATCCGTGCCAAAATATTGGTTGCTTGCCATAAAAGGCTCCTCTATTGAATAGTGATGTCAGCCACGACCGGCAGGTGATCGGAAATCGATCGTGAAAGCGGTGTGCTGACAACGTAACAGGCATATTCCACCAGGCGTTTGGCCGGGAAGAAATAGATATGATCGACCGCTCCGGCGTTGGGGTGGGTGGCGATGTTGTCCTGCGGTTTGAGCTGCAAGATGCCATGATCTTGCTCCAGCAGTTCCCGGAGTGTGTATTCATCCGCAGTCGCGTTGAAGTCGCCCATCAGGATCATGGGCAATTGCGGGATGAGCACATGCTGCTCAACCAGGCTGATCACACCGCTGATCTGCTGCGAACGCGTGATCCTGGCGGCGTCCACCACTTCGCTCCAGGCGTTTTCTCCCCGTTCCCCGACCAGGGTGGTCAGGTGCAGGTTGAGCACGAAAGGATAAGGGGCTTGCTTCAAACGGGTGAGGATCACGTAGCGCGGATCAGTATCCCGCGAGCCTTCATAACTCACAGGCTGAAAGAGCGGCACGTTGCGTGGCACGCCATCCTTGTTGAAATCGCTCAAACGGCTGAAAGCGATTTTTGAGAAGAGCGCATTGCCTTTGGACCAATCCCACCAGTCGTTGAACAATCCATTGACCATCAGGTCTTTCTTGACCTGCATGTGACGTTTCATGGAGAGGGTTTCGCCGTAAAATGCGTGCTGGAAGCCGCAATCCGTGTGGATGCGATCCACCATGCTATGGGTGATGCCATCCGCATCGATGTACTGGGCGATCTCCTGAACGCCAAAAATGTCCGGCTTGATCTCTTCAATTAGCTGGACGAGTGCTTCAGCCTTATTCTCCGTTTGCTCGGGAGAGCCAGTGAAGTTCTTTTCCCCACCGCCAAGGTTGAGGGTCATCACCCTTATTTTTTGCATACCAAACCACTTTCTCCGATGTACTGAAAAGTATTATACCAATCAACACCCTGCCGATTCGATGCTGTATGCGGGTATGCACAAGGGCTTTACATTGCCAATCCCTCTCTATAAAATAAGTTATGAAAAATCACCAATCGGACGACGAAGTCACCCCAAAAGCGCTTTACTTGAACCGCAGGGAATTCCTGAAGCACGCGGCTGTATTTGGAGCTGGTTTGACCCTGGCTGCATGTGTCCCCGGAGCAGCGCCAGGTTCTGCGCCGACTGCATTCCCGGACGAGATCACCGAAAAATCCGAGGCACTGAGCTTCAACAATTATTACGAGTTTTCGCTGTCAAAACGCTCGGTAGCGGATCTGGCGCAGGATTTCTCGACCGAACCCTGGCAAGTGGAAGTTGGCGGATTGGTGGCAAACCCTGTCACTTACACCATTCCCGAATTGACCGAACGCTTCAAAATTATAGACCGAACCTACCGCATGCGCTGCGTGGAGGGTTATTCGATGGTGCTTCCCTGGTCGGGTTTCTTACTGAGGGACCTGCTTGAGGAAGTACAGCCGCTGCCCGAGGCGAAGTTTGTGGCTTTTGAATCCGTTTTACGCCCGGAAGAGATGCCTGGTCAGAGCTCTTATGATATGTTTCCGTGGCCATATCGGGAAGGCTTGCGATTAGATGAAGCCATGCACAAGCTGACCCTGATGGCCACTGGCATGTACTCCGAGCCGCTTTCCAAGCAGAATGGCGCGCCACTTAGGGTGGTGGTGCCGTGGAAATACTGGTTTAAGAGCCCCAAGGCGATTCAACGTATCACTCTGACTGACAACCAGCCGCCAACGATGTGGAATAGTATTGCTCCCCAGGAATACGGCTTTCTTGCCAACGTCAATCCGTCTGTGGACCACCCGCGCTGGTCCCAGGCGACTGAGATTCGGCTTGGGGACAGTGAAAGGCGTCCGACCTTGCTTTTTAACGGCTATGACGAAGTCGCTTCGCTCTATGAAGGTATTGATCTGACGGTCGAGTATTAGGATTTCGGTTCTTTAATAGAGGAACGAGAGGGTTTCTCAAGGCGCAGCAGCGGTAATTCGAGCATGAATTCAGCCCCCACCTTTGCATGATTGCGAACAGTAAGATTCCCACCATGAACACGAGCCAACCTGCGCGCGATTGCCAAACCCATGCCTTGACCGCCAGCCTTTTGATCGCTTATGTCAGTTAGCTGGTAATACCGATCAAATATGGTCTCAAGTTTATCTGTGGGAATACCTGGTCCATGATCTCGCATGGTTAGGACTGCGAAGTCTCCCTTTGGATAGACAGCGATATCGATTGTGCTGCCTTCTGGTGTGTAGCGCATTGCGTTCTGAAAAAGATTCTCAAGAATTTGCTCGATCCGGTCGGCGTCAATATCCACGATCAACCCTCTTTGCAGAGCCATCACCCGAATACGACGTTGTTGTTTTGAAAGCATACCTTCAAGGCGAAATATGACCTCCTTGGTGAATTCCGCCAGGTCACGGGGAGCCTTTCTGGGCGTGAACAACCCCTCATCCAGCATCGCTAGCAAACTGAGGTCTTCCACCAGTCGGACGAGGTGGGTGTTTTGTTGCTTGAGCGTGTTAAGCGCCACTTGGTCAAAGGGATAGATGCCATCTTCCACCGCCTCAATGCTCGCCCTTTGTACTGCCAACGGCGTGCGCAGGTCGTGCGCCAGGTCCGAGAACAGACTGCTGCGTTTGAGGTCGTTCCTTTCCAGGTTAACAGCCATATCATTTACCGCGGCGGTCAGATCTCTAAGTTCTCTGTATGATTGCACGGGTAAGCGCTGCTTGAAGTCGCCATCGGAGATCTTTTGTGTTGCTTTAATCGTTGCTTCGATTGGGTTGAGCAGGCGGGAAGCCATAAATATCGCCAGTAACAATCCGAAGACCAGTGTGACCAACGAAGCAAGTGCCAGCGATCTCAAGAGAAGCTGAGCCAACGTCCGACTGAAATTCGGTGGCATACGATTTAGAAAGTGACCTGACACGACGTATCCAACCAGCTCCCCACCCGAGTGAATCCTTGAGGCAAAGATCAGGTAAAAAGGCTCGGTTTTTGTTCCTTCCATTTCTTTATCCATGGCAAAGATCACATCCCCTTTTGGGGACACCAGCGCAATGTGCTGTTCTTTATAAAAGATCTTGTCAGCTTCAGGGAGATCCGGAGAGGTGAAGTAAGTCTCCACGCCCTCCCATCCACCGTGGCTGGAGAAGTATTCCGACAGATCTTGTATGTATGGAAAGGAGTGGGCAATCTGGCTGCGTGAGAGATAATCAATGCTAGCGTTACTAAGAAAGATTATCGCGCTCGAAAATGCGATGATAATCGTCACGAGCATAACAAAAGCATATGTAAGGATGAGGCGATTACGCATTTGATTTCCTTAACCTAAAGCGCGATAACCCTGGCCAAATATGGTCTGGATATAAACGGTGTCGGGATCGATTTGCTTGATCTTCTGCCTCAAGTTCATGATGTGGACATCGATCGTACGTTCGTAGCCCGCGTAACAGGCGCCTTGGGTAGCCTGGAGTAGTTCAAGCCGGGAAAAAACCTTGCCGGGCTTGCATGCCAGCTGGATGAGCAAATTGTATTCCGCGGAAGTCAAATTAAGCTGGGTGCCTCTGAGTTCCACAGTGCGAGCTTCCAGATCAAGGCTTATTGCACCGAGCTGAATGATCTCCTCATTGTGAGATTGGCTTATGCACCGGCGTAGCACCGCCTTTACCCGCGCCACCACTTCCCTGGGGGAAAAGGGCTTGCTGATGTAATCATCCGCGCCTAATTCCAAACCGATCAATCGGTCCAGTTCCTCCTGCCGGGCAGTGACCATGATGATTGGGGTCTGCCCTGATTTCCGGATTGTTCTTGCCACATCCAATCCGTCCATATCCGGCAGATTCAAATCCAACAAGACCAAGGCAGGTCGGGATTCCTGCCATCGTTGCAGGCCCTCTTTGCCTGTGTGCGCGGAAACAGGTTGAAATCCGTTGTGGCGCAGGTAATCAGCCAGGATTTTATTCAGATTTACTTCATCTTCAATGATCAATATGGTGGTCATAACGTAGTTTAATCTCTCGGATTAGTGAACTGTCAGCCTGTTAATAAATCAACCTCCATTCTAAATCAAATCTGAATAAGAAATGGATATAAACTCAATCAGTACCCTGTAAATTAACAGCATCACCCTTGAAGCGGTGAAATAAACACAAGGAAAATATGATGAATAAGAAAATTTTAGGTATTGGTTTGACAGTTTTGGTGCTCAGCGCCTTGGTATTTACAGTCGGTGGTTCGGTTTTTGCCCAGGAGGGGACTCCTGAGGTGCAAGCAACAGAATTGCCCGCTCCGGTTGTGACCCGTTATGGGCATGGATTTGGACCCGGTGATGGAACCTGCCCCGGAACCTGCGATGCAGATGGCGATGGCGTTCCGGATCAACTGCGCCTGCGCGACGGCAGTGGTACTGGTATGCAATATGGCAATAGTTTTGGACCCGGCGATGGTGTGTGTGACGGAACTTGTGACGCTGATGGCGATGGCGTTCCTGATCAACTGCGCCTTCGTGATGGTAGCGGTACCGGTATGCAATACGGTCCTGGTGCAATACAGGGTGGACGAGGTCAGGGTATGGGTCAAGGCATGGGCCAGGGCTTTGGAACCGCTGAAGGTCAGGGTTTTGGGCCTGGCGGCGGACAAGGTATGGGTCAGGGTATGGGGCTGCGTGACGGTTCCTGTATTGACGACTAAACAGTCTTTCTAAAACGTTTCAGTTCCTTAGCAACCACCTGGCTCAGCCGGGTGGTTCGCTTTATGAAGGCAAGTTCAAATAATAATAGAACTTGTATACAACTTCTATACCCGCGAAAAGAAAAAACAGGCAAAATGAGATAGAATCAGCTCAATAATGGAGTGTGATTTAATCAACAAAATGACAACAACGCAACGCATAACTGACGATCTGGAGGCGATGCTGGCAGTCTTCCCTCTGGAAGTTGCCCGGGCTGTACAATCCAGAGATAATTTTGATAACCTGCTCGAGGTGATTCTTGACCTTGGACGTAATCCGAGCGCGCGTTTTACCACTGGCGAGGTCGAACTGCTTCAGGTGCCAGTAACCCACGATGACCTTAAATATGTCACAGACCGCATTGGTGACTTTGATGCTGACAACCGGGC
>CAYUGV010000014.1:0-5466 GCA_964444335.1 uncultured Anaerolineaceae bacterium | reverse complement strand
TCTCCATTTCAGCGTAACGGTGGACAGGCAGCTGTCCAAAACAAGCAACACGCGCAGCGCTACAACGCGATAAATGAGAACCGCGATGATCAGTACGATAGCGGTGAGAATTCAAACGCGGTTGAAAAACGCATCTACCCGGTTGGCGTTCCTCGCAGCCGCCTGATCCAGTCGATCAGGGAGCTGGGTGTGCCGGCGATGGTGGTCAAGGACCTCAAAGATGCCGACGTGCTGGTAACCCAGCGGCGATATTACCGCGACAGGCTTCAGCCAATTGTTGAAGCTGAAGAACGTGGTGTTCCCATCTTTGTAGTCAAATCGAATTCGATCGGTCAGATCGAGCAATTCCTGGCAGACTCTTTTCCTGGGCAGATCACTGTCCGCAGGGAGGGAATTTCATCAGAGGGAATTGATCAGGCCATGCAGGCGATCGAGGGGCTTGAGGAGGGTCAGAAATATGTTGACCTTCAACCGGCGCCTGCCTCTGTGCGCCGCCAGCAGCACGAGCTTGCCCGCCAGGCGCACCTTGTCTCGGAATCTTTTGGAAAGGACCCCAATCGCTTCGTGCGAATTTTCCGGGATTGATCCATGTTCATCACACTTGAAGGTCCGGAAGGCAGTGGCAAAAGCACCCAGATCAAGCGTTTGGCAAAACGCCTTGAGTTGATGGGTTTTCCGGTCATCACCACGCGTGAGCCCGGAGGTACTCCAATTGGAGATCAGATCCGGCAGGTTTTGGTGCGGATGGAAAATAAAGAGCTTCACCCTCGTACCGAGATTCTGCTGTTCCTGGCAGCACGCGCTCAACTGGTTGAACAACTGATAAAGCCAGCCCTTCAGGATGGTAAAATCATACTCTGTGACCGCTACGGTGACTCAACCCTTGCTTACCAGGGGTATGGACATGGGTTGGACCTTGAAAAGTTGCGCCAGATGCTCGATTTCGCGACCGACCATCTCAAACCCGACCTCACAATTCTGTTGGATCTGGATGTGAAATTAGGTCTGATGCGGAAAAAGGCTGAAGACGAATGGAACCGGCTGGATGCATACGAAGTCCTGTTCCACGAACGTGTACGTGAGGGTTATCTCAATTTAGCCCGGGAAGAACCCAACCGATGGCGCATTGTGGATGCCTCGCAGGGGATTGATGCTGTGCAGGAAGATCTTTTACGGATCATTCTCGACGCGCTAAAAAATCATAAATGAACGGCCAACCCGAAGATAGGGATTGGATGAAAGGATATCAGCATGAAAAAGGTTTCAAAAATTGTTTTGTTTTTATTGGTGGCATCTTTAGCGCTGAGCGCATGCAAAGTTGCCACTATCACACCTCCCACAGAGGAGCCAACCGCTACTGTAGAAGCAACTGAAGTTGCTACCGAGGTTGTTGTTGAGCCAACTGAGAATCTTACTCCTCAGCCAACTGCTGATACCCGCCTGACTGGCGATGACGGCAACATGGTTTGCACCATTGTTGGGCCACTCTTCGGCGAGTTAACGCCCGAACAGGAAGCTCAACTGGCTGTTTTCCCGGCGGTATCAGCGGACGACCGGATCAAGGGGCCTGAGGATGCCATTATTACCGTGACGGAATATACTGACTTCCAATGCCCTTACTGCGCCATGGCATACGCTGAATTTGAGAAGTTACTCGAAATGTATCCTGACGATGTTCGCCTGGTATACCGATCTCTTCCCCTCGTGGGCATCCACCCCAACGCGCAGGTAGCAGCCCAGGCTGCTGAAGCCGCAGGACTGCAAGGCAAATTCTGGGAGATGTACTCCGCTCTGTTCACCAAGCAAGGCGACTGGAGCGGACTGACTTCGGAAGAATTCCTGGCTTGGCTGGCAACCGAAGCTGAAACCCTCGGTTTGGATGTGGAGCAATTCTCCAAAGACACTGTCAGTGAAGATATTCAAAAGAAGATCCAGGGTGAGATCGATAATGCCAATAGCATTGGTTTGGGTTCCACTCCAACTGTGCTCATTAACGGTCGCCCGATCAGCAATTGGTACGCTTCTGGCATCAAGCCCATCATCGAAGTCGTCAAAATTGAAGATAGCCTGATGAAAGTCTGCCCGCCGTGGGTGATCGACGTGGAAAAAACCTACACTGCCACGATCAAAACCAAGAATGGCGACATGACCATTGAGCTCTACCCCAAAGCAGCTCCGCTGGCAGTAAACTCGTTTGTCTACCTGGCGCGTGAGGGTTTCTATGATGGTGTTACCTTCCACCGCGTTTATCACACCTTCATGGCGCAATCTGGCGATCCGACCGGCACCGGTTGGTCTGGCGCTGGCTATCAATATCGCGAAGAGATCGTGCCCGATCTGACCTTTGATGAGGCCTACATGGTTGGCGTTGCCCGCGGGCAGGAATCCGGCACCAGCGGCAGCCAGTTCTTTATCACGTACGTACCCTACCCCTCGCTGAACGGTCTGTACACGATCTTCGGCAAGCTGGTGGATGGTGTGGATGTCTTTGAGAAGATCACAGAACGGGATGCCGATCAGAACCCTGATGCACCTGCGGGGGATGAGATCATCAGCATCACCATCACTGAAAAATGAGCCTGGAGCAACAAGCTAAGGAAAAATATTACGACAGGATTGATATCGCCCAACTGGTGGTGTCAATCCTTGTCTTTTTCCTGAGTCTTCTCTGGATAGGGCTTGTGGGGATGGCAGGCTTTGGCCAGGTCATCACCAATTACGGAACCACTGCCCTGGCTGAACCAGGTACGGCGATAAACTCGGTGCTGACAGGGTTAGTCTTCCTGGTGATCGCGTTTGTGTCAATCGTGACCACCATCCAAAAGATCACCGGGCACGCCAGGTCCATCACGCAAAATGATGACAGAGTCATGATCTGGTTTATCGCGGGGATTTTGCTGGTGTTTGGACTGGCAGCGCTTGCTGGCTTGGCTCCCGCGAAGGTAAACGCCATTGCGTTGACGGTTTTGGCAGTCCCGGGTATCGTCATCCCGGTTTTTTGGCTGCTGCGGATCGGCGACCGTGGACGAAAGACTTTAAACCTAAAGCGGGATGCCGGCATTTTGACCTTCTCAATCGGAATTTCAACCCCCTTCATCACGCTGGTTGAGTTGTTGGTCGTGATCTTTCTGCTCATTGTGTTCGTTGCCGGATTGTTCAATAATCCTCAATTCACGGAGCTTTTTAACAGCATTATGAGTAACCCTGGCGCGCTTCAAAACGACCCGGGTCGATTATTCTCTGAATTTAAGGCAATGTTAAACTTGCAAGATTTGTTGGGTTGGCCCCTGCTGCTGTTCGCCGGGATCGTACCGCTGGTGGAAGAGCTGTTTAAGACCCTGGGTGTGTGGCTGCTTCAGGTCCGCAATCCTGACCCGAAAGAGAGTTTCCGGGTTGGTTTGATCAGTGGAGGGGGATTCGCACTTTTTGAGGGGCTGATGAGTGTGCGCTCCATCCCGCTAGGCGAAGTCGTTTATACCGATTGGGCAGGGCTGATCCTTGGCAGGTTTGGCGGAAGCCTTTTACATATTCTCGCTGGTGGGATTATCGGGCTGGCGATTGGTAAATTTTGGAAAAACCGCAAATTTGCCCCGCTGCTGCTTTCCTACCTGGCTGCCTGGCTGCTGCATGCCGCCTGGAATTTCCTGGCATTCTTTGGAGGCGTTTCTCCGCTGATTAACCAAGACCAGGTACAGGCTGTTTGGCCTTACATCGCACTCGTGCTGCTGTTTTTGGGAATGGTGTTTGTTTTCCTGCGCCTGGTCAGAAAAGTGCAATCCACGAACGACTTACAGGTTTACCCCAGCGGGTCGGAAGGATAGCCCATGGAACGCCAGCGTGTGATGAAAGTATTGCATTACATTGTTGATCGCCTGGTTGCGCTTAAAGTTATAGGCAGCGAAAACGTACAGGACGGCACCGCGTACATCGTTGCCACCAGCCACATCAGCCGACTCGACACGCCGTTCCTGATGCTTTCCACGCACCGCCAGGACATTATTGCCATGGTAGCCCGGGAGTATGAGAAAGCGCCTTTCTTTGGTTGGTTTCTAAACAAACTGGGAGTGATCTGGATCTCGAGGGATGGGTATGACCTGAGCGCGTTTCGAGAAGCTTCTATTCACCTGAAAAATAACTGGATTGTAGGTATCGCCCCTGAAGGGACACGCTCAAAAACACAGCAACTCCTGGAAGGCAAGCCTGGGGCGGCATTGCTGGCGATCCGCAACCAGGTCCAGGTGATCCCGACCGCGGTAATAGGTTCCACCAATGTGTTCCAGAGCATTTTACGTCTGAAGAAGGCACAGGTTGAGGTACGTTTTGGTAAGCCTTTCATGCTGTCTCAAGTGCATGATGAGAAAACCACCAAGGACCGGTTGCAGCAGGCAACCGACGAGATCATGTGCCACATCGCCCTGCTGCTGCCAGAGGAGCGGCGCGGTTTTTATGCCAATCACCCACGCCTCAAAGAGTTGCAGGCCGAGCATAACACCCCTCAAAAGGAAGGTTCATCCATAACGGAGGACAGCCATGATTCCAATTCGTGATGAAATAAAGACCCACCGCGTCCCAGTAGTTAATTACATCCTGATCCTGGTTAATGTGGCGGTTTTTTTGTGGGCTTACGTTCTCAACGCAAACCCGGATGCTGTGTATTCTCAATACGCCCTCATTCCGTCCCAGATCAGGCAGGGGCTCGATCTGGGAGATATGCGGAATATCCTGACCAGTATGTTCATGCACGCCGGTTGGTTCCACCTTCTGGGGAATATGCTATACCTTTGGATTTTCGGCGATAACATTGAGGATAGATTAGGTCACTTCAGGTATTTGCTTTTCTACCTGGCGGGTGGGGCTTTTGCGGCTTTCGCTCACTATTTCACCAACCCAACCTCCATCATCCCCACAGTCGGCGCCAGTGGCGCTATTGCTGCGGTGTTGGGGGCATACCTGGTGATCTACCCGCAGAGTCGGGTCTATACCTTTATTCCAATCGGGTTCTTTGCCCGCCTCAGGTTGGTGCCTGCGGTTGTCGTGTTGACTCTGTGGTTCATTCTCCAGCTTTTCAGCGGCGTCGGTTCGCTGGGCATGGGCGACCAGGGCGGTACGGCATACTGGGCGCACATCGGCGGCTTTGTTTTTGGTTTGTTGGTTGGCTTCCTGTTTAAGAAAAGAGGCCGCGCTCCGCAGCCCGCGCCGCCCAGCTGGAATTGAGTAAAGCAAGCTAACTGGTTGGTAATATTAATACAAGTTATTACTTGTGCAAAATAAAGGTATTCATAGTATAATATTTTTCCGGCGTTTAGGAAGCATAAGGCTTTCGAGGCGCGTTTTGTATTAACCCACCCTGGTCCGGGGTTTTGGGATTTTAGTGAATGTATTAAGGAATTATGTAAATATGCCAAGCTCATACTTAACCCGCGAGGGATATGAAAAATCTGAACAGGAATTGGAATTTCTGCGCAC
>CAYUGV010000013.1:2461-20297 GCA_964444335.1 uncultured Anaerolineaceae bacterium | reverse complement strand
TGTTCCTGCCTTTGATCGCAATTATTCCCACCGCTGAAGTCCTGAGCGTGATCATCCAGGTGCTCTACTTCAAGGCAACCGGCGGAAAACGGATCTTCAAGAAAACCCCGATCCATCATCATTTTGAGATGATCGGTTGGGAAGAGAACCAGATAGTGATGCGCTTTTGGCTGATTGAGCTGATCGGCGCAATGCTGGGGCTTAGTTTGGCATTTATGAGCTAATGAAAATGAATTATTCGGGTAAAAAAGTAATCGTTATCGGGGCTGCCCGCCAGGGGTTGGCAATCTCGCGCTTCCTCTCCAACAGAGGGGCCCAGGTGGTGCTCACAGACACCCGTCCAGCAGCTGATCTTGCAGCCGAAAGTGCCTCCCTGGCTGACCTGTCAGTCGAGTTCGCATTTGGCGGTCACCCTGAGAGTCTACTGGAAGGCGCAGACCTGGTTTGCGTCTCCGGTGGCGTTCCACTGACCATTCCCTTCCTGGTAGCCGCTCGAAATCAAGGTGTCAAACTCAGCAACGATTCCCAGATTTTCCTCGAGGAATGCCCTGCGACAGTGATTGGGATTACCGGTTCAGCCGGAAAGAGTACCACCACCGCCCTGGTGGGTCTGATGGCGCAAAAGCACTTCGAGATGAAGGGCAGCCAACATCGCGCGTGGGTGGGTGGAAACATCGGCAATCCCCTGATCGATAACCTTGACCAGATGGACGAGGATGACCTGGTGGTAATGGAACTCTCAAGCTTCCAATTGGAGTTGATGACGACCTCGCCCCAAGTTGCGGCAGTACTAAACATCACCCCCAATCACCTCGACCGCCACAGTTCGATGCAGGCCTATATTGAAGCAAAATCACGCATCCTGCGCTACCAGCGCCAGGGTGATGTGGCAGTGTTGAACCGCGACGACAAAGGTTCGTGGGATTTGCTGGACCAGGTTCGCACGGACGTGATCAGTTTCGGCTTGAGAGCTCCTGGATACCGTCAGAGCGGCACCTACGTGGAAAAAGGTCAGATCATGCTGCAAATTGGGAATGACAAGCTCAAGATGCTGCCCGTAGAATGGATCAACTTGCGCGGCGAACATAATCTCTACAACGTTCTGGCAGCCTGCGCGATTGCGGCTGGCGCAACGATTGGTCTGCCGGGTATCCAGTTGGGGATCGAAACCTTTGATGGCGTTCCCCACCGGCTCGAACTGGTAAGGGAATTGAATGGTGTCCGCTGGTACAACGACTCGATCGCCACTGCCCCCGAACGCACCATTGCCGCGATCAACTCCTTCGATGAGCCGATCGTCTTGCTGCTTGGCGGGCGCGATAAGAACCTTCCCTGGGATAAACTCGCGCAACTGATCCGCAAGCGGGTCTCGCGCGTGGTGATTTTCGGCGAAGCCGGCGATCTGATTTCTGAAGCCATCGGCCCCAAAAAACCCGGTCAGGCGATGCACTCAGTTGTACGCTGCGCGACTCTCCAGGAAGCCATCAAGACAGCTCACAACCAGGCCGAAATGGGAGATGTTGTGTTGCTCTCGCCTGGCTGCACCAGTTATGACGCCTTCAAAGACTTCGAGGAACGAGGTCAAGCCTTTAGAAAATGGGTGAACGAACTATGATCAACGCAACCACTCCCAAACCTCACCGCCGCACCAATGTGCAGTCGCTCTCTTTTGACGTTGGACTGCTGCTGATCGTGGCCAGCCTCCTGGTGATCGGCCTGTTAATGGTCTATTCCGCCAGTTGGGACGTCTCGATGACGATCAGCAATAGCCAGAATGCCATTTTCCTCAGGCAGGTCGTTTGGGTGGTACTTGGAATTTTTGGGGCAACAGTATTGAGCTACGTAGATTACCATCACTATCGCAAGTGGGTGGTTTATTTGATGTTCGGCGTGATAATCGCCCTGTTTGCAGTCCTGGTCATCCGTGAAGTCCGTTACAACTCAGCCCGTTCCTTGTTTGGAGGATCGATCCAACCAGCGGAATTCGCGAAATTATTTTCCATTCTATATCTTTCGGTCTGGCTCACAAACAACAAAGATATGCTCAAGGATTTTAAAAACTACCTGCTGCCGCTATCTTTTGGCATCGGCTTCATCGTGGCTTTGATCCTCGCGCAGCCTGATCTTAGCGCTGGATTGACTGTGCTGATGCTCGGCATCATGCTGCTTTTCCTTGCAGGTGGCGATTGGAAACACGTTGCGATCGTGATCGTGGTAGGTCTTTTAGGCTTTATTTTCCTCATCAACGTTATGCCGACCGGTCGGATTCGTTTTGCCCAGTACCTTTCCGGGCTCGAAAACCCGACCCAGAGTTCTTATCACATCCGCCGTACTTATGAAGCGATCATTAAAGGCGGCTTTTTCGGCGTGGGTCTCGGCAAAGCGACCACCAAGTTCACCGGTCTGCCTCTGCCCCACACCGACAGCATTTTTGCGGTTCTGGCGGAAGAAACCGGCTTTGTGGGCTCCATGGTCGTAATTGCGCTCTTCATCCTCCTGATCTGGCGCGGGTTCAAGATTGCCCGCAATGCCCCGGATCAGTTGGGCTCGCTGTTGGCATTCGGCCTCACAAGTTGGATCGTTCTCGAAGCCCTGATCAATGTCTCGGTCATCGTCGGTTTGCTGCCATTTGCCGGAAACGCCCTGCCTTTCATTAGCGCGGGCGGCTCCAGCATGACTGCCACGATGGCTGCCATTGGGATCGTGATGAATGTGGCTCGCCAGGGAGTAAGCAATACAGCCTCTGAAAGGAGTACAACCAGTGCGACTGTTGATTTGCGCAGGCGGAACGGGCGGCGGAGTGTATCCGGCGCTAACCGTTACGGAGAGAATGAGTGATGACACAGATATTCTGTGGGTCGGCAGCGAAGGCGGCATGGAAGCCGAGCTCGTCGCGAGGGCAAATCTGCCCTACCGCGGTATCCGCGCCGCTGGTGTGCATGGCGTTTCGATCAGGCAATTGCCTGGCAATTTGGTGAAATTATGGCAAGGATACTGGCAGTCAAAGCAAGTTCTCAAGGATTACAAGCCCGATGTGATGATGTTCACGGGCGGGTATGTGGCAATCCCGATTGCTCTGGCTGGACTGAAAGTCAAAACTTTGCTTTTTGTGCCGGATATCGAACCCGGGTTGGCTCTCAAGACTTTGGCTCGCTTTTCGGACAAGATCGCGGTGAGCGTGGAAGAGTCGCGCGGGTTTTTCAGCAAGAAGGAGAAAATTGAAGTGACCGGTTACCCCCTGCGCCAGGATTTGATGAAATGGACCAAAGCTGATGCTCTGGCTTACTTCGGATTTTCCAGCGAAAAACCAGTGATCTTGTTCACCGGCGGCAGCAGCGGCGCCCGCTCAATCAACAAAGCTGTCCTCGCCATCCTGAGCGAGCTCCTCAAACGCTACCAGGTCATTCATCTGACCGGACATTTGGATTGGGAGACCGTAAAAAACGCGACTGCCAACCTGCCCCAAACTTACCAGGCTTTTCCCTATCTGCACGAGATGGGAGCAGCCTACGCCGCGGCAGACCTCGTGATCTCACGCGCAGGCGCATCCGTGCTGGGTGAATATCCCTTCTTCGGTCTGCCAGCCATTTTGGTGCCTTATCCTTACGCCTGGCGCTATCAGAAAGTCAATGCAGACTACCTGGTGGAACGCGAAGCAGCAATTCTCCTGGAAGACCAGTATCTCCAGACCCAACTTCTGGCGCAGATCGATAATATCCTGCAGGACCAGGCACGATTGCAGCACATGCGGCGTGCTATGAAAACGCTGGCACAGCCCCAGGCAGCCGAACAAATCGCCCATTTGCTCTACGAAATGGCGGAGGGATAGGGATAAATATGGTTACCCTCAACATTTTGTTCACCATCTTTATCCTGCTATTTGGAGTGATCGGGGCAGTTCGCGGTTTGCGCAAAGAACTGGTGGTGATCGTTTCAGGGATCCTGGCACTTTTCATCATCCAGGAAGTGCTTCCCCGCGTAATGGGTGACCTAACCGGCACAAAAGCGCTTTACCTTGATCTGATCGTTTTATTCGTTTGTGGCTTTCTGGGTTACCAGACCCCCGCTTTCCGCCGTCTGGCTGAGTCAGGGCGGTTCAACCGGGACACTCCGATGGACATGATCCTGGGAGCAGTGGTTGGTGGTTTGAATGGTTACTGGCTGGTGGGTTCAGCCTGGTATTTCATCGACAAGGCGGGTTATCCCTTCAGTTGGATCATCGCGCCAGACGCAGCGACTGAATTTGGTCAGCAGGCCATCAAACTTCTGCAGAACCAGGTACCGCAACTCTTAACAGGCAATGGACTTTACGTGGCAATCGCCATAGCAGTTTTGATCATGATCGGAGTGATGATCTGATGAAAAAAGTGCACTTCATCGGAATTGGCGGAACGGGCATCTCAGCGATCGCTCTCCTGCTGCTCGAAAGAGGCTGGCAGGTTAGCGGTACCGATAGGTCTGCTTCACGCTATTTCGATGCGGTTACAGCCAAAGGCGCATACACGCTCCTGGGGCATAGCCCCGAGCTTGCGCTGGCAGCAGACGTCATTGTGCGCTCTTCAGCCGTCCATGATGACGATCCCGAAGTGATCGCCGCCCGCGAGAATGGCATTCCGGTTATTAAACGGAACGAATTCCTGCCAGAACTGACTTCTGGCTACCAGACGCTCGCAGTCGCAGGCTCACACGGTAAAACCACCTGCACAGCCATGTTGGTCACGATGCTGCGCGGTCTGGGCGTGGACCCGACCTTCATCCTCGGCGCGCAAATTCGCCCGCTGGCGACCAACGCGCATGCCGGCACAAGCGACTTGTTTGTGATCGAAGCCGATGAATACGACAACATGTTCCTGGGTTTGAACCCAAAAATCAGCTTGCTCACCAATGTTGAATACGACCATCCGGACTTCTTCCCCACCCCTGCAGATTATTACAAGGCTTTTACAGCCTTTATTCGCCGTACCCAACCGGATGGAGCAGTAATCACCTGTGCAGAGGATGAAGGTGTCCGCAACCTGATGGCAAGCAATGACTTCGACGGTCTTTCCATCCTGACCTATGGTTATGCCACTGAGTGTACTTATCGCATCGAGAAAGTACGTTGGAATGGTGATGGTTACGACTTCAGCCTCGTCTACTCTCCTGATCAAGAACAATTGGGCGAATTCGTGCTTAGTATCCCTGGTCGACACAACCTGCTCAATGCTGCCGGAGCACTGGCAGTGCTGCACCAGATTGGTCTGAACCCTTCAGCCGCAAGCGAAAGCCTGGCGGAGTTCGTGGGCACGGAGCGGCGCTTCGAACAGGTCTGCCACAACGGTGATACCGTGGTGATCAACGATTATGGCCATCACCCCACCCAACTGAACCTGACGCTCGAAGCAGCCCGTGAGTTATATCCTGACCATTGCCTGTGGGCAGTCTGGGAACCGCATACCTTCTCACGTACCGATCGGTTGCAGCTAGCTTTCACAGCCGCTTTGCAGCGCGCAGACCGTGTTGTGATCCTCCCCACGTATGCTGCCAGGGAATCAGTTGAAACCGACACTCCCCGCCAGATCGCGCAGGAGATCCCTGGCTCCAAAGGCACTTACTTCACGAATTTTTCTGAAGCAGCTGATTATATTGCCGGACAAGCCACCGGACTGAACGTGGTTATCGTTTTTTCCGCGGGCAAGGGACCCGAGTTCGCAAACATGCTTTGCTTCAGACTAGACATGAGGAGGCAGAATGACTGAGCTGCCACTGAGAAAACTCCAAGCTCTGTTTGGAGATAAGCTGCAGGAAAACGTGCGCATGGCAAATTACACCACCACGCGTGTCGGCGGACCTGCCAGCGGAATGATCTCAGTCCACACTGCCGATGAGATGCGGCGAACGGTCAAAATTTTGTGGGAATTGGACGCCCCCTTCCGAATTCTCGGCAGCGGCTCCAACCTGCTGGTGAGCGACGCTGGCTACAAAGGCGTAATGGTGCACAACCGCTGTCATAACGTCCGCATCGACACCAAGGGCGAACAACCAGTCATTTTCGCGGAAGGCGGCGCAAATCTCGGCGCGGTTTCTCGCCAGGCCAGCCTGAGGGGCGTTTCAGGTTTTGAGTGGGCGAATAGTATTCCCGGCACGGTTGGTGGCGCTGTTTATGGCAACGCCGGCGCGCACGGCTCGGACATTTCCAAGTGCATGCTTATGGCGCAGGTTATTACCAAATCTGATGGTGAGCAGAACCTCGACAGCGAGGGTATGGGCTTTCGTTACCGCTCGAGCAAATTCAAGCGCGACGGGGAAGAGGTGGTCATCTTGAGTGCCAGCTTCTTCGGGACAAAAGTGGAACCTGAAGTCACCCAGAAACTGCTTGAAGAATTGACCGAGAAACGGCGCCAAACCCAACCGGTAGGCCCCTCATTTGGCTCAACCTTCAAGAACCCAAAAGGTGACTTTGCTGGGCGCTTGTTGGAAGCTGCAGGCATGAAAGGCGTCACTTCCGGGCATGCTTCAATCAGTACGGTGCATGCGAATTTCATCCTGAACGATGGCGAAGCCACCGCCCAGGATTACTACAGGCTGATCCGCCTGGCACAAAAAAAGGTGAAAGAACAATTTGATGTCAGTCTGAACCTTGAGATCGAATTGTTAGGTGAATTTGAAGATGACTAAGAAACTCAATCTGGTTCTGATCTTTGGCGGACGTTCTGGCGAACATGCCGTTTCTCTGCGCTCCGCACAATCGGTGTTGAACGCGCTGGATGAAACAAAATACCGGGTTTTTCAGGTTGGCATCACCACAGAAGGGCTTTGGCTCTATGGCTCAGATGCCCATCAAGCTTTCCGCGAAGGTAAATACGATTCCCTCCAGGAAGCCCTGATTCTCAGCGACAGCGGCAAGCCGTATCTGTATACTCGCGAGGGAAACCAGCTTGAAAGCATCACTTCCATCGATGTGATCTTCCCGGTCCTGCATGGCACCTTCGGTGAGGATGGCACGATCCAGGGTCTGTTCGAGATCCAGAATTGCGCTTATGTTGGCGCTGGTGTTCTGGGCTCTTCCGTGGCGATGGATAAAGCAGTCTGCAAGCATGTGATGGAATCCATCGGCGTTCCAGTACTGGCATATTCCGTTTTTTCTCGTCGCGACATCCAGGAGAACCTGCAGGAAACGATTGCATCCGCGGAACAGGTTGCCCCCTACCCACTGTTTACCAAACCAGCCAATCTTGGATCCTCAGTGGGCATTAGCAAGGCGCACAATCGCGAGGAACTCTCGGAAGCTTTGCAACTGGCAGCCCGTTATGACCGCCGGATCCTGGTGGAACGCGGCATCGATGCCAGGGAGATCGAGATCAGTGTGCTCGGCAACACCGATGTGCAGTGCACGGTCCCCGGGGAAATCGTTCCAGGCGATGAGTTCTACACATACAAAGACAAGTATCAATCCGGCGACCCTGAGGTTGCCATTCCAGCTCCCCTGCCAGATGCCCAAACAGCTCTTATCCAACAATATGCCATCAAGGCTTTCAAGGCTGTTGATGGCGCAGGACTGGCTCGGGTGGACTTTTTGATCGATAAACTCACCGGCGAAGCCTACTTCAATGAGATCAACACCATGCCTGGTTTTACCCAGATCAGCATGTACCCGAAACTTTGGCTCTACTCGGGCTTGAGTTACCCCGAACTGGTCAACCGGCTGGTGGAACTGGCGCTCGAGCGCAAAGCCGAACAGGATGAAACCATCAGGAAGTACGAGGAATAAGATGGCGAGCGGATCCAACAGAACAACCAGGGCAGATGAGGTGCGAGCCCGCCGGAAGATCGAACCGGTGCGGCGCAAACCCATCCCAAGCAATCCTTCAGTGCGCGTCTCTCGGGATGCTCAAAACGCCTCAAGGGTCGTCACCCGTCGATCCTACACGAGCACGCAATACAGCAAAACAGCAGCTACGCGCAACCGCGCACGGGTCTACATGCCCACTGGAACACCAGGCAGCGAAGTGCGCCTGCCCGCCCTGCCCCAGCTGCGCCTTAGTTGGCGGATGCTTTCCGGGCTGATTGCTGTCGGGATGCTCGTGCTGCTTTTCATGATGGCAACCTCCACTGCATTTGCGGTAGACCAGGTGAACGTGAGCGGCGGCATTCGCGTTCCAGCCGAAGAGATCAGCCAGAAGCTTGACCTTCAAGGCGAATCGATCATAAGCGTCGTTCCGGGTGATATTGAAAACCAGATCCTGGAAGGCTTCCCGGACATAAAATCTGCCGATGTGAATGTCAGGATGCCGACAGGCATCGACATCGTGATCCAGGAACGCATCCCTGCTTTGCTCTGGGTGAAAAATGAGGAAATCGTCTATTGGATTGACCAGGATGGTTTCGCATTCACTGTTCGCGGCGAAGCGACCCTGCCCATCCGGGTCTACGCAAACAGTGAACCGCCCCACCCCTTAGGCTGGGTTGCGCCTGGGTTGCCAATGGAAGAAAATGCCACGGAAACCACGAAAGCCCTCCCACTGGTGGATCCCGCATTCGTTACGACCGTGCAGAAATTGAATGGCATTAAGCCTGCCGAAAGCCCAATGTTATACGACGAAGAGAACGGGCTTGGCTGGGTTGATCCTCATGGCTGGCAGGTTTATTTTGGCGATGACGACAAAAATATCGACATGAAATTACTTGAGTACGCCAAGATTGTAGAGACAATTCTGGATAGAAACTTGCAACCAGTTTTAATCAGCATGGAATTTCTACACGCACCTTATTATCGTTTGGAGCCCTAATTATGGAAGAAGAACCGATTGTTGTTGGATTAGATGTTGGCACTGCAAAAGTTTGCAGCCTGGTAGCCAGAGTGGAAAATGGCAATAACCTGCGTATCCTGGGTGTGGGAATCGAACCCACTAAAGGTATTCGCAAGGGAATCGTGACCGACATTACCGCTGCCTCAGAATGCATCGCGCGTTCGATCGAGAAAGCGGAGCGAACCTCCGGTTTTGAGATCAACTCGGCGATCGTCAACCTGGCTGGAATGCAAGTTTCGTCCACCATCAGCAAGGGTGCTGTGGGCATTTCGGGACGTGTGATCGACCAGGAAGACGTCTATCGCGCGCTGGACTCCGCCCAGGCGATTGCTGTACCCCACAACCGCGAAATTGTGCATGTTATCCAGCGCGGTTTCAGCGTGGATGGTCAGGAAGGCATCCGCCAACCGGTTGGCATGCATGGTTTCCGCATGGAAGTGGAAGCCCACATCATCACCAGTGCTGCTTCCTCAATGGAAAACCTGCGCCAGTGCATTTCCATGGCCGGGATTGATGTTTCTCAGTTTGTACTCAATCCCCTCGCGTCTGGCGAAAGCATCCTCTCGGAAACTGAGCGTGAAATGGGTGTGGCGGTGATAGATCTTGGCGCCGGCACCACCAGTGTGGCAATTTATGTCAAAGGTGACGTTTTTCATGCCAATGTCCTCGGCGTCGGAGGCGATCTTGTCACATCTGATATCGCCCAGGGGCTGCGATTGCCCCTCGAAGTGGCGGAAGAAGTCAAACTTAAGCACGGTTATGCCGTCCTCGAAGACATCCGCGAGGATGAGTCTTTCAATGTGATCACTTTCGGTTCCGAACAGAGCACCAAGGTTGAGCGGCGTGAGTTGGTCAATATCATTGAAGCCCGGGTGGAAGAGATCTTCATGATGGTCCACCAGGAAATCAAACACTCCGGTTATGACTCGCTCCTGCCGGCAGGTTTGGTGCTGACCGGTGGCGGCAGCCAGTTGCCTGGCATTCGTAAACTGGCGAGCAAAGTGATCGGTCTGCCAGCCCGTGTTGGCAAACCCGAGCGTATGGTCGGGCTCACCGACCAAATATCTAGCCCCGCCTATGCAACCAGCGTAGGACTCCTGGACTGGGGCATCCTTTTCAGTGAAACAACCCAGATCGCTCCTGAGCGACCTGGTAAATCGCAGAGAGCTAACAACAACGCCAAAGCGGATGGCATTGTGAATTGGCTCAAGCGGATGTTGCCATAATCAATCATACAAGCACACAAATAGAGGAGATCAAAATGGAAGCAAAACAAACTGAATCATTCGCAAGAATCAAGGTAGTAGGTGTTGGTGGCGGTGGCTGTAACGCGGTCAATCGTATGATTGCTGAGGGTTTGCAGGGGATCGAATTCATTTCGATCAACACTGACGCCCAGGCGCTGCTGAAATCGCAGGCGCAGACGCGTGTGCGCATTGGCGACAAATCCACCCGTGGTTTGGGCGCTGGCGGCGACCCCAAAATCGGTCAGGCAGCTGCTGAAGAATCAGCCGAAGAACTGTACGAAGTGCTTAAAGGTGCGGATATGGTCTTCGTTACTGCTGGTCTTGGCGGCGGTACCGGCACTGGTGCGGCTCCCGTGGTCGCGCAGATTGCCAAGGAAATCGGCGCTCTCACCATCGGTGTTGTGACTCGACCTTTCTCCTTTGAAGGCGCTCATCGCTCCCGCTCAGCTGAGCAAGGCGCGATGCGGCTCAAGGAACATGCCGACACGCTGATCGTGATCCCCAACGATCGCCTGCTGCAAATCGTCACGAAAAATGTCGGGCTCAACGACGCCTTCCGCATGGCAGATGACGTCCTGCGCCAGGGCATTCAGGGGATCTCCGAACTCATTACCATCCCTGGTCTGATCAACCTCGACTTTGCTGATGTACGCACCATCATGTCCGAAGGTGGAGCAGCCCTCATGGCTGTGGGTCAGGCTTCCGGTGAGGACCGTGCCAAGATCGCGGCTGAACAGGCTATTTCGAGCCAACTGCTGGATGTCACCATCAACGGCGCCCGCGGTATTCTCTTCAATGTCACCGGCGGCACCAACCTCTCGCTGTTTGAGGTCAACCAGGCAGCTGCAATCATCAAGGAAACCGCCAGCCCGGACGTGAACCTGATCTTCGGCGCAGTTGTCGACGAGAACATGGGTGATAACATCCGCATCACCGTGATCGCCACCGGCTTTGATCGCCCTACGCCTCCCCTGGAGGCGGAGCCCGCTTTTTTTCGCCAGGAGCTTCCCCGTCAACAGCAGGAGCGCCTAAGCATCAGCGATACCCGGGCACAGAACGTCAGTAACGCGCAACAATCCCAGCCGAAAAAGCAGGAGGAATACGTTTATACCAGTGATGTGGACATCACCCTTCCGGCATTTGTTCGACGGGAATTGAGCAAACGCTCAAGCCATTAAAAGGTTTATCAGGATCTCCTGACTGTGCTGATTCGATTCTTCCTCCGTAAATTCGGAGGAAGAATCTCGGCAAAGATGCAAACCCGTTAACGAATAGGTTTTATTCCTGAACGTTTTTATCTGCCTGGGAATTTCTCGGGCTGTTTTTTTAGAGGGTAACTATGCGAGTTGGGTATTCATGATCTGTCAGTAAATCAGTCTCCTTTTCTTCTGCATAATTAGCCTCGATACAATAATTTGTCCAAGTAAATTCCTCTTTCGGATTTAACAAACAGCCAAGAATCGGTCGCACAGTCGATAAATACCGAATCTATGCGCAAGGAAAAGCCCACTCTTAAAATGTTAAAATCTTTAAGATTGTTAACATGATTTTTCTTGTTGATTCCAATTCCATGTGCTAAAATCGTGATACTACATGTAGGGGTGAGATGCATGAACCCCCCACATTTAGGGGTTCAACTTTTTTTGAGGAGTTCATTTATGAAGTGCCCGTACTGCCAATCTACAGATTCGAGCGTTGTTGACACCACCAAAGACGTCATCCATGGTGTTATTCGCCGCCGCCGGGAGTGTGACAGCTGCCACCAGCGTTTCAGCAGCATCGAACGGACGATCATGAGCACTCCTCTCCTGATCAAACGAGACGGTACCCGTGAGGAATTCGACCGCGAGAAACTGCTTGCCGGCCTGCGAACTGCCTGCGCTAAGCGCCCTGTTCCTGCGGCTGCACTCAACAACCTGGTGAATGAGATCGAAGCTGAATTACAGAAACGGGGACGTTCTGAAATCAATTCACGTGTAGTAGGAGATCTTGCGATTAAAGGCCTGCTAAAACTGGACCACATCGCCTATATCCGCTATGCATCCGTCTACTTGCGCATGGACGATCTCCACGCCATCCGCGACGAGATCGACCATTTGCTTTCTGAAGAAGAAAAATAAACCTTTAGAGGACTATTATGCCAGAACCGACTGTTACAAACTCGGGATTACTCCAAACACCCCCAATTCCGGAGGGTTTGCCAAAAATTGACCTGACGGATAACTCTCGCCAGGTGCTCGCGAAGCGCTACTTGCGACGCGGCAATGATGGGAATCCGATCGAGAGCATTGATGAGATGTTCTGGCGTGTCGCCTGGCATGTGGCAGACGTCCCCGACCGGAAACACGATCAGGAAGCCCTGGCTGAAGACTTTTACCGCATGATGGCTTCAAAATCCTTCTTCCCCAACTCCCCGACTTTCACCGGCGCAGGCACTCCTTTAGGGCAATTAGCAGCTTGTTTTGTGCTGCCTATCTCGGATGATATGGGGCGAGCCTCAGATGGGATTTTCAGCACCCTGCGCAATGCCGCTCTGATCCAACAAACTGGCGGTGGGAACGGGTTCAACTTCTCACGCCTCCGTCCGCAGGGTTCCATTGTGAACACCTCTGCCGGGCAGGCCACCGGTCCAGTTGGTTTCCTGAAAGTGTACGATGATGCCTTTGGTGAAATCGCCCAGGGCGGTACCCGCCGTGGAGCGAACATGGGTGTGCTACGCGTCGATCATCCGGACGTGGAAGCCTTCATCAAATGCAAAACCAGTGAAATGGCTATCACCAACTTCAACATTTCTCTCGGCATCACTGATAAATTTATGCAGGCTGTTGAAGATGATGCGGATTGGGACCTGCGTTTCCCGGACGTCCATCACCCTGCTTATAAAGGATTCCGCGGCACGATCGACGCGGCTGAACGGGCTGGCGTTCCGATCAAGGTTTTCAAAACCATTAAAGCGCGCAAGTTGTTCAACCTCTTTGTTCAGCAGGCTCATCACAACGGTGAACCAGGCGCGCTCTTCCTGGATGCTGCTAACAGGTTCAACCCAGTTCCCCATTTATACGAGCTTGAAGCAACGAACCCTTGTGGCGAGCAGTGGTTGGGACCCTATGAAAATTGCTGCCTTGGATCGATCAACCTGGCTCAAATGCTCGGCGAAAATGGCACGGTCGACTGGGAAAAACTGCGCCAGGTGACCAAGACTGCCACGCGATTTCTTGATCACGTTGTGGATAAAAACGCGTATGTCCCAGCTGTGCCCGAACTCAAGGAAGCTGCCCACAAGGCGCGCCGCATCGGTTTGGGCATCATGGGCCTGGCCGATTTGATGTACCACTGCGGAGTGCGTTACGGCTCGGAAGAGTCGCTGGAGTTCTGCGGGCAGGTGATGGAATTCATTCGCTACTTCTCGATGGAAACCAGTGTCGAGATGGCACAAGAGCTTGGCACTTTCCCTGCCATCAAGGGAAGCATCTACGATCCCGAGAACCTGGCATGGCAACCACCCACCCCGCTTACGCCCCACAAACGCGATTGGCAGAGACCAGCGTTGGACTGGCAGCGGATCGTCGAGGGAATAAAGACCCACGGCATCCGTAATGCAGCCCAAACCACTATTGCTCCCACGGGTACGATTGGTACAGTCGCAGGCTGTGAAGGCTACGGCTGCGAGCCCGTTTTCGCGCTTGCTTACGTCCGGCATGTCAACGACAACGGCAATGATCTGCTTCTCAACTACGTCAGTCCCTTCTTCCAGGAAGCCCTCAACGCAGCCAGTTTGCCCGAAGAGACGAAGGAATTGATTGTTAAGCAAGTCATTGAGCTAGGCAGTTGCCAGCACATAGAGCAACTACCGCAGCACATCCGCAACGTTTTCGTGGTTTCGTCTGATATTACGGCCGACGAACACATCCACATCCAGGCTGCCCTGCAGCGTTTCGTCGATAACAGCCTGAGCAAGACCATCAACTTCCCGGAAGGCACCACTGAAGAAGAGGTGAGCGCTGCTTTCATGACTGCCTGGAAATTAGGCTGCAAAGGCATTACAGTCTACATCACCGGGTCCCGCGACAAAGTGGTGCTGGAGACCAAGGCGACCAAGGAAAAGAAAGAGGGTGCTCCCGCCCTGTTACCCACGCTCTTCGAAGGCGGCCAGGAGACGCAGCTTTCATTCTGGAAGGACAGCAAAAAACCTCGCCCGCGTACGTTGCATGGCTACACCTATTCCATTGAAACACCCCTGGGAAAGGCTTTTGTTACCATCAATGAGAATGGCGGCTCACAGCCCTTTGAGGTTTTCATCAACACAGCCAAGGCAGGCTCCGAGACTGCCGCCCATTCAGAAGCTTTAGGACGTTTGATCTCCTACATTCTTCGATTGGCTTCCCCGATTGAACCGCGTGAACGGCTAAAGTTGGTCATGGAACAACTGGCTGGCATCGGCGGCGGCAGGTCGCTCGGTTTCGGTCCGAACCGCGTGCGCTCTCTACCCGATGGGATCGCTAAAGCCCTGGATGAGTACCTCTTCCAACAGCATTGGGAGAAGGAAGAAGTCATCCCAGAACGACCCATCGAACAAATTCCCATGCCTGGAATAGACTCCCCCATCCACAAGATTGGCGAGCTTTGCCCCGAGTGTGGCCAGGCAACTATGATCAACGAAGAGGGCTGCCGCAAGTGCTATACCTGCGGGCATAGCGAATGCTAAAGGCTTTGTTGTGTACTAATTTTGAGAGAATTTATATCAATTTGTTCATGTATTGCATCAATTAGCATTGACAATACATGGTAATAGTGCGATAATGGAGTTGCGCACGGCTTGGGTGCCCCCCTCACCCAAACCGTGCGCATTTAATGTCAAATCAGTCCTGCCACTCCAATTCCCACTCTCCAACAATGACGCTATCGCCCTGCTGGATGCCTGCGGCTCGAAGAGCTTTTTCAACGCCTAGTCCCGCCATCAACTTCTGGAAGCGACGCACGGAACCAGGCTGGTCAAAGTAGGTCATCGCGGCTGCTTTTTCGATGCGTGCTCCCGAGACTACGTAACCATCTTCGGTCTTTTCGATCTCAAAAGCGTTCGGGTCAACTTCCGCCCGGTAAATCGGCATTTCAGCCTCAACATGCTCTTCAGGCAGCTCACCCAAAGCCGTGAAAACCTTCCACATCAGCTCTTTCAGGTTGAACTGGCTGACTGCCGAGATAGGCATCAATTCCACTCCCAGACTCTTAAATTCTGCGCGCAGTGTTTCAAACTTTGCGACCACATCCGGCAGGTCCATTTTGTTTAGAACCACAATTTGAGGGCGTTTTCCAAGCAGATCATCAAAGAGTTCCAGCTCGGCATTGATGGTGTGGTAATCGTCCAACGGATCCTCCGAAAGGCCATCCAATACGTGGATGAGCAGGCGGGTGCGCTGGATGTGACGCAAGAAATCAAAACCCAAACCTATGCCCATTGAAGCCCCTTCAATCAGACCGGGAATATCCGCCATCACGAAGCTGCTTTCCTGGTCGAGCTTTACCACGCCCAGGTTTGGTTCAAGCGTTGTGAAGGGATAATCGGCAATCTTGGGTCTGGAGTTCGTTGTTGCGGCTAAAATGGACGATTTTCCAGCATTCGGCAGGCCAACCAGCCCAACATCCGCAATTAATTTCAATTCGAGCCTGATGGTGAATTCCTGACCAGGCTCGCCTTTTTCCGCGGTGAGTGGCATCTGATTTCGGCTGGTGGCGTAATGCTGGTTGCCCTTGCCGCCCCGTCCACCTTTGGCAACCGTAAGACGTTGACCAGGCAATACGAGATCGCCGATCAATTCTGCCTTATCGTCGTCATAAATTGAGGTGCCAGGTGGAACCTGGATAACCAGGTCATCCGCGGAGCGACCGCTGCGATTGGAAGGTCCGCCATTCTTTCCCGCGGCAGCAAAGAAGTTCTCATTCTGATGGAAATGGCTGAGAGTATTCAGGGTCGGGACAACCTCAAAGATCACATCTCCGCCTTTGCCTCCATCCCCGCCATCGGGACCACCACGCGGACGGTATTTTTCGCGGTGCATATGCACCATTCCATCGCCGCCTTTACCAGACGCGATATTTATTTGAACAGAATCAATAAACATAGTTGCTCTTTCGTTTTTGGTTAGGGTGAGTTTATCACAATCCCAACCTGCTTTGCGGATGGTCGGCGTGCTTCCTTCCCCTTTAAAAAGCAACCGGCCAGTTGCCTGACCGGTTGCTTGATAAGCAGAGAACTACTTTCCGAATTTCTTCTTAAGAATGTCCTCAAGGTCAGGTTTGCCGATTTCCTCAAGCTCGTAGCGCACGCGCTGGCTTGGGCGGTTGATCTTCATGACACGGGTCAGGTCGATCGGAGTTCCGATGATGACCATGTCCACATCTGCGTTCTCGATGGTTTTCTCGAGGTCACGGATCTGCTGCTCGCCATAACCCATGGCTGGCAGGATCTTGCCAGTATCGGGATATTTTTTGTAGGTGGCGAGGATTTCGCCGACCGCAAATGGTCGGGGATCAACGATTTCCTTTGCGCCAAAGCGGCGGGCAGCCACCCAACCAGCGCCAATTTTCATGCCGCCGTGGGTCAGGGTTGGACCATCTTCCACCACCAACACACGCTTGCCACGGATTGCTTCGGGATCATCCACGTAAATCGGGGAAGCGCCTTCAATGATGACCGCGTTGGGGTTGATGTTGTGGATATTTTCGCGCACCTTGATAACATCTTCGGGATTGGCTGTGTCGACCTTGTTGATCACGACCACATCCGCTACTCTCACGTTGACTTCACCAGGATAGTAGGCGCTCTCATGCCCGGGGCGCAGGGGATCTGCCACAGTGATCTGCAGGTCAGGTTTGTAGAAAGCAAAGTCATTATTTCCGCCATCCCACAGGACGACATCCACTTCTTTTTCCGCTTCGCGCAGGATCGCTTCATAATCCACACCAGCGTAGACGATGACGCCGTTGTCGAGATGGGGTTCGTATTCCTCGCGTTCCTCGATAGTGCACTCGTGCTTGTCGAGGTCAGCATAGGTCGCAAAGCGCTGCACGCGCTGTTTCACCAGATCGCCATAGGGCATGGGGTGGCGGATAGCAGCCACTTTCAGACCCATTTCCTGGAGGATTGCGGCAACGCGGCGGGTTGTCTGGCTTTTTCCGCAGCCAGTACGAACGGCGCAGATCGCCACCACGGGTTTGGTGGATTTGACCTGGGTTTCTTTGGTGCCCATCAGGCGGAAGTCAGCTCCAAGGGAGTTGACCAGGGCAGATTTGTGCATCACGTAATCGTAAGGAACATCACTGTAAGCGAATACGACTTCATCAACTTCGAACTTCTTGATCAGTTCAGGTAATTCTGATTCGGGGTAAATCTTGATGCCGTCTGGATACAGTTTTCCAGCAAGTTCGGCGGGGTATTTTCTTCCGTCGATGTTAGGGATCTGGGTCGCGGTAAAGGCAACCACCTCATACTTTTCGTTGTCGCGATAGAAAGTATTGAAGTTGTGGAAATCCCGGCCTGCTGCCCCCATGATTAGTGTACGAATTCGACTCATATGTTTCTCCTTTGATTTTGATTGTTCTAATTCTACTTCACATCACTTGCGGTGACTGAATTCCAAGCAAAGATAACGCATTCTCGAGGGCGACCTTGGCTGCTTGTACAAGCACCAGGCGCGAAAGCCGGGCTGAGCCTTGGGCTGAGAGCACAGGGCATTGGGTGTAAAAATCGTTGAAGGACTGGGCAAGCTCAAAAGCGTAGGTAGCAAGCAGCGAAGGTTTGAA
>CAYUGV010000013.1:0-2361 GCA_964444335.1 uncultured Anaerolineaceae bacterium | reverse complement strand
GCTCATTAAGCCGGCGCAGGATGCTGTTGGCACGCACCACTGCATATTGAATGTAAGGCGCGGATTGTCCATTGAAGTCAAGCGCGGTGTCCCAGTCGAAGGTGACAATTTTGGTGTTTTCACGCGAGATCATTGGGTATTTAATGGCACCCAACGCTACTTTCTCCGCCACATCTTGCATCGTCTTAGCGTCCAACGAGGGGTTTTTCTCCCTCACCACTTCGAGAGCTCGCTGTGTCGCTTCGCGGATCAGGTCGTCCAAAAGCACCACTGTACCATCCCTGGAAGACATGGTGACATTCCCTGGCAAATTGACAATCTCATATGCAAGGTGTTGCATCCGGTTAGCCCATGGGTAACCCATCAGCTCCAACACCTTGCTCATCTGTTTCATATGCAGTGACTGGCGCACATCGATCACATAAATGGATTGATCAAGGTCATATTCCGTGAATTTCATGATCGCCAGGGGGATTTCCTTGGTGGCATACAAAGAGGTGCCGTCGGAGCGCAAAATGACCACCACCCGGTATTCCTCTTTGGTGCCCAATTTTTTGTCGAGGTCGATGATGACCGGGTTTTCGGGGCGGCCATCTTCAGCCAGCCCGCTTTCGATCAACTGGTCGATCATCGCCTTTCCAGGCTCTTCCACTTCGCTTTCAAAGTAGATCCGGTCGAAATGCTCACCCAAGAGTTTGTAAACCTGGTCGAAACCTTCCATTGACCAGTCACGGGTTTGCTTCCAAAGATCTTTCAGGTGCTGCTCGCCGGCATCCCAGCGTCCGAAATAGGCTCTCACCGCAGCTTCAAACTCAGGCTCACTCACAAATCGCCTGTCTGCCTCCGCGTAGAGGTCCGCCATCCAGCGCATCGTATCATGACCAGGCTGCTCGCCAGCATGGTACATCTCGTAGTTGCACATCCATTTGATCACGTGCAATCCGATGTCGCCGATGTAGTTGGCGCGAACCACCTTCTTACCGCTCGCCTCGAGGATGTTACAGACTGAGCCGCCTAAAATTACGTTCCGCAGGTGACCGACATGCAGTGGTTTGTGGGTGTTGGGGTTGGAATACTCCACCATCACCTGTTTGCCCTGTTGCGCCTGTGAGCCAAAGGTTTTACCTTGCTCCAGGACCGTGCTCACCACCCGTTCAGCATACTGATGGGGCTCGAAATACAGGTTCAGGTATCCCTTGACGGCTTCGATCCGTGAGAAACCAGGCAAATCTGACACCTGCGTTTTCAGGATTTCAGCATATTCCTGGGCTCTCTTGGGGACCGGGATGGTCTTATCAGGGTCTGCTGCTGCCAACGGGAAGAGCGGCGCGGCGATGCCCCATTCCCCGCTGAAGGGGATGTTTCGGAACTCCACTTTGCCAGAGGGCAGTCCGCGAGATTGGCAGAACCCGTCAATAATCTGAGTTAGTTGGTTTTTTACATCGTCAAACATAGGTCTCTCACTATAAGTCTTGGGCGATTATAACATTGAGGATCAGAGTTTAGCAGAGTTATGAGCTTTCCGGGTTTCCTCAAACAGACGTAACTTTCGCTTAACGAAAAAAAGAGGTTCCCCACCAACCGGTAAGGGAGCCTCGGTGTGTAAAAAGAGAAAACTTACTTGTCTAAGCTATTAAAGCGAGCCATTAAACGAGACTTGCGGCGCGCGGCGTTGTTCTTGTGGATAACACCCTTGGCAGCAGCCTTGTCCAGAGCGCGGATCGCATTCAGTACTTCCACCTGGGACTTTTCAGCATCTTCAGTGCGAAGAGCGGACTGAGCTTTGCGCAGGAAAGTGCGAGCTGAGCCGCGGTAAACGCGATTGCGCAGGCGTGCAGCCTGATTTTGCTTGTTTCGTTTGATCTGAGACTTAATATTTGCCAACTTCTTCCTCCAAAAATAATTCCTCTATACTTGCAAAAGACTATTTTACAATAAATCCCGAATTTGTCCAGTAATTGGGGCGGGGAAAACCAAAGAAATCTCGTGAAATCCAATGTGTCTTTCCGGTTTTGATTATAAACGATTGCTCGCCAATCAAACAGCTTGTGGGTTTGATGTGTACACCGCAAACGCACACCGCGTGATGGCAGTAAATTGCAAAGACGTTTTCTCTATCATCAAAACTTAAAAGACCATCATGGTTAGTGATAAGGGCAGAGACAGGGCTCGATAGCCAGACTGAACAACCGTAAAGCGAAATAGATTATACAAATCGCCATTAGCTGGAGAAACAACTGGAAAAAAGCTGTACATTTTGAAATAATTATATTGTACAAAAAATGAAAGACAAAAAATGAAAGAGGAAAAATGGATACCCTTCTAAGCAAGCATTGGCACCACATCTCAACCGAAGAAATC
>CAYUGV010000012.1:5411-20922 GCA_964444335.1 uncultured Anaerolineaceae bacterium | reverse complement strand
GCAGCAACCCACACGAGCGGCGCGTTCCAGTTGATCGCAACCTCGTTGGTGGTATAGGACTGCAGGTCGTCCAGGTAGCGCTTGGAGGGCGGTTGGCTCATCAGGTCCGCTGCGTCCGCAGCTGGATCGGCTGGGTTGAAGTTGGGTCCGCCTGAAAGCGCTCCGGCGGGAGGAGCCGGGAAACCGCTCGCGGGGTCATTTGCCCAGAAGCGGTGATGCGGATGGCGCATTGGGTAAGCGCCATACCCTGCGACAAAGCTTTTATTAAGAGCGTTTCGCCCCAGGATGTAATCCATACTCAGGCGCACGCTGTCCAGGTAGCGCGCTTCACCGCTGAGTTTGTAGGCCATGCTCACCAGCAGCATGTTGTTCATGATGAGCCCATTTGAGCCCCAGGGGTAATCCTCGTCAATCAGCACCTTGTAGCCATCCTGCTCCTGCACCTTGAGCAGCTCATCGGCGTAAGCAATGATTGCCCGTTGCAGAGCAGCCTTCTGCTCTGCAGAAAGCGAGGTTTCGTGGCTCAGCAGCGAGATAGTACCCAGCGGCGCCACGTGCCCCCAATCAAAAGCGTCCGCCGCGGCGAAATCCTTGGAACTCAGCAGGTATTCCTTGTATTCCTCTTTGCCGGTGGTGATGAATAGCTCTGCTGCCGCCCAATAGAATTCATCGCTAAGGTTCTCATCCGGATAGTTGCCGCCTCCAACGCCGGGGGTGTTGCCGGCGTAGATGCCAGGGTTCTCCAGTGCCGCCTGCCAGGCGGTTTCGGCTGCAGCCAGGCAGCGATCCGCGAAGGGTTGATCCAGACCGTTCCAGATCCGCGCGCACTGCGCGGCGGTGGCAGCCAGGTTAAGAGTGGCAGCCGTGCTTGGCGGGAACAGGTAGCGGCCCTGCCCGGGCAGCGCATGTTCGTTATCGTTATTCACTTCGGTTGGAGGAACCATAGGCATGCCAGCCCAGGATTCATCATGGAGTTTGTGGTGCGCCATGCCGGCTTTGGGCTGACCTTCGGGCACCTGCATCGCGAGCAGGAACTCAATTTCCCAGCGGGCTTCATCCAGCAGGTCCGGGATGCCATTCCCTTGTTCCGGGATCATTTGGGAGCCATCAGGGAAGCCTTCCCAACCCTGTTCATAGAGATTGAGCAGAGTCCAGACGGTGATGCCGCCGTTGACCACGTACTTGCCGAAGTCGCCGGCGTCGTACCAACCGCCCAATGCGTTGAGGGTATAGTCGCAGCCCGGCCAATCCTTGCCATCAGCGTCTGTGCCCTTGTAACAGGTCACATTGGCATCCGTGACGTGCCCTGCCGGGCGCGCCAAGTCCTTACCCGCGTATTTTTCTTCAATCGCAATCCCACTGCGGTTCAGGTAAAAGTAGGCCAGGGCGTCGTGCTTCAAAAGGCTGTAAAGGTCGTCAGAGATGCTGAAAGGCACGCTCTTCATTCCTGCGGCTTCCAGGGTGTACCTTTCGCCGGGTTCTGCAAAGGGAGAAAAATCGATCTCGTGCAGAGTGTCACCGGAGTTGCCATCCTTGCCTTTGAAGGTCGTCAGTCCACTGCTCACTTCCTCACCCGCGGCGTTTTTTAGTACCCAAGGTAAGGGTTCAGAGGCTTCAGATGCGACCAACGCAATCTTCTCGCCATTCACGAAATATCCCACTTGGTTGACGCTCACCAGCGGCGGAATGACCTCCGGACCGGGTGTTGGTGTTGGCTCAGGCACCGCGGCGACAACGCTCGGCTGCGGGATGTCCGTTCTTCCGAGTTCAAAGAACAGCGCGCGGCCGAACAGGCTCGGGTTTTGCCACGAGTTGTCGGAATTATCAGCGTTTGACCAGATCAGTTTGATATCCCGATCCTGCGCAGAAGCTCCGTTGATTTGTGCCTGGAAGCCGAACTCTTTACCATGAGTTACCTCAAGCAGATCTTTCAGCGATAGAGCGGCTTCAAAGCCCCAGCCATCCGCGGTTTTGAAGACGAACCCGCTCACTTTCGCGTCGGAGCTGAAGACGCCTGTAATGGTTAGGGCGTTCGGATCGGTGTTTCCGATGTCGGAGGCATTGATATTGACCTGCATCATTTTCAGGCTGTAAGATGTGGCGCCAAGATCGCCCGAAGCATTGATGTAAAACTCCATCGAGTCCTCATTCCAAAACTCCGTGCCGTGTTTGCCTGTGATTAGGGTCTTGTCCGGCATTTGCATCGTGATGTAGAGGTTCTCAAGATCCGCGGCAACCGAAAACGTGAAAGACCCGTTTTCTGCTGGGTCTGCTGAGGGCATGGGTCCCCGGTCGACGGTAATGGCGGGGATGTTTGCCCAATCTGACAGGTCTCCATCCACGGTAATCTTAACTGGGAAGGGCACATAAACCACTTCTCCGCTGATCTCAGCAGGGACGGAGAGCATTGGTTCTGGAGTGGGAGTGTTGGCGGGAGTATTGTTCACTTGAACCTCCGGTTTTGTTTCATCAGTGGGTGACCCACCGCAAGCTGATAAGGCCAGCGAAAAAGCAATCAAAACCACAACAATCACTTTTAAGGAAAATTTCATTTCACTTCCTCCTGACCTTCCGCTCTGATGCAGGCGGGTCTGAGGTTGATTATATACGATTGAAGTGTTGGACATAGCGGATTGGGATATCCTTCCTTATCGAATCTGTTCCTTTGTGAAATACAGGTTCACCAAAATTCAGGCTGAAGGGTCAGGAGTATAATGAACTCATCAGGCGATTTGTCAACAATCGCTGGCATAACCATTCGGATACGTAACAACTTCAAAACTACACTCTCAACTAAATAAGGTCGACATGTAACGGAGTTTGACATGACAGAAGACGATAACGAGATCTCGTTGGATAGTGATACCAAAGGTTGTATCACCTGCGGAACAATCGGGGTAGTGGTGTTGATTCTGACAGGTTTAGCTATGATTATATTAAGTGTGCTCCACCCCCCCGTTGACTATTTAAGATTAGTCCTCGGAATAGTAATGGTAGGAGTGGGAGTCGGCTTTCTTCTGCGGACGCACTGGGCCTGGTTCATCATTGGGATTGTGACCATCGCGTTAGGCTTGGTCATGGCAATCGGGCCATTCGTGTGGATCATTGCTGCCGGTCCGTTTACTGCAGCTGGATACAAAAGCCCCTTCGAGAATATTTCCCCGTTGATGATGTGGCTCATCATATTCCTGGGCATTGCCACCTTTGGAGCAGGCTTGTTGATGATATTTGTCTCGCTCGGCAAGATGAGGATCAAAGAACTTCCACTACGTGGCGAACACAAGAAAACCGAATGATTTGATTGAGAAGATGTTTATCAATTAGGGGATAGGGGGATAAATTTACCTGGGATCTTTTATGCCCCAATAGAGCTAAATTGCCATCGTATCTATACACATAGCAAGATGCACTAATAAATCCGCCCCAGAGAGCGCAATTATTCTTCGTGATCATATATCAAAAAGGTGCTTACTCCCCAAATTTGCGCAGGAACCAGGTCTTTACCAATTGCGTCAACGTCACATAGCACAGCAGCATTGCGGCTAGGTAACCCCAATAAGCAGCCGGCAGCGGCACAAATCCAAGGGTGCTGGCGAGCGGAGAGAAAGGCAAAAAGGCACCAATTGTGACAATCAACAATGATGTCAGTATCAGAGGCGTGCTCGCCCGGCTTTGAATAAATGGGATCTTGTTGGTTCGAATGACATGAATGATCAGCGTTTGGGTGAAAAGGCTCTCGACGAACCAACCTGTACGGAACAAGGCTGGATTCTTCCCAGCGTTGAAAACGAAAAGCATCAGGGCATATGTGAGGTAGTCAAATATCGAGCTGATCGGTCCAATGAATAGGATAAAGCGCTGCAGTCCCTCAATCCCCCACTTGCGCGGCTTTACCAGCCATTCCTTGTCGACTTCATCGGTGGGAATGGTGGTTTGGGAAAAATCGTAGAGCAGGTTGTTGACAAGCACCTGGATTGGCAGCATGGGCAGGAATGGCAGAAAAGCGCTCGCGCCAACCACGCTGAACATGTTCCCAAAGTTGGAACTGGCAGCCATCTTCACATATTTCATAATGTTGCCAAATACCTTTCGACCCTCAACCACGCCTTCTTGCAGGATGAGCAGGTTGTTCTCCAATAGGATAATGGCGGAAGATTCTTTGGCGATATCCACCGCGGAGTCAACTGAAATGCCCACATCAGCGGTTTTGAGAGCCGGCGCGTCGTTGATGCCATCCCCCATAAAACCCACGACATGCTTATTCTTCCGCAGCGTGGCAATGATTATTTCTTTATGCGCTGGCGAAAGCTTGGCGAAAACCGTGTTCTCTTCAACAGCTTTTGCAAGCTCATCAGGCGACATCGCGTCGATATCTGAGCCAAGCACAATATGCTCCACCGGCAGATTCACCTGGCTGCAGATCCGGCGTGTGACCCCGTCGTTGTCGCCTGTGAGGATCTTGACATCCACCTTGAGATCGTGCAGCTTTTCAATTGCTTCCAGGGCTGTTTCTTTGGGCGGATCAAGGAACGCCAGGAATCCCGCCAAGATCATATCCTTCTCGTCATTGACGGTGTAAATGGGTTCATCGGGGGCGTCAGGCATCAGCTTGTACGCCACAGCCACCACGCGGAAGCCCTCCGAGTTGAGATCGGCAACCCGTTTCTTTCGATGCTCGGTGTGTTCTGGTAAGACTTCAAAAATCTGACCGTCAACTTCCACGCGGTTGCACAGCCCCATCACTTCTTCCACAGCCCCCTTGCAGACCAGCATATTCAATCCGCTTTCATCTTCAACCACAACCGACATGCGCCGCCGGTTGAAATCAAAGGGGATCTCATCAATTTTTCTCCATTTATCGTGGATAAAGGCATGTTCATCATCATGTTGCAGAATGGCTTCATCCATCAAATTCTTGAGCCCGGTCTGAAAGTAGCTGTTGATGTAACCGAATTCCAAAACCTTCTGGCTGGGATTACCTCGAGGGTCGATATGTCTTTCCAGGATGATCTTTCCCTGGGTGATGGTGCCGGTCTTATCCGTGCAAAGCACGTCCATTGCGCCAAAATTCTGAATGGAATTCAGCCTTTTGATGATCACTTTCTTCTTTGACATGGCAATAGCACCCTGCGAAAGGTTGGTCGTGACGATCATCGGAAGCATCTCCGGGGTCATTCCAACCGCGACCGCGACCGCGAAAAGGAAAGCCTGGAGCCAATCATGTTTGCTGAAACCGTTGATCAGGAAAACCGCGGGAACCATGATCATCATGAAGCGGATCATCAACATGGTGAACTTGTTGATCCCTTGATCAAAACTGGTTTGCGGTCTTTGGCTGGTGATGCTGCTTGCCAGGGAACCAAAGTAGGTCGATTTTCCCGTGTGTACGGCTACTGCAGTTCCCGTCCCACTTTCCACGTTGGAACCCAGGAAGCAGATATTCGGTAATTCCAGGGGATTCTTGATGTCCGCACCAGCTGGAGCTTCGGTTTTTTCCACCGGGATGGATTCCCCTGTCAGTGTGGACTGGTTAATGAACAGATCTTTCGCAACCAAAACCCGTGCGTCCGCCGGGACCATATCGCCGGCAGAAAGGAAAATGATATCGCCCGGAACAAGTTCTTTTAAAGGTATTTCAATTCGTACGCCTGCTCGCTGCACTGTTGCGGTGGTACTGACCATATCCTTAAGCTTTTCCGCGGCGGAGTCAGCGCGGTTCTCTTGGACGAAACGCAATGTTACGCTCAGAATAACCATCGAAAAGATAACCACACCCGCGCGAAAATCCTTCGTGATCATGGATATCATTCCAAGTACCAGGAGCAAGATATTCAACGGGTCCTTGAACATCTTCAGTAAGCGCACCCATACTCCAAGCCTTTTTTCAGTGGCAATCTCGTTATACCCATGCTCTTCCAAGCGGGCTTTAACCTCTTCATCACTTAAGCCATCGGATTGGCTTTTGATCTGTTGGAGCACATCCTGCGTTTCCGACTGAGCAAAAGCTATCAATTTCTGTGAGGTTTTATTTTCACTGGAAGAAAGGCGGGCGCTTGAATTGGTTGTCTGCTGAGATTGCTTGCTAAGTATGCTCATAACTCTCTCCGGTAAGAAAAGAATTGAAACCTGGTGACTGATCAGGGGTTCGGTTCGCAGAAGATGTAAGCGATGGAGCAATCTCTCGCACTCCATCGGATGGTCATCATCCGCGAACATTATCATATACCTAAATGCTTGTTTTGATTAGGTTGCGTTTAATTGTTGTGAAACCAGCAAGATATCCTTCTGCATTTGCTTGCGGATGAACATAATTGTTGTATAATCCCCATTGTACAAATGGAAAATATATGACCACGATAAACGATTTGCCTGATGAACCTAAATACCCTGTAAAAAGAGTCAGCGACCTGACTGGTCTTAATCCTGTGACCTTGCGCGCCTGGGAAAGGCGCTACGGCATCCTTAAGCCCGAACGGGATGACAACCAATATCGGCTATACTCAGACAGAGATCTGGCAATATTACGGTGGCTTATTCACAAGAGGAGCAGCGGCGTTTCCATCAGCACGGCTGCGGCTAACCTTCACGACATGATCGCGCAGGATAGCTGGCCCGAAGTAATTCCATTTGGGATTGCTCAAACCAAAACGGTCAGTACAGTTCCAGTACAGCGTTATGCTGACGATCTTTTTAGTTTTTTAAAGAAGCATGAAGAAGTTGAAGCAGCGCGGCTGTTCGAGGACTTGATCTCCAAATTTGACCTTGAAACCCTTGTTGAAAAAGTAATCACACCCACCCTGGTCACCATAGGACAAGCCTGGGTTCAAGGCGACCTCATGATCAGCACCGAGCATTTCGCAACTGCTTTTCTTCTGAGCAGATTGAACAATCTCTATATTTCACTGCCCATCGTCAATAAAGGACCAAAAATATTAATTGGGGGCGCTCCGACTGAAGAACACGAGATGGGCGCTTTGATGATGGCCGCGCTGCTGAGAAACCGGGGTTATCGGGTGGAGTTTTTAGGAGCTAATCTGCATTTGGATGATCTCACTGATTACTCCCAGCAGATCAAACCCGCCCTGGTGGTACTCACCGCCAGCACTAACCGCGCAGGCATGGAATTGCTGCGAGCGCAAGCAAAACTGAACACCATTTCACCCGCACCAAAATTCTGTTATGCAGGCTTTGCTTTTGATTTTGACCCCGAACTGGTAAAAAGGATTCCAGGTATCTATCTTGGAAGTTCGATGGTCAAAGCCCTCGACCATATCAAGTCGCTCTTTCTTTAAAAGCAATTCCTTTCCCGTCACGTTGGGCACCACCCCGGTAATGTTGAGGTGTATTAGTCCTATTGCCGCAACGGGGTTCTTTGATGGAAATTGGCACAAAAAACACCCCCAGAGTTGAGCCCAACTTTGGGGGTGCAGAACCAACAAGACAACTAACTGATGCTTATTTCGCCTTATCTTTGGCTTTACCGATGTTCAGCAGAGCGTTCAAAACGATACCGAAGATAGCGGCGGTCGCCAGGGCGGGCAGTTGCATTCCGAAGAATGGGATCATGCCGCCGAAGCGATACTGTCCGCCAATTGCGATGACCGAGATGGTCGCGATGACAGCGATATTCTTAGCGCTGAACATATCAACCTTCTTGTCAATCATGATGGCGATACCCTGGGCAGCAATGGCACCGAACAGGTAGATTTCCAAACCGCCGATAACACTCAGGGGGATGGAATAAATGGCTTTCACCAATGGGGTGAAGCAGGCGATGATCATCGCGATGGTCGCGGCTGTGATCAGCACAGGCACGGAGAACACGCGGGTGATCGCCATGGCGCTGATGTTTTCACCGTAATTGGTTCCAGCAGGACCGCCCATAGCGCCAGCGACCATGTCGCCAACGCCATCACCGATCAAGTTGTCGCCAAGGCGGCTTGCGAGGTCATATTGCTTCTTGCTGCCGAGTTTCTTTGCCAGGTCATTCACGTACACATCCAACTGGTAGATATGCGCTGTGGATTCTGGAATGGTGGCAAGGGCGACAGGCATGATCGCGAGTGCGGCTGGCCAGTATACCGTTGGAAGGGTAAAGTGGGGCAGAGCAAAAATGCCCTGGTTTGCGACAGCTTCGGGGAGCTGGCGGAACAGGTCATTACCAGTCGCGGCGGTCAGGATGGCAGCGGTGATCACACCAACCACCATGCCAAGGAAGAGCGGCAACTGTGAGAGAAAGCCCTTCAGGTAAACAGAGAAAAGGATCGTAGAGATCAAGGTGACCAGTGCGACGATCCAGGGCAGGTTCTCAATGAAACCAGGTCCAGCAACCGCGGGGGCTGCGTCGGCCATGGCGTTTCCAGCCAATGTCAGACCGATGACCATGGCGATGGGGCCGGTGATCGAGGCGGGGAGAACCCTGTCAATCACGTCCTTGCCGAGTTTCTTCACGAGGAAGCCAGCAGCGATTGAAACCAGACCGGACATCACGATACCGAAAGTCACGATCGCGATTTTGTCATCCGGAAGGATTGCTACACTACCCAGATAATCCGCGCCGACCAAGCCGACGATAGCTCCGATGTATGAGAAGCTGGAGCCGTAATACAGGGGGATTTTGCCTTTGGTGACCAGGATGAAACACAGTGTCGCGAAGCCGCTGGCAAAAATGGTCGTCGAAATGTGGAATTTAGTGATAAGAGCTACTGTAATCGTAGCAGGGAACATAACAATAACCTGCTGGATGGCGTAGAGTAACAACTTCCAGAATGGGGGGGTCTCGTCAGGAAGGTAACCTACGGTACTGTCTGATTTAGTGAACCACTTCATACTTTCTCCTTTATGTTTATCAATAATATGAATATTCAACTTTCAATCAATCTACCTGAACCAAAATTTGATGGGCTCCTCTCCTTTCTTCCCATTGCCTTGCGCTCATTGAGCGCAAGGCAATCACATGGGTATTCAGGTGTCGTAATAGTTTCAACTTATTGACCTATCGACCAGGAAGGCAGTCGACATCGGTGCAAAGGATTGATTTCTTTCCGCTCTCAATTCCGAGCACAATCGCCTCAGGAGAAAGCGGCAGAACATGGAAATTAATTCCCAGGGCATCATAGACAGCATTGCCTACGGCTGAAGGAATGGAGATCATCGGGTGTTCTCCCACACCGCGCGCGCCATAAGGTCCATTGTGCTGAGGATTCTCGATATAGATGGGAACAATTTTCTTGGGCATGTCTTTCATGGTTGGAATCTTGTTATCCGTAAAGGAAGGATTCATCAGTTTCACATCATTGCTAAACTTGTAGCCTTCCAGGATGGCGGAGCCCAAACCTTGCATGACACCGCCGCAAATCTGCCCATAAACCAGTTTTTCGTTGATCACCTGGCCAATGTCAAAAGCGGAAGCTACTTTAAGTACCTCGATGCTGCCTGTCTCCACGTCTACTTCAATTTCAACAGCGTGGGCGCCGAAAGTCCAGACCAAAGCGGGGGCGCCCTGACCGGTTTCGGGATGCAGGTTGGTCAGACCGTCGGCAATATAGGTGCCGGTTGCCATCAAAGGTCCGCCGATGCTCGTTCCGCCAGGATACATATAGCCGAGGGCAATCTGTTTGTAGGTTAACTTGCGCTCTGGGTTGTGCACATGGTAAATCTCGCCGTTGGCGTGTGCCAGGTACTTTGGTTCTGTCTTGAGCACCTGGGCAGCGACTTCCTTCATTTTCTGGAGCAGTTCACGGCTGGCATTGATTACAGCATTACCACCCATGAAAGTCAACTTGGAAGCCACAGTGTTCCAGTCGTAGGGGTTGGCCCGGGTGTCGATGTCTGTCATGATGTCTATGTGTTCGATCGGAAGATCAAGTTCCTGGGCCGCGATTTGGGCCATGGCTGTGTAGGCACCCTGGCCGATATCCACGCCGCCGATCATCATGCGCACACGCCCATCACCATTCATTTGCATGATGGCCGAAGATGCAGTGTTCGCGGGCATGGCTGGGGCTTTCTGCAGAACCGCAAAGCCTTTGCCGCGTACCTTGCCGGTTTTCCATTCGCGCTGACGCTCTTCTTCCGTCTTGCGTCCGGTCCAGCCGATTTCCTTGACTACAGCAGTGAGGCAATCCTTAACGCTGCCGGTGCTCTCCGTGACCAATTCGCCGCTGATGGTGCGATCGCCTGGTTCGAGCAAATTCATCATGCGAAACTCGTAAGGATCAATGTTAAGCATCTGGGAAAGAATGTCGATCTGACGTTCGATTGACCAGTGGGTTTCCAGGTGACCAAAACCGCGATAGGCGGTGCTGAATACCTTGTTAGTGTAGATGGTCTTCGAGTCGATGCTGGCGTTATCCACCGAGTAGGGTCCCAGACCAGAATAGACCGCGGTCTTTCCAACGTTCACACCGTAGTCAGCATAAGCGCCGCTGTCCCAGTCATATACAGCCTTAACAGCGTTGATCTTACCGTCCAGGTTCACGCCGGTCTTGATCCGTCCGCGCATTCCCGCGCGGGTAGGTAGTTGGTTGAATTCCTGTTCGCGGGTGGCGCGCACCTTTACGGGCAAACCGCCAGCAGCTTTCGAGAGCAACGCCGCGAGAGGCTCCAGGTGGATGCCGGCTTTTCCGCCAAACCCACCGCCAACGTAAGGGATATGCACTTCCACATCCGACTCGGAAATGCCAAAGCTATCCGCCATGATCTGGCGAATGGCGAAGGGAGACTGGGCGGATGACCAGATCCGGATCTTATTTGAGTAGGGGTCAGCCTGGACGATCGCCACGTGGGTTTCCATCGGAACGTGGGCAACGGCTGGGAGTGAGAATTCGTTTTCAACAACCATATCCGACTCAGCGAATGCTTTGTCCAGGTCGCCTTTTTTGCTCTTGTTCCAACTGGCGATGTTGGAGTCTTTCTGGGGGAAGAAAACGCCCACATAGTGTTTCAGTTCGTTGATGTCGTCATGAACCAGGATTTTGGCTTCGAGCGCTTCGTCCACGTCGTGCACGGGTTGCAGTGGTTCATAGACCACGTCCAAAAGCGAAATGGCGCGTTCGGCCGTTTCTTCATCATCCGCAGCTACGGCAGCAACCACATCTCCATGGTAGCGCGTTTCGCCCTTGGCTAAAACGCGCTTGTCCTGCATGTAGAGCCCAACCAGGATATCTGAGTCCTCACCCGTCAGTACGGCGCGAACACCGGGCAGAGCATTAGCTTTACTGGTATCGATCGAGACGATCCTGGCGCGTGCGTGCGGCGAGAGGAGGCACCTGGCATGCAGCATGCCTGGCAGCTCCATGTCGTAGGCATAGACCGCTTGCCCGGTCACTTTTTCCTGGGCGTCTTTGCGGTCGTAAGCCTGGCCAACACGCTTGTACTTTGATTGGTATTTTTTCTCGTCCATTAGCGGCCTAACTCCTTTCGTTCACGTTCTGCTGCGCGCTTTACGGCTTGCATAATCGGATGGTAACCAGTACAACGGCACAGGTTTCCGCTCAGAACTTCGACGATCTCTTCATCAGTCGGATCGGGATTGTTGTCCAGCAAGGCGCGGGTTGACATCAGGAAGCCCGGCGTGCAAAAACCACACTGAAGCGCATCCTGGCTGATAAACTCTTCTTGCAGAATGGACAGTTTTCCATCCTTAGCCAGACCTTCAACCGTGGTGATCTGGGCGCCTTCCGCTTCGACTGCCAGGATGATGCAGGATGTCACCGCTTTGCCGTCCATGATGATGGTACACGCGCCGCATTCTCCTTCGCCGCAGGCTTCTTTCGTGCCGAACAATTTCAGGTTGTCCCGCAGGAAGTGCAGCAGGGTCATACTCGGGTCAATATCGCGAACGACAAATTGACCATTCACAGTCAGGCTCAAGGTAATTTTTCGCTTGCCAGATTCAACATGCTCCGTATACATCGAACAATCTTTTGTGTTGTCCATGGCTATGCCTCCTTGCCGATAAGGGTGAGCAAACCGCGTTTCAGCAAAACAGACGCCATCTGCAGGCGGTATTGTGCCGAAGAACGTACATCGGTGATCGGGCGGATATGCTCACGGATTGCTTCCGCGGCCCATGCGATGGTTTCCTGCGAAAGCCCACGCTCGTTGATCTGATCTTCCAGCGCAAACAGCCGCTTGGGTGTTGGGGCAACAGCGCAGATGCCGATCGCCACCTTGCCGTCAGGTTTGATCCGGCTGGCAACGCCAACCGTCGCGAGATCATGACCGCGCAAGCGTGCCTGGCGGATGTAAATACTCTTATCGCCCTCCCCGGGTTCAGGTAGCTGCACCGAAACCACCAATTCACCACGCTGAAGAACGGTTCGCTTTACGCCGGTGAAAAACTCGTGTAGTGGTACCTGCCGTGTGCCTTGAGGCCCGGCAATGTTGACGATTGCTTCGTAGACCAACAAAGCGGGGGGCAGGTCTGCACCGGGTGAGGCGTTGCAGATATTGCCGACCACTGTGGCGCGGTTTCGCAGTTGGAAAGATGCAAGGGACGCCGCTGCCTCGTTCAGGGCAGGATACTTGGCCTTGACAATTTCCGAGTCGACTACACGATTAACCACAACAGAAGCGCCGATTGTTAAACCGGCGCCGTCAATGAAACTAAAATCTGCTGTCTCGGGGAGTGCTTTTATGTCCACGATGTGCTCAGCATTGATCAGATTTCTGCGGAGCAGAATCATCAGATCAGTGCCGCCTGCAAGGACAAAGGATTTCTCTTCCTTCTCGAGATATTGAACTGCTTCATTGAGGTTGTGGGGCTTAAAGTATGCAAACCTACTTATCATTAAAAGCCTCCTTTTGTGACCATAAACTTGTTCTCTGCGTTTTTTAGCGCTTCGATTTATGGCTTTTGTGTGTGAGATATCCATCCGCAGATATCTGTTCAGACATAATTGACCACAATTCTAACATACAGCCAGAAGACTCCTCCTTGTTAATAATTACAATTATCGAACCTGTTGCTAAGAAATATTAGGAAAAAATCACAACCAATTCTGTTCATCTGGAGGTTGTCGTTTTGGATATTGCTGCTCATAGCGAGCGGATATTTTGATCAGCCGGCACTCACTTCCAGGCAGGCCAAAGAGCTCAAAACCGATCGGCACCCCAATGGGAGCCTCCGAAGTCGGGGTGGAAAAGCCTGCAGGCAGGCAGATCGAAGGGAAGCCGGTTATAGCGGCAAGCGCTCCATTGCGCTGCAGTTGGCTCTCACCCGCCTTGCAAACCAGTTGTTGCTGATGGGGGAAAATCAAAGCGTCAAGCTCATGCATGGCAAAGAGAGTTTCAATTTGCTTTTGCAGCAAGGCGCGTTTTTCTAATCGTTCGTGATACTCAGGGCCAGCGATGTCCACTTGGTTGGCATTTACCAGGTTCTCTTTGATTCCTGGGTGGTGTAAGCCGCTTTGCAGGATGGCATCAATGCTTGGATAAGGGGCATGCACAGATTCGAGATAGCTGTTGAGGTGGGCTTTGAGGTCATATAGGTGCACGCTGATATTCGCGACAAGCTCCCCGATCAGGATACGGTCGTCAATCTCGATGATCTCTGCGCCTGCCTGGCTTAATTCTGCAATGGTCTGTGCCATTACACGGTTGACTTCAGCGTTAATCGGCTCTGAGCCAAAAAAAGATCTTAGCACGCCAATCCTTTGGCAGTCCGAGACGTGAACTTCTGGCAGGTCCTGGACGGCAATCACTTTCAGGACTGCGACAGCGTCTGCGACGTTTCGAGCCATCGGTCCTGCAGTATCCTGGGTGAGGGAATAAGGCACAATACCGTCATCGCTCACCAATCCAACTGTCGGTCGGATGCCCACCAGGTTGTTGGCGCTGGAAGGTGACCGGATGGAATTGATCGTGTCGGTCCCGATCCCAACCAGCCCAAAATTGGCTGCCAGGGCCGCGCCAGTGCCCCCGCTTGATCCTCCCGGGGTACGCGTCAGGTCATACGGATTGTAAGTTTGACCTTTGATCGAGCTGATCGATTCACCCCAAATGGCAAATTCGTGTAAATTGGTCTTGGCAAGGATGATCGCTCCAGCAGCTTTCAACCGTTTCACCAAATCTGCGTCCTTACCGGTCCGGAAGCCTTCAAGGCTCAAACTCCCGGCTGTGGTCGGCATATCCGAGGTCTCGATGTTGTCCTTGACCAGCACCGGGACTCCGTGCAGGCTCCCGCTCAGTTTTCCGGTTGTCCTAAGCTGGTCATCGCATTCTTTCGCTAACGCGATCGCGGCTGGATTAACACAAATGATGCTTGAAAGTGTTTTGTCATAGTGCTGGATGCGATCAAGGTAAAAGGCAACCAGGTCTTCAGTGGTCATCTGGTTTTCCAGCAGAGCCTGGTGATACGCAGCGATGTTCAGCTCCAACATGTCCATATTGTATCCTGAACTGTTTCATATTTCCATGAAATTCGCATCATTTACGCTTACACAAACTCGCATTGTGAAGATTTAACAGCAACTTGCCCAATAATGCCTTGCTAATTGTCTTAATATTACAATGAAAAGGTGCGGATTTTTCGGTACAATACTTATCAGGATGAGAAACGGCATATGCTGAAAGCATTGAAAGTACGTTTACGGGACATCCTCAATGTCGATTTGCTGGCTGGCGCGGAAGTGATAGCCGGCGAAGCCGGGATGGACTGCGTGATTACCTCAGTCAATGTCATGGAGGTACCTGATATTGTTGACTGGGTCAGACCGGGGGAACTTTTATTAACTACAGCTTACTCATTATCCAATAACATAGAAGCCTTCAACACGCTCCTGCCCATTTTTTCACAGAAGGGCGTTTGCGGTTTGGGTATTAAAACAAAACGCTATATCAATGAATTACCGGATAGCGTGATTCAAACAGCCAACCGCCTGGCGTTTCCGATTATCAAAATCCCGCCGGACGTTTCTTATGGCGATTTGATGAAACAGATCTTCACCTTCATCATCGGTGAGCAAACCCGCCTGCTCGAAAAAATCAACGAATTCAACAACCAGATCCGCGACGTTATGCTTCGCCGCGGGGATATGGACGAATTCGCTGAACTTATCAGCCAAGCCTTGCATTCGCCTACATTAATATCTGACCAGGTCCATAAGAGCTTTGTCTTCCATGCGGAGGATAAAGCCTGGGAAGCCATCCTCGATCGGGTTGTGCCCTCGACGATCAACAACACGGGCATACTGGCCGAACCGGGGTCCACAGAAATTCGAGCAAGCTTTGACCTGGTGGATGGTGTGAAGGTCAAACGCTTTTGCATCCCAATCTTCTTCGAAGAAAATCTTTACGGACAGGTCTATATCTGGGATATTGATAACCACATCAACCCGGGCGATTTGTTCGTGATCGAATCTGCCACTTCGCTGATCGCGTTGCACATTGTGACCAAGCTGACTGTAACCCAGCGCGAGAACGTGCACCGGACTAACTTCCTGGAACAATTGCTCAGCAACAAGCCCGAGTCGCAGGCGGGAGCAATTTTGGATGCTGAGTATTACGG
>CAYUGV010000012.1:0-5311 GCA_964444335.1 uncultured Anaerolineaceae bacterium | reverse complement strand
GGAGGTCGCCAGGGATTTGAAAGTTGAGGATGTTTGCTTTGTTGGGGTCGGGCAAGCCTACCCTGGTTATGACAAGCTCAGCGAGAGCCTCCACGAAGCTCAGCAGATTGTACGCCTCTTGCAAAGCAGCCAAAAGAAAAATAAAGATCACTATGGCTTTTTCGAAGAAATGGGCATTGCCCGCTTGTTTGGCGCGCCTGAAACCCGGGCTGACTTTTTGAATCACGCCGACAAAGTACTCGAACCCATTCTGAAATACGATGCCGAGCACGATGGAAAATTGTTGGAAACAGTGCGGGCATACTTCGAATATGGCGGAAATCTGCGCAAGATCTCCGAAGTCCAATACACGCACTATAACACGGTCGTCTACCGGATCAATCGTATTCGTGAAGCCCTCAAAATTGATCTCAAGGATCCGGAGACAGCTTTTTCCATTCAATTCGCACTCAAGATTCGGGACTTGATTGGTTGATATGGCGATGAACGAGATGAATGCGAAATCAATTGCTGACGACCTGGCTGATTTCCTGGGGGATCACCCAGGTCAATTGGCTCGGGTTCATTCGGTCTTTCCCCATGCGGTAAATTTGCTGATCGGAGAACATGAGCTGATCACGCTCACCAACCAGGGTGACATCCCTCCAATGGGGGCGTTGGTGGACAGCGACGAAAGCTTCACGAAATTAATAAAGACAGGCGATGAAATTGTGTTGGACGTTGACCACTTCAGGGCAGTAAGTAGAGCCTTTACGATGGACCTGCGGGACGCGGAGACCTGGAAGACTGGGTCAATGCTGAGCATCGATGGTCGTCCCGTGGCGGATATTGCCCGGATCAGGCTCACCTTGATCAGATGGCTCGCGAAACAGCCCGCCCTGGGCTTGTTGCCCCTTCTACCGCGTCTGGCACGCCAATCGCTCGATCACAAACCTGCGAATGATAATATCTACAGCCGTTATATTGCTAACGATCTTGAGGTGTTCACCAGGGCAATCAACATATCCGATTGGGAGTGTGCCTTAAGGTTGGCTGATCGGTTGATCGGCTTTGGTATCGGCTCCACCCCATCATGCGATGACTTCCTGGCGGCATACCTGGTTATTCTTAAAATTGCTGACAGGTTGAATCCGGGGCGTTTCCCATGGGTGCCAGAGTTCAATCAGTCCATCGCCCGCAAGGCAAAAAACCGCACCACCCTGATCAGTGCGACCATGCTCAGGCATGCCGCTGATGGGAAAATCAGCCGAACCCACCGACAACTCATCCAGACCTGCTTATTCAATAATACCGGTGAGTTGCTACACTTTGCTGACCTGGTTATGAAACACGGAGCCACTTCAGGCGGAGATTTTCTGCTCGGTCTGATATGTGCTTTGGAATGGTATCAATCCCCAATTATGAATACTGAAAAGGAAGGAGAGCGCGCATGGGTTGAACCAAACCAACCCCAACCCTTGCCAGGCATATGACCTTACATACGAGTATTAAAAGAAATGCCTATTACGACTCGGTAACGCTCATGTTGTTATCTAGAGAACTGCAGAAGTTGGAGGGCGTTGAGGACGTGCTGGTCGGAATGGGCACCGACCTCAACCTTGATTTAGCAAAGGATCTCGGTCTGGCTTCCAGCGAGCTTGAAGGATTGACTCCAAACGACCTCTTTATTGCCGCAAAAATCGATGAAGCAGTGATCTCGATGGAGGCCGTCGAAGACGCCTTCAATGAGCATCTGAACAAAAGCGCGGAGTCTGATGGCGATGAAGATTACCAGGCACCTTCGTTGAGATCAGCGATCCAGGCATTGCCCGGAGCCAACATGGTCCTGATCTCCGTGCCCGGTCAATATGCGGCAGCGGAAGTTGAAGACGCGCTGGATGCTGGCTTGCACGTCATGCTGTTCTCGGATAATGTGCCGGTTGAAGATGAACTGCGCCTCAAGCAGAAGGCAGTCGAAAAAGGCTTGCTGATGATGGGTCCGGACTGCGGAACGGCGATCATTAATGGCAAACCCCTCTGCTTCGCCAACGCCGTCAGGCGGGGAAAGATCGGCGTGGTTGGCGCTTCGGGCACTGGCACGCAGGAAGTCACCGTCCAGGTCCACAAGCTTGGTGAGGGGCTCTCGCAGGTCATCGGCACAGGCGGGCGCGACCTCAAGGAGCAAATCGGTGGGCTGATGATGATCCAAGGTTTTGAGTCTCTGATTGCAGATCCCGAAACGGAACTGATCGTCCTGATCTCCAAACCGCCCGCCCCATCCGTAGCCGAAAAGATCTACCGCATCGCAAAAACCAGCCCCAAACCCGTGGTGATCGACTTTATCGGCGGCGATAGGGCAGCCATCGAAGCCGTGGGCGCCATCCCCTGTATCAGCCTTGAAGATGCCGCTCAGAAAGCCGTCAAGGCACTGCGCGGACAAGCCTATGAAGACTTTACCGGTTTCTCGTTGCCCGAAGTTCAAATTAAAGAAATTGTCGAAAAAGCAGTCGCCAAACTAAAGGACGACCAGACTGAACTGCGCGCGCTCTTCACCGGGGGCACGCTCGCTGATGAAGCCATGAAGCTCCTGGGCGTGCATCAAGCCATCTATTCCAACATTCCTCTCACGCCAGAAATGGCCATCGAAAACCTGCCTGCAGGGCGCGGGCACATCTGCCTCGATCTTGGCGAAGACCAGTTCACCCGCGGCAGGCCGCACCCGATGATCGATCCGCAGACACGCACTGAATTCTTTAGGTCTCACATTGATGGGCAAACGGGTGTGATCCTGGTGGACGTGGTGCTTGGTTTTGGTTCTTACAGCGACCCGGCAGGGGCAGTGGCTGCCTCCGTGCGCGAAATTCGACAGCGCTTATCGAAACAAGGCAAAGATGTCGTCGTGATTGCCTCAGTCTGCGGCACCGATCTGGACAGCCAGGACTTGAACCAGTCAATCAAAACCCTTGAAGCTGAAGGGATCCTGGTAATGCCCTCCAACGCCCAGGCAGTCCGCCTGACTGACCTGGTAATGCAGCGCATCAAGAAAGGAGCCTGAGATGTCCGTAAACGACCTCTTTAAACAGGAACTCAAAGTAGTCAATCTTGGTCTGAAGTCATTTCATAACGACTTAAAGAGCCAGGGAGTCACAGTGGTGCAGGTGAACTGGAAGCCAAAAGCAGGCGGCAAGAAGAATATGCTCAACCTGCTGAGTAAGCTCAATAAGGTCAAGCAATCATAATTTGAAAGGAGTGAGACATTGATAGATATTATTGAAACTGCAAACAAGGAAGCTCTGGAAATCATCCAGAACGGACAGCCGACACTGATCGGTTTGGGTGTGGCGGGAGAAGTCATTCCGGGCATGGCAAAAGATTTGTTTCTTCATGCCGGTCCCCCGATCACATGGGACAAAATGTCTGGTCCGCTAAAGGGCGGCGTCATGGCAGGCCTGATGTATGAGGGTCTGGCAGCCACCCCCGAGGAAGCGGCTGAATACGCAGCCTCCGGGAAGCTCCGCTTTGACCCCTGCCACCACCACGACGCGGTGGGTCCTATGGCGGGCATTGTGACCGCGCGGATGCCAGTCTGGATCATCGAGAACAAAGTCTATGGTAACCGCGCCTACTGCACCCTGAACGAAGGGCTTGGCAAGGTCCTGCGTATGGGCGCTTATGGACCCGAAGTGATCAAGCACCTGCAGTGGATGGAACGTGTGCTCTACCCTGTACTGAAAGAGACGATCGAAATCCATGGTCCAATCGACCTCAAGATCATGATCGCGCAGGCAGTGCAGATGGGTGATGAGTGTCACAACCGCAACAAGGCGGCAACTTCATTGCTGATTCGGGAGATTGCTCCCAGCATCCTGAGAACCTCGTTTAGCAACGAAGACAAAATTGCTGTCCTGGAATTCCTGAACAGCAACGACCACACCTTCCTGAATCTTTCTATGCCGGCCGCCAAAGCCACCTTGGAACCTGCGGGTAAGGTGAAACACTCCACCATCGTCTACACCATGGCACGCAACGGCACCGAATTTGGCATTCGCGTAGCCGGGCTTGGCAGGCGCTGGTTCACTGCTCCGGCAGAGATCATCGATGGGCTGTACTTCCCCGGTTTTTCCATGCAGGATGCCAACCCGGATGTGGGCGATTCGTGCATCACGGAAACCCTCGGCATCGGTGGTTTTTCGATGGCGACCGCGCCAGCGATTGTGCAGTTTGTGGGCGGCACACCCAAAGATGCGGTACGATATACCACCAGCATGTATGAGATCACCACGGAAGAAAGCCGTGCCTACAAGCTGCCCCCGATGAATTTCAGGGGCGCGCCGACCGGCATCGACATCCGCAAGGTGATCGAAACCCAGGTGCTGCCAGTGATCAACACCGGCATCGCCCATAAAGAAGCTGGTGTGGGTCAGGTGGGTGCGGGCATCGTGCACCCGCCGATGGCATGCTTTGAACAAGCTTTGGAAGCGTTCGTAAACCTCCTTGAAGACGAAGGTCTTCTGGAGGACTAATCTATTGGAGGAACTATGATTAAAAATTGGGACAAAATGAAGGTTTACGACTTAACACAGAACACCAGCCACCTCACACCACCCTGGCCGACCTACGAGCCGCTGCAAGTGAAATTCTTCAAGCGTCTCAGCCCGAATGGGGCAAACGGCATGCTCATCACCACCTCAAACCATGTCGGCACGCACCTCGATGGTCCCCTGCATTTTGACACCGCTGGGCGGGATATTGCCTCGCTCGAGATGGACAAACTGATGGGTCCCGGCGTGGTCGTGGATCTTTCTGACATCTCAGAAGACTGGTCCATCTACACCCCGCAGGACATCATGGATCGTGTTGAAGTGAAAACCGGCGATATCCTCTACATCAACACCGGCTACCACCGCTACGGCTTTGATCAACCCGAAGCCAACGAACGCCGCTACATGCTGCGCCACCCCGGTCCTTCCTTGGATTTCATCGATTGGATCAAGGATATGAAGATCAAGCACATCGCCGTGGACTGCGGTTCTGCCGACCACCCCATGAACACCAAGATCCGCGACTGGGAGCCTGGCGAGGCTCAGGCCTGCGATGCCTACATGAAACAGCGCTACGGCAAGGGCTTGAACGAGATTTACCCCTGGCCAGAGCAATACCAGGCGATGCACATCAAGGTCTTCCCAAAACCCTGGGAGATCATCCATGTCGAGAATATCGGCGGCGAGATCGACAAGGTGCTGAACAAGCGCCTCATCCTGGGCACACTCCCCTGGAAGTTCCAATATGGCGAAAGCGCTTTCTGCCGCTGTATCGCTATTGACGAAGTCGA
>CAYUGV010000011.1:19404-21152 GCA_964444335.1 uncultured Anaerolineaceae bacterium | reverse complement strand
AATTATGTTCGCTGGGTGTCTAATTCATAGAACAAATGATATAATAATTGGTTGGAGATTAACCAAATTATGCCCACTGATAACCTGCGCGTGGTTGGCGCGCGTGAACACAACCTCAAAAATATCACCGTGGAAATCCCACGTGACAAGCTGGTGGTGATGACCGGGCTTTCGGGCTCGGGCAAGAGTTCGCTGGCATTTGACACCATCTTTGCAGAGGGGCAGCGCCGCTACGTGGAGTCGCTTTCTTCTTATGCCCGTCAGTACCTGGGGCAGATGGACAAGCCCGACGTCGACTCGATCGATGGGCTTTCACCCGCGGTTTCGATTGACCAGAAATCCACTTCCAACAACCCGCGTTCCACAGTCGGCACGGTTACCGAAGTTTATGACTATTTCCGCTTGCTTTTCGCGCGGGTCGGAGTGCCGCATTGCCCGGTTTGCGGGCGTCCGGTACAAAAACAATCCGCGCAGGAGATCGTCGAAACGATCATGAACCTGCCGGTCGGTTCCCGGCTGCTCGTGCTAGCGCCGATGGTACGGGAGCGTAAAGGCACCTACCAGGCCCTGTTTGATGAGATCAGCAAGAGCGGTTTCACGCGGGTGCGAGTGGATGGGTTGGTGTTCAATCTCGACGAACAGATCGACATCGACCGATACAAGAAACACACGATCGAAGCCATTGTTGACCGCCTGGTGATCAATACCCCGGAATCTGAAGACGATCGCCTCAGTATGATCTCGCGCCTGACGGACTCGGTTGAGACAGCACTGAGATACGGCGAGGGGTATGTGACCGTGCACAACCTCAGCGCAGATCCTCCGGAAGACATCCAGTTCTCCGAGAATCTGGCCTGCCCTGAGCACGGATCACTACTGATCGAGATTGAACCGCGAACGTTTTCATTCAACACCCCTCACGGAGCCTGCCCGGTTTGCCAGGGTTTGGGAGCCATGGAAGAAGTCAATCCCGACCTCCTGATCCCGAACAAGACCAAGAGTCTGCGCAACGGTGCCATCGCCATGCCCGACTGGTCCCCAAAAGACAGCGGCGGCTACTCCTGGCAGATGGTTGAAGCCCTGGCAAAACACGCCGGTTTCAGCGTGGACGAACCGATCAGCACCCTGAACAAGGCCCAACTGGACCTTTTGCTGTATGGCACCAAAGGCGAGGAAGTGCGGGTTGAATACATTGGACGCTCAGGACGGCGCAGCACCTTCAGCACCCCATTCGAGGGTGTGATCGGCAACATGATGCGGCGCTACAAGGATACCGATTCGGAGTGGATCCGAGCCAAGATCGGAGCCTACATCTCGCTCAATCCCTGCCCCGAGTGCCACGGAAAACGCCTGCGTAAAGAAGCTTTGGGCGTGACAGTGGACAACAAGAATATCATCCAGGTCACTGAGTGGGCCGTCAATAACACGCTTAATTGGGTCGACCACCTGATGGATGAGCCAAACTCGCCTCTGACCAAGCGCGACATGGCGATTGCTGACCGCATCCTGCGCGAGATCAAAGCCCGCTTGGGCTTCATGGTTGACGTGGGGCTGGATTATCTGACGCTCGAACGCTCAGCCATTTCGCTTTCAGGTGGAGAGGCTCAGCGTATCCGGCTGGCAACCCAGGTGGGTTCCAAGCTGATGGGCGTGCTGTATGTTCTGGATGAACCTTCGATCGGGCTGCACCCGCGCGATAACAGCCGGCTGCTTGAAACGCTGAAGGGTCTGCGAGACCTTGGTAACAC
>CAYUGV010000011.1:0-19304 GCA_964444335.1 uncultured Anaerolineaceae bacterium | reverse complement strand
GCGATAACAGCCGGCTGCTTGAAACGCTGAAGGGTCTGCGAGACCTTGGTAACACGCTGCTGGTGGTGGAACACGATGATGAAACAATTCGCTCGGCGGACTGGGTGATCGACCTTGGTCCTGGCGCGGGCGAGAACGGCGGCTACCTGGTAGCGGAAGGCACACCGGCACAAATTGAAGCTGCTCCGAACTCTATCACTGGCGCGTATTTGAGCGGGAAAAAGTTCGTTCCTATCCCGGCAACACGCCGCAATGGGACAGGGCAGAGCCTGCGGATTGTGGGCGCACAGGAGAACAACCTCAAGAACCTGACCGTCGACATCCCGCTTGGGAAGTTCGTGTGTGTGACGGGTGTTTCGGGCTCGGGCAAGTCGACCCTGACGGTCGACATTCTTTATAACGCCCTGGCACGCCAATTGATGGGCGCGCACACTAATGCCGGCAAGCATGAAAGTATCGAGGGCGTCGAACATCTCGACAAGGTCATCAATATCGACCAATCTCCGATTGGACGCACACCGCGATCTAACCCCGCTACCTATACGGGCATGTTCGACATGATCCGCGATCTGTTCGCCAGCCTGCCAGACTCGAAACTGCGCGGATACGATAAAGGGCGTTTTTCGTTCAACGTCAAGGGTGGTCGCTGTGAAGCCTGCCGTGGGGAGGGCCAGCTTCGGATCGAAATGCAGTTCCTGCCGGATGTTTACGTTCCGTGCGAGGTCTGCAGAGGCAGCCGGTATAACCACGAAACGCTGCAGGTGCGTTTCAAGGACAAAAGCATCGCGGACGTCCTGAACATGACCGTGGACAGCGCGCTGGAGTACTTTGAAGCGTTCCCGCGCATCAGCCGCAAGTTGCAGACGCTGAAGGATGTTGGCTGTGGTTACATCCGCCTGGGGCAGCCTGCCCCGACGCTTTCGGGTGGTGAAGCGCAGCGCGTAAAGCTCTCCAAGGAGCTCTCGCGCGTCGCGACTGGCAAGACCCTCTATGTGCTGGATGAGCCCTCCGTTGGGCTGCATGCGGCGGATGTGCACATGCTGATCGAGGTTTTGCAGACGCTGGTGGACGCCGGCAACACAGTGGTGATCATCGAACACAACCTTGACATCATCAAGGTGGCGGATTGGATCATTGACCTTGGTCCCGAAGGCGGTGACCGGGGCGGCGAGGTGCTGGCGGAGGGCAGACCGGAAGATATTTGCAGCGTGGAAGGCAGTTACACCGGTCAGTATTTACGCAAGTACGTCCACGACCATCACCGTCGGACCTGTCACTAAGCCTGCATGTTTTGCAAAATCGCCATGCGATTATGGTAGGATTCACGCCAGAAACCAACACGATAGGAAGTCATTATGTTCAGAACTCGTTTTGCTCCCAGCCCGACCGGCTACATGCACATCGGCAACCTTCGCACCGCCCTTTACGCCTACCTGATTGCCAAAAAGGCCGAAGGTAAGTTTATCCTGAGGATCGAAGATACCGACCAGAACCGCAATGTGCCTGAGGCAGTCTCGGCGATTTATCGCGGGCTCGAGTTGGCTGGGATCAGCTACGATGAAGGTCCGGATAAGGATGGCGGTTTTGGGCCTTACGTGCAGAGCCAGCGCCTGCCAATCTATAAGACCTACGCGCAGAAGTTACTCGCGAGTGGACACGCCTATTACTGCTTCTGCGGGAAAGAAGATAAACCCGCCCTGGAAGCCAGTAACGAACGCGTGGAAGGCTACCGCGACCCTTGCCGCAACCTGAATGCACAGGAAGTGGAAGCCCGGTTTGCTGAGGGCTTGGTGCCCGTGGTGCGCCAGCGCATCCCGCTGGAAGGTGTCAGCAGTTTTGATGACCACGTATATGGACATATTTCGATCGAGAATAAACAGCTCGACGACCAGGTACTGCTCAAATCTGACGGCTTCCCCACGTACAACTTCGCCAATGTGGTCGATGACCACCTGATGGAAGTTTCGCACGTCATTCGCGGGCAGGAGTATCTCTCCTCCACCCCGAAATACAACCTTCTTTACGAAGCCTTCGGTTGGGAACACCCGGAGTACATCCACCTGCCCCATATCATCCGCGAGGATGGCGCAAAAATGAGCAAGCGCAAGGGCGACCCCTCCTTTGAAGACCTGGTGAGGATGGGATTCCTGCCGCGAGCGATCGTCAATTACGTTGCGCTGCTTGGCTGGAATCCGGGAGACGAGCGCGAGTTTTTCCTGATGGAAGACCTGATCGATGCCTTTGATATGGACCGCATCAACAAAGCCAACGCTGCTTTTTCCATTGATAAATTGCGCTGGCTGAACGGCGAGCACATTCGCTCTCTCACTCCGCAAGCCTTCCATGCAATCGCCTTGAGGTTTTATCCCGAAGGTTTGACTGGCCTGGACCTGGCAAAGGTCAGCCAGTTGATCCAGATCCGCACGGAAACACTGACTGACATCCCACGCCAGGTCGGATTCCTCGCCAATCTACCGGAATATTCCGCGGAATTGTTCGAGAATCAGAAGTCGAAATCGACGCTGGAAAGCTCGCGTTTAGTCTTGGAGAAAGCATTACCGCTGCTGGAGAACCTGGAAACCTGGAGCAACGAAGGGTTGTTTGAAGTGCTCAAAGCCTTCGCCCAAGAGCAGAATTTCAAGACCGGGACGGTCATGTGGCCGATCCGCACCGCCCTCTCCGGGCAGGAGACCTCTCCCGGCGGCGCGACCGAGCTGGCAGCGTTGTTGGGCAAGGACGAATCTTTGCGGCGAATCAAGCTTGGGTTGAGCAAGTTGGGGTAGTCTATCCGTACGGTGGTTGCATTTGTAAGGTGGTTGCATTTGTACGGTGGGGGCTTGCTCCCACCGTTTTTTAATCAGGCGAAAAATATTGGCGTCCTTCGTAGGGTTGGGTGAGGCAGTGCTTCCGTACGGTAGGGGCTTACTCCCACCGTTTTTTAATCAGGCGGAAAATATTGGCGTCTTTCGTAGGGTTGGTTAAGCAGTGCTTCCGTACAGTGGGGGCTTGCTCCCACCGCACCGTTTTCAAGTAGTTAACATGGCGGCTGGACTAAAGCCCAGCCGTACGGATTGTGGTTTCCAAATTGGAGATCGCCATACCCTGCTTTGCGGGTACAGGCGCAACAACCGCTCGCGACTACGGGATTAAGGTAGATCAGCGCACCATGCTTCCCAGGAATTATTGCTTGTAGGGGCGAAGCGTCTTTGATGATTGAATCCGGTAACCCGAAGTATTTACTGAGAGACGCTTCGCCCCTACGTCTGCATCTTATGGTGAATATAAGAATTTTGCGATCCTTCAGCGGTACAATTCTTGCACCAGTTATCCTTGGAAGGTAACAAGAAATGATACCGATCCTCGACATTCTGCCGGTTCTGTCAGTGTACCCATACGCACTGCTCTATTACGCCGTCCTGCTCTCTTCCGCAGGGCTGGCGCTTTTTGCTTTCCGGCGTGCCGATCCTGCCAATAATCCTGCTATACGCAGCAGTCTGCTCGTCTTTTTCTGCAGCCAGCTTGTTTTGCTCACGCTCAGCCTGATGATCTACCAGGGTTTCTCGCAGCTCAGCCAGATCTTCCCGATCGCTTTCCGGGCACTGACGCTGGTCTGCGTAATTTGGTTTCTTCGCGCGCTTTTCTGGCAGCCCCAGGAACGGAATGGATGGCTGGTTTGGGTACTCACAGCGCTCATTCTGACGACCGCGAGCGTGCTCACCCCACTCTGGCTGTCCCTTGCCAACACGCAAAGCTTCAACGGTTCCTGGCAGGACATGACCTGGGTTGGGATCACGCTGCTAACCATCGCCATCGGGGCAATCGTTTACCTGCAACGAGACCGTTCAGACCGGGTTGAAGGCATCCTGATCCTGGTGCTGGCAGCCATTGGCTACGTCATCTACCTGGCTCTGCCTAACGGCGGCAGCCTGCCCGCCTCGGTGATGGTCAGCCAACTGATCTATTATCCGCTGCTGATCAGCCTGGCATGGCAGCGAAAAAAGCCTGCTGAAGCCCCACAACCAGCAACTATCATCCCTGAGCGACGTGAACTCTCAGGCGAGGTGGCTGTCCGTATGCTGGATGTGAGCCTGCAGCAAACCGTCACCCAGATCCAGCATAGCCTGACCCACAGCCTTGGGCTTCACCTGATGGCTGACCTGTGCGGCTTCCTGGTAGCTGACAAAGACAATAACAGCCTGACACTGTTGAGCATGTACGACCTGATCCGCGAGGAGTTCCTGGGAACCTTCACACTGCCAAACAAGGATTTCCCTGTTTTGACGGCTCATTTTGAAGATCGTGAAGTTCTGATCTCGAATTCACCATCGGAAATGGCGCAGGAAAAAGCTGCGCTGATGACGTTGATCGGATACAACCAGATTGGCAACTTGCTCTTCTACCCAATAAATCCGATAGACGCTCCTATTGGCCGAGGAGTGCTCTGCCTGAGTCCCTTCACCGAACGCGCATGGAGCGCGAAGGAGCTCGAGCAGTTGAGCATCATCGCTCCGAAAGTCGACGAAATCCTGGACGAAGCCGCTGAGATTGAACAAAAAGCCACCTCAGCCCAACGCCTGCAAGCCCTGGTAAACCGCGTCCAACGCGACAGGGCACAAACCGTTGACCAATTCATGCAGTCCCAGGCGCTTTTAGCGCAACTACAGGAAGAACTGCAAACCAGCGGTCAAACTCATGAGTCCGAGGTGGAACTCTGGCTAACGCGCCAGGATACGCTCGAAGACCAACTGGAGGATCTGCAGAACACGCTGCGCCAGAACGAAGCGACGGTTGCCCAGGCAGAAGCGCTGCGGGTCGAAAAGGAACAATTGGAGCGTTCCATGGCGCAAAATGCTTTGCAGGTTGAGGGACTTCGCACCGCACTTGACCAGGCGCGTAACATGCTCGAGGGCATGAGCCCGCAGTTTGCCAACCCGGAAGCCAAAGAACCCACTGCCAGCTTTGTTGACAGTCTGCAACTCCTGATTGACGACCTCAAACTGGAATCCGATCAGAAGCAAATCCGTGTAAGCGTAGAAAACAGCCTATCAGCGGAGCCAAACCCCGTAAACAAAGCTCAATTACTCCAAATCTGCCGCTCATTGCTGAAGAATGCCCTGGCGGTCAGTAAAACGGGGTCCGAAGTGCTATTGGAAGTGATACCTTCCGGGGATCATCCTGGTTACGTTGAACTGCGCGTCAGCGACGCTGGTCCCGGTCTGAAACCTGAGGATCAAACCGCATTTCTCAAGCAGATTAGCTCGATTTCCGAGCCTGCTGAGCAAAATTGGGGTGAGGTTGGAGCCCTCAAGGATGCTGTTGAGCTGACCCAGAGCCTGGGTGGACATTGGTGGATCCACTCCGTGCCCAACACAATTACCATTCACCGCCTGGCGATCCCTGTGAACAGTGGAACCGAAACGCCTGGCGATCATCTTGCTACACCCTCCACGGAAAAGCCCTGATCCCTATGCGCCTGAAAAAACATCAATCCATCACACTCGCGGTCTTATTCGTTACAACCCTGGCTTTTGTCGGGGTCATTTTTGCGGGCGTCTTTGTGGCCGCAATGGCAAGTTCAGACACTTCCCCTTACCAGGTCAGCTTCAGGGATTACCAGATCACAGCTACCCCATACCAGCCCAATTCCTTCGCAAACATCCTCGAAGACGGCACGATCGAGCTTATTCCCCAACCTATGCTCACGCCAACGCCTGTACCAATCATCCCGGTTGGTGAACTGCCTGAAAACCAATTGAACATCCTGATGCTGGGCGTGGATGATTTTGGAGCTAACAATTTCCGTACGGATGTGATCATCCTGGCTTCGATCAATCCCAAGCATAAAACGGTCAGCCTGATCTCCTTCCCTCGCGACCTCTACGTTACCATCCCTGGATATTGGTCCAATCGCATCAATACTGCCTGGGCATTAGGCGGATTTGACCTGTTGGCACAGACGTTTGAGGTTAACTTTGGTATTCGCCCGGATAAGTACATGATGGTGAATTACAACGGATTCAAGGATGTGGTCAATAGCGTGGGCGGCATCGACGTGAATGTGACCGAAGAACTTCAGGATGCGTGTGAAACGGATCCTTCCGGATGGTGCATCCTGGAACCAGGTGAAATGCACATGGATGGCGGGCAAGCGCTCTGGTACTCACGATCCCGCAAGACCACCAGCGATTTTGACCGCAACCGGCGCGCCCAGGATGTGGTGATGGCAATTTTCCACAAAGCGGTCAACTTGAACATGCTGATCAAGGTTCCGGAGCTTTATAGCCTTTATCGGGAGTACGTGGACACCGACGTGCAACTGCTGGACGTCCTGCCGCTGCTGCCGATGGCATCATCCCTGATGAATTCAGACAATGTCCACAGATACGCGGTCACACCCGACATGGTCTCCAACTGGATCACGGCGGAAGGCGCGATGGTGCTGATGCCCGATTATTACTCGATCTCGAATATGCTGAACGAAGCGCTGTACCGTAACGAGTAGCGCGTCTTGATCGATAAAAATGCCCGGGTTTTCCGGGCATTTTTGTTTGTTGGGTTTACGGCAGGTTTTCCGCCATGATCACGTTTTGGACTGCCTCGCTGACCTTGTAGGCCGTGTCGACATTATTCATGGTGTAGAGGTGGATGCCGCGGATGTCGTTATCGATCAGGTCCATGATCTGCTCGATAGCATAAAAGATACCGGCATCACGCAGAGCTTCGGGTTTATTGGCGTATTTGCTAAAAAGGCGGGAAAGTTTCGCTGGCACGGATGCCCCTGAAAGCGCTACGGTGCGTTCGATCTGCCTGAGGCTGGTGATGGGCATAATGCCTGCCACGATGGGCACGTCGATGCCCTCAGCTGTGGCAAGGTCCCGGAAGCGATAAAAAGCTTCGTTGTCGAAGAAAAGTTGGGTCACCAAGTGGGTAACGCCATTGGCAATTTTATGATGTAGATTTCGCACGTCTTCTTCCAGGGAAGGGGCCTGGTAGTGCCCCTCGGGGTAGCAAGCCCCAACCAAGTTAAAGTCTGGCTCGCGCTTTTTAATAAAATCCGCTAGATCGCTGGCATGATGGAAATCGTCCTTCGGAGGTACTTCGGGGCTAATGTCTCCGCGCAACACCATCAGGTTCATGACCTGGTTGTCTTTGAGCTTTCCGAGCGTCTCGATCACGTCCTGCTCTGTTGAGTTGACGCAGGTGATGTGCGCGACCGGTTCGATGTGATAGTTGGTGCGGATCAGCGAAGCGATCTCGACCGTTTTCTCTCTTTGAGCCAGGCTGCCGCCAGCGCCGTAGGTGACGCTGATGTAGTCCGCTGGCAGACCCCGAAGACGAAGCAGCGTGTTGTAGATCACATCGTAGGAGCTATCCTTCTTGGGAGGGAAGATTTCGAGCGAGTAGCTGACTTTTTTGTGTTTGAAGATCTCAGAAATGTTCATGTTATGCCTGCTAATCAGTTTTCAATTTCGCAATTTCGCAGTAATTATACATGTAATAATTTTCCAGGAATTAGCCTCGGATCGTTTGAACACATCAAAGGGTCGTCACCGGTGGGGCGAAGCGTTGTTGAAATAAATTCAGATAATGCAGAGCGTTCATTGTGGGACGCTTCGCCCCTACATCGGAGTTGTGTTTGTCTAATTCATAGCAGACAGGAAGAGGTATAAGAAAAAGAAATGAATTGTGTGTGCCAGCGCGTGTGATGTCAGGTTCAAGAACGGAACCTGACCGAAAACGTAATTAGAGAGAAAAAGATTATGTCGGCTGAGATTTGTGGCGTCAGGTTGAAATGCGCTTACTCTTCGAGCACGATGAACTGACCTACTGAGATAAATCACCAGCCATATACCACTTGTCCCGGTTGACAAACCCGGAAATGCAGACTAAACTTAAATTTCAATTGTTTGACTATACGAAACGTTGGAGACATCATGAGCACACAATCTGAAGTCGTTAGCGCGCACATCCAGGAGAGCACCCTTCTCCAACCCGCTATTCAAGCATGGAAAATTTATCTGCGGGATCAGGGCAGATCGCATCACACGCTTAAAGCCTTTGCTGCTGACCTGGCACTGCTTGAAAGCTTTTTGCCTACCGATAAGACCATCGGAACAATCAGCACGAGAGATCTTGAAGATTATCTTGCCTGGCTGCAAAAGGACCGCGAAGTCCCCTGCAGTCCCAAAACGCTCTCCCGGCGGATCACCTCCATTAAGTCGTTTTTCCGCTGGCTGGTAAAAGGTGGCGTACTCAATTCTGATCCGGCTGAAAAAGTGATCCAAAAAACGGTTATCAGCCCGCTTCCAACTGTGCTCACTCCATCCGAATATACCAGGGCGCTCGACGCGGCTGACGCGATTCGGACTGCCGCCAACCCAGATCCTCGCCCCTACACACTGATGCTGCTTGTGCTGGAAACCGCGATGAAAAAGGGCGAATGCCTGAGCCTCATGACCAACCATCTTGAGATTGAAAAACCCGACCAGGCTTACATCCACGTGCGCTACGGCAATTCGCGTTACCGCTACAAGGAACGCAAGGTTGAGGTTTCGGCGGACTGGGTGGCAGCTTATCGTGAGTACGCTGAAAAATACCAGATCAAGGACCAGGTGTTTCCCTGGTCACAGCGCCGCCTGGAGTATTTGCTGGAGGATGTCACCAAAGCCGCTAAAATGGACAAGCACATTTCCTTCGACATGCTGCGCTGGACCAGCGCACTCGTGGACCTCAGCAACGGGGTTGAAAAGGACCGCATTCGTCAGAAACTTGGGATTTCCAAGGTACAATGGCGTGAAGTGAGTAACAAACTGCGCAGCCTGGCAGAAGAGAATGGCTACCCCATTCCAGAAGAAACTGCCGAAGGCGAAGTGGCATAAATAATAAATTGAATAGAAGTGAATATGACATATACCGTTAAAAACCAACGGAAACATCGGTTTCCATGGGGCATCCTGCTCGGTCTGGCTGCCCTGATTTTTGTTTTACTGGCTGTATTGAGCGTTAATGAGATGCGCAATGGCAACCAGGGCTTCATCACCAACCTATGGCAAGCACCAGACCGCAACGCGGATGACCCCTGGCTTGCCAACAATCCGGACGCCATCCCTGTCCCCAACGAGGTCAAGACGATCCTGCTGCTTGGCTCGGATTTCCGTCCCGAGTTGGGCTACCGTACGGATGTGATGCTGCTGGTGGGGCTGAACACGCGCACCAACGAGGTGCACCTGATCTCCTTCCCGCGCGATTTGTGGGTGAACATCCCCGACCTGGGTGAACAACGCCTGAACACCGCCTTTCCTTTCGGCGACTGGCAAGGGCTGAGCAACACTTTTGCCGCAAATTTCGGCTTCAGACCGGACCATTATGCCATGGTGGACTTCCAGGGCTTTAAGCATTTGATCGACGTGTTGGATGGGATTGTGGTAACCGTCGGCGAGCACATGGAAGACGAATGCCATATGGACCCTTCGGGTTGGTGCGTGGTGGAACCTGGCGAAGTGCCGATGAACTCAGACCAAGCGCTTTGGTACGTGCGCGCGCGCCTGAACTCATCCGATTTTGACCGCACACGGCGGGCACAGGAAGTGATCCAGGCAATGGTAAAAAAGGCAATGCAGCCGACCGAAATCCTGAACCTGGACAACGTGATCCGGGCAATCTTCAGGACTGTGCAAACAGACATGGGCGTGACGGATACGATCCTCTATGCCTTTCCGGCAAGCAAATTCGTGGATATGAAGTTCACCACTTTCCGATTGACCCCTGATGACGCCGTTCCCGGCACGACCTACGGAGGGGCTTCTGTGCTCTTCCCTAACTATCCCGCCATCCGGGAGAAGTTGCTGCAGTTCTACTGGGTTAATTAATTAAGCGGCGCGTAAAGCTGGAGGTGAAGGATTTCGCTTTCATCTCCCACCAGGCGCCAGGCCTGGGCAATGCGCAGACCGACCACCCAAACAACCGATCCTCCACTCAGCACCAAGGGCCACCTCGCCCGTGCTGATTGGGGGATTTTTTCGTTTACGAAGAAGTCACTCAACTTTTGATGCTTTAGCGCCATACCCAAAGGCGACCAGCGTTCCCCGGTGCGCATTGGGCGGACTTCAAGCGGCCATTCGACATCAAGCGGATTCAGCCAGGCATGCATGGGGTGATTCTTGAGTTCTTCGGGCAGGGTTTTGTACTTACGCGCGTCGATTATTTCGGCTGCAAGAAACCAACCGGCATTGAGCGAAGCTCTACCGCCGCGCTTCAGTTTTAACCCGGAGACATCAACAAGTTGAGGATAATCGGTATGCTGATGCTGATAAGTTCGCGGTGCAATCACAAAATCGTTCTCAAAACAAAAGACCCACAATCCACCAGCCAGGGGAGTAGGCGAAATGCCTCCGGCAAGGGCTGCCAGCGCCCTTTCAATGGCTTCAAAACCAATGTCGCGCGCTTCTGGTCTTAGCTGAACGAACGCTTGCCTGAGTACCATGCGTTGCAGGCTGAGGTGCAAGCCCCGCAATATCTCGCGTTTAAAGATCAAAACGTTTTCGCCAGAGCGGACGAGGGCGTGCGTGAAGGCTTCACTTGCCAATGAATCAAGCAATTGCCTGTCAGCGGAAAGGGTTTTAGCCGTGCGGGTGAGGCCTTGCTTGAAGCCCTGGTTATATCCCTCCAATTGTGGGATCAACTCATGCCGCAGGCGGTTGCGGAAGTAGGTGGGGTCCGCGTTACTTTCGTCCTCGAGCACTGGCAAGCCACGCGTCTGGCAGTATTCCTGGATCTCGTTCCGGTAGATGTCAAGCATCGGGCGGAAAAGGGGTAGATCGGGATCGATCGTACCCAAGATGCTCCTGGGCTGCATACCGGAAAGCCCGCTCAGCCCGCTGCCGCGCAGGAAGTGCATCAGGACCGTCTCCACCTGGTCGTCAGCGTGGTGCCCCACCACCACCCCCTGTGCGCCTTGCTCACGCGCCAGGCCGAACAAGAAGCGATAACGGCAGAGGCGCGCGGCTTCTTCAACCCCGAGCTTGTGCTGCAGCGCGTATTGCCCCACATCCAGGCGCTGGCTGAAGAATGGCAGATCCAACTCAGCGATGTATCTGCTCAATGCTTCCGCCTGAGTAGCCGAACTCTGGCGTAGGGCGTGATCCAGGTGCCCCACGACCAATTTGAAGCCACCTTCTTTGAGGCAGTGAACCAGGCAGAGGCTATCCGCCCCTCCTGAGACTCCCACAACTAAAGGCAATGCGGGGTCAACGCCGCAATCTACCATTAACGCCTGAATGATTCTTTCCGGTAACATACCCAGATTATAGCATTCGCGGTAGTTTTCCTCGATGGAGCGGTGTTGTTGTATACTTATGCCATGCAACCCGAACCCTTTGTGATCGGTCTGACGGGCAACATCGCCTCTGGCAAGAGCGTTGTCCTGCAGTGCCTGGCAAACCTCGGGGTTCTTACGATCGACGCCGACCTGGTAGCCCAGGAAACTTATCTCCCCGGTAATCCCGCTTACGAACCTATCCTCTCGCGTTTTGGGTCAGACCTGGCACTCAATGATGGGCAGATCAACCGCGGCAAGCTCGGCAGGATCGTCTTCCGCGATCCTGCTGCCCTGGGTGAGTTGGAAGCCATGATCCATCCTTTGGTCACCCAAAAACTCCTGGAGATCATTGGCAAAACCAAACGGAAGGTTATCGCGATCGAAGCGATCAAGCTTTTTGAGGCGGGGATCGATAAGCATTGTGACGCGTTGTGGGCAATCGCCGCGAATGATGCTTTGCGGCTTGAACGCTTGATGGTTGACCGCGGGTTGGATGAAGCTGCAGCATTGCAGCGCATCCATTCCCAGTCCCCACAATCCGAGAAGATCAACCTGGCAGACCAGGTGATCTATACTGACGTCAATTTCACCCACACCTACAACCAGGTTTTTGAGCAGTTCAGCGCATTGGGCTTATCGCCATGTGAAGTGTCGGAGGGGGACATCCGGCTGAGCCATCTCGATCCAAAGGACTTTGCAACGGCTTCTGATTTCATGGAGGAGAAGACCGGGCAAACCTGGGATTCCGAGGACCTTTACCGTCTGCTGGGTCAGCGCACGGTTGTGGCTTTTTACTACTGCGGTGAATTGGTGCAATTGATGATCTTCCGCATTGAGCAGGGCATGGCGGTGCACCTGGCGCACGCGCCGTTCCGATCTGACCTGCTGCCATCAAAAGTCAGTTTCCCCTTGCTGAAGCAGTACCTCTCAGGACTGACGGAAATGTTGATCGTGACGAAGGAATTCCTCTCACCAGAAGAGGCAAAGTTGCTGGGTTTCACCTATGGTGACGACAAACCGCCTGTGCATCCGGTGCTCTACAATAATTTCCTCCGCAAGCACGGTTTGATGCCCGGAGAAGTCTATTTCTCGAAAATCCAAGGATAAACCAAGAAAAAGATAGCTTTACAGGGTATACTTTAATGCAGGGAAGGCATTGAGAGTATGCAGGAACTGTGGAGTAATCTTTTATTCATCCTGGAACGTTTTACATGGTCCAGTCTGTTGGATATTGTGCTCGTCACGATCGTTTTTGCGTTCATCCTGTACCTTTTAAGAGACACGGAAGCCCAAACCCTGCTTCGCGGCATTTTCCTGATCATTATCCTGGTTACCCTGCTGATCTCGCTGCTGGACCTGCCCGGTTTTTCCTGGCTGGTGGACACGATCTCCCCTGCATTGATCTTTGCCATCCCGGTAGTGTTGGCGCCCGAGATCCGGCGTGGCCTGGAACGGATGGGCAACGCCAGCGACCTGGGATTGTTCAAGCATCGCAGCGCTAAGGCCAGCGAACACCTTGAGCAGACGCTGCAAGCCATCACCGCGGCGGTCCTGCAGTTGGCGCAGCGCCGACACGGCGCGCTGATCGTTTTGCGGCGCAAGCAATTCCTGGATAGTTACTACAAGAACGGTGTGATCCTGGATGCAACAGTCACGCCCCAGCTTTTGATGCAGATCTTTTACCCCAATACCCCGCTACATGACGGCGCGGTGATCATCGACGATAACAAGATCAAAGCGGCTGCGTGCGTGATGCCGCTCTCGAGCAGCGGTGTGCTCAACGCCACGGTGGAACGCTCGATGGGGCTGCGCCACCGCGCGGCGCTTGGCATCAGTGAAGTCAGTGATGCCATTGCGGTGGTGGTTTCGGAAGAAACCGGCACGATCTCGATCGCCCATCGTGGGCGATTGATCCGCCGGCTGGACAGCGACCGCCTGTTAAATAATATGCGCGCCTTCATGACCTCCAACGAGGTGCTGAACCGCCAGAAATCGTGGCTTTCCTATTTCAAACTGCGCAAGCCCGGGGATGAGGAGGAAACCGATGAAACTAATTCGTAAATTCCTCAGTTTCCTGCCGACCTTGCTTACCGCGTTGGTATTGGCGATCATCGTTTGGGTTTCTTCTGTGACCGCCAGCGACCCCAACCAGGTTATCACCTATGAGACTCCGATCCAGCTGGAGATCCTGGGGCAAAACCCGGACCTGGTGATCACGCACCAGGAGGTGGAAGGGGTTACGGTCACGCTAAAGGCACCGCGTTCAGTGCATGCCAAGCTGGCTAACGATCCGAGCTTGATCAGCGCCAATATCAACCTTTCCGGCTTGGAAGCAGGTGACCATGCCCTCACTCCCGAAGTAATCGTCGATCTGCGACCGGTGCAAGTGGTGGAGATCTCTCCGGCTTCGGTGGACCTCACCTTGGAGAAGGTTGCCTCGAAGACCATGCCCATCAGCCTGATCCAAACCGGCAGCTTACCGGTAGGGTATCAAACCCGCAACGCAAGATTGAGCGAGGATGAAGCCAAATTGGTTGGACCTGAGTCGCTGGTGAAAACAGTAGTGGAAGTTGCGGCGTTCATCGACGTCTCTGAACTCACAACCAGCATCAACCGCACGCTGGACCTAAAGCCTCTCAATGAAGCCGGCGTAGCAGTGGAAGGCGTGGTGCTCAGCCCCAACCGTGTGGATGTGAGTATCGATGTGGAGCAATTGGTCGGCTACCGCAATGTCTTTGTCAAGATCGTTACCAGCGGCTCCGTGGCGCAGGGTTACCACCTGACCAGCATCGTGGTGAACCCGCCTACCCTGACTGTTTACGCCGAAAACCCAGACCTTATCCGCGGGATGCCGGCTTTTATCGAGACCGAACCGGTCAACTTGAACGGCGCGCAGCAGAGTTTTGAGTCGCGGGTGGGTCTGCAACTTCCTCAAGGCATCGTGGTAATTGGCGATCAATCCGTAATGGTTACCGTGGGAGTTGAGGCGATCTACAACTCCACGCAAATCCTCGGGGTGCCGGTGACTGTCATCAACCTGGCTGCCGGACTGCAGGCCAAACTCTCTCCCCAGACCGTGGATGTTTACATCTCCGGTCCAATGAACTTGCTCGAAAATATTGGAACGGCTTCGGTATACGTTAGCCTGGATCTGACCGGGCTGGCGGAAGGCACATATCAGCTATCCCCCAAAGTTGAGCTCCAACGCCCGGAACTACGGCTCGACTCGACCCTGCCTGGTTTAATTGAAGTCGTCATCACGAGATAAAATAAGAACAAAATAATAGGAATTTTCATGGACAAACCTGTCATCGTGCTCGTCGGAAGACCCAACGTGGGTAAAAGTACCCTTTTCAACCGCCTGGTGGAACAACGCCTCGCCATCATTGATGACGTCCCAGGCACCACGCGCGACCGCCTCGTGGCAGAGGGCAACTGGGCTGGACTCAACTTTTTTGTGGTCGACACGGGCGGGATTGACCCCAGCAAACAGCGCGACCAGGCGCCGCTTTCCATCGGTTCTGCGGCATTCATCGATGAGATCCGCGCCCAGGTGGAAGTGGCGATCGAGGAAGCGGACGTAGTGGTTTTGGTGGTGGACGCCCTCAGCGGGGTCACCCAGGCAGACCAGGAAGTGGCGAACATGCTGCGCAAGCGCCAGCGTCAAGTGGACGGCAAATTAATGCCCCCGATCGTTTTGGCAGTCAATAAAGCCGACAGCGAAAACGCCCGCCTGAACGCCATGGACTTTTACTCTTTGGGGATTGGCGAACCATTTGCACTTTCTGCCATCCACGGCACTGGTACCGGCGACCTGCTGGATGAGATCGTGGCGCATTTCCCCGCCCAGGTGGAAGAAGAAGTCGATGAGACCGCCATCAAGGTCGCCATCGTGGGCAAGCCCAATGCCGGCAAAAGCAGCCTGCTCAACAAGATCACTGGCAAAGATCGCGCGATCGTCAGCGATATTCCCGGCACCACACGCGACGCGATCGACACACCAGTGACGATTGATGGACAGGACTACATCCTGATTGATACAGCCGGCATACGCAAACGCGGCTCGATCATCCCGGGTGTGGAAAAATATTCCGTGCTGCGCGCCATGCAAGCCATTGAACGCTGTGATGTGGCAGTGCTGGTGGTGGACGCCACTACCGGCATCACCGCCCAAGATACCCATATTGCTGGATACATCAATGAGGCCTGGAAGAGTGTGATTTTGGTAGTCAACAAATGGGATCTGATCGAGAAAGACACCAACACCAGCGTCGAATTTGAACGCCAGATCCGTCAGCAACTGAACTTCCTGCCGTACATCCCGATCCTGTTCCTTTCCGCCAAGAGCGGTCAGCGCGTGCACCAGGTGTTGCCGCTGGTGAAACAGATCCAAGAGGAACGCCTGCGCAAGGTGCCCACCTCGCAACTGAACCGCATCCTGATCAACGCGCAGGATATTCACCAGTCAACCTCAGGTACCGGCAAGCCTTTCCGGATCTATTATGGCACGCAGGTAAAAACCGATCCGCCGACATTCCTGCTGTACTGCAACGACCCAACCCTGGGTCACTTCACCTACACGCGCTTCCTGGAAAATCAGATCCGCAAGGAGGTGCCTTTCACTGGCACACCCATTCAACTCGTGCTGAAGAAACGGGAACGCAAAAGCTCAGAGGAATAGTTGACAGGTTTGATTTATAATAGCGGGGTTCATGCTGCGCTGCAGCGTGATAGAATGGACACTTGTGGAACAAAACGAAGCTGATACCAAAATAGTAGAACCAACGCCCCAGGCCGCGCCCGAAACGAAGGCTCGCGGTTTTTGGCGCGATTTGATTGAAACCATCCTGATGGCAGTCGTGCTTTTCCTGCTACTGAACGCCGTCACCTCCCGGGTGCGCGTTTACAACGTCAGCATGCAGCCTACCCTTTATGAGGGTAACCTGCTGGTTGTGAACAAGCTCGCCTACAAGCTTGGTGAACCGAAACGGGGCGATATAATCGTCTTTCATTACCAGGGATCTCCCACGGAAGATTACATCAAGCGTGTCATCGGTCTGCCTGGAGATACAGTTGAGGTCAGTGGCGGGGTTGTGCGGGTAAATGGTCAGACGCTTACCGAACCTTACATTGCTGCGCTGCCTGGGTACACCGGGACATGGAAAGTGAGTGAAGGGGAGCTGTTTGTTTTGGGTGATAACCGCAATCATTCTTCCGATTCACACGACTGGGGGTTCGTGAACCAGGAATGGGTGGTTGGGAAGGCAATTGTTGTCTACTGGCCGCTCGACCGCATCCGAATTTTAACCCACCCGAATTTAGTGAACGCTGCTCCTTGAAAGCCCACTGACTGAATGAAGCGACTCTCTAAAGCTTTTTCTGAAATTCCCGAGGTTTGCCCGCACTGCTACTTCGGCAGGATTCGTGCTGGCAAGCGCAGTTTTGCCGCTCGCACCAACGGCAAGCCAGTGATGGTGCCGGATTTCCCCGCCTGGATTTGCGACGTTTGTGGATTCACCATTTATGACCCTGCCTCTTTGTTGAACCTGCAGCGCCTGCTGATGAATCCTACCAAGCCGAGGTTCACTCATCCTGCGCCAAAGACCACAGAACCCCTTTCAGCCAACTCGCAACCCCAAACCGATCAGCCTGCTTAAGCCATTCATAATTTCAGTTTCTCTGGCTTTACTTATTTCTCAGAAATCTCCCTCAAGGGAATGATTATCTTCACAATTAGCTGATTTCCTACCTGATTTCTGGAATCATGTAAAGTTCCTCCCTGAGGATTGAGACAGAACAGGCAGCGGAGTTCGTAAACTGAAAGTAAGGACTTACCTTGACTCGAAATCTACATTGGGTTTGTTGAGGTGTAATAAAACCCAGCTCTCCGGTAAGTGGTAAAATGATCGTGAGAGGCCATTTTTTTATACTTTGAAGGGAGCAAAATATGAAAAAATCAATCTTGAAGTCAATGCCATTCTTAATAGTGCTCATGATGCTTTTTAGTGCATCGGGCACCCACGCAAACAATCAACACGATCAACGTTTACAACAAATTGAGAAAGCACTGAATACATACTCCTCTGCAATGGGGGTCAAGTTGTATCAAAAGGATAATATTCTTTCAAATCAAGTTCACAACCTAATTGTTGAGAGAAAGCTTTTTTATACGCGCTACTTCCAGTTGGGGTTGCATTCAAAGCTTTTGAATATTTCAACAGATTTTGAAACAACGACAGCGATCGAACTCTCCGAAAACACCTACCAGGTGCAGGAAACGGTTACCTTAACCGGAAAACCGATATTACAGGTTGCTGAGGATTACCCTGTCTACAAAGCCTATCTTCTGGCTGCTAAGATGGCAAAGGATACAGATATTAGCCATTACCTTGAACAAACTGCGGTAGAGATTCGTGACGCTGTGCAAGAGTCGATAGACGCAAACACCTTTGAGATCACGATCATAAACCTGCATAAGGTTACATTTAACCCTCAGACCGGGCAACTTGTCTCCGACTCATTCACGAGTGAAGCGAATGACGATCCTGGAACAGACAAGGTCGAATGGGTTGATGGCAAAGCAAAGCGCGTTGAGCCAGATTTTACTCATTTGCCCGACTACGAGATTTATTCGATCTCTGAAGAGGTTTTAGCCCAACAAATCCTGGAGGATCTAAATGCAGCTCCTTCAGAAAGCATCAATTCCTCTTACAACACCCTCGTGTATTCAGGATCGACAGCGGCTTATTATGCAAGAAGCTATGTGAGGGCTACTCAAACATATGCGTGGTGTGGCCGCTTAAGGGATATGACTGTTTGGAACCCAATTTATTATTATCCACCAAGTGCTGATTGTTTGGATTGTGTAAACTTTGTTTCACAAGCAATTCATGCAGGTGGCATATCGACTGATTCAACATGGTATCCTTGGACAGCCACTTGGGTGAATGTTACTTTATTCCAAAACTATGTACTCAGCCGAGATCTTGGTTACCGTGTATCAAATTGCTACACACTTGGATTGGGGGATATCGGCATTCAACCTGCCACGCATGTTGCCATTGTAACTGCGTTAAACCCATTGCGCTATAGTGGGCATACCAATGATCGACTAAATTACCCCTGGCAATCTGTCTTAAGCACCTGTGTAAATCTCTATTAATGGTCCTGCTAGGATAGGGCTAAGAATTGATGGTGAATCACTGATGAAAAGAAATGGCCTTTCTTTGTTGCTAGTTTTGATTATCCAATTAACAGCTTGTATTCCAATCCAGCAGGAGAAACCAATTGTTTCTACGCATACCATAGAAGGCACTCAGACAGTTATCCCAGAAAAAACAAATCAAGAACTGCCTAAGGAAATTACTGAAAATCCACAGAGTGTAAATCTGCCTGTTACGGTCAGCTTTGTGAAGAACCAATGGTCTTCTGACGCTGAGATTATCACTATTGACGTAACTGGTAATATCAATTATGCCGCAATACCAGTTATGAGCCAGACGGTGTTAAAGTCCCTGCCTGCAATAGACCAGGAAGGCAATGTTTATCTGCTTTATGGCAGGTATTATAGCGAAAAAACCACTTTCTTTTCAAAGTTGGGAATTAATGGGAGCATCGAAACGATAAATGTACCTGTCATTGATACCTCTAATAATACTGTTTGGATCGGCAATCGCCTGTTTATCAACGGAAGGAAACTCTTCATCGTCAGTACTGACATGAGCATCGATGAACAACCGGCTATGAATAGACTGCCCGATGGAAGTTCGGATGTTGGGTTCATGGGATTGGCGAATGAAACTGAAAAAAGCCTGGTTTGGTTCGCCCTTCGCCCACTTCGTGAAGAAGGCAAAGTTTATGCATTCTATCGTACCTATAATGTGAACAACGGAGAAACCCACGAAGGCAAGCTGGAAGTACCTTCCAGCACCGTGGATTTTAACCCAACCGGTAACCCTTTGGATCGCCTGGGAACTCTGGTTATGGG
>CAYUGV010000010.1:6026-21822 GCA_964444335.1 uncultured Anaerolineaceae bacterium | reverse complement strand
AGATCGATTTTCCACGCATTCCCATCCCAACCCAAGCCGAATTTGACCGCCTTGTACCCCTCGGGCGTGAACTGCGCGAACTACACCTGATGCAATCCCCCGTTATCGATGATTTTCAGACCACTTTCCCCATGCCTGGCGATTGCCTGGTCGAAAAGATCACTTACTCCGATGAAAAGGTCTGGATCAACAAAACTCAATATTTTGGCAACGTGCCCGAACTCGCCTGGAACTTCTACATCGGCGGCTACCAGCCTGCTCAGAAGTGGCTCAAAGATCGTAAAGGTCGCCAGCTCTCCGACGCCGACCTCGTCCACTACCAGCGTATCATCAAAATCCTTCTCGAAACCGATCGGATCATGAAACAAATCGGATAATCGTTATCTCCCTACTTCGAATCCACAAGCAAGTAATTCAGAATTCAGCACTTACCCCTCACCACATCGGGTATCCAAGTAAATCCGATTAAAATATTAATCGAAATACGCAATGCCTTTCCAACTACAATACTGCTTTCTAAGTCGTCGATTAAGATGAATAGAATTTAAGCAAGTAGATTGAATTCTTTGTAATACAGCCGGACTTAGCCTCGGTTGAAACTCCACAATACTTGGCGAGATCTGTCCATAATACCAAGTCTCACATTGCTTATATACCATGAATGACTCTTCACGAATAAACTCATGATCGCCTGGATACAATCTGGTTTCTGAAGGAGGGATCAATTTGGCTTTTACTCGGCTAACAAATGTCACCATGCACAAGTGAGGTTCGTTTGGGCTGTGTGCAAAAACAATATATAAATGTTCAATGGGATTATATGGAACGGATTTCTTGAAGGTACAACCTTCGGACCAATCGTAATCAGGTAGCACCTATCTCCCCAGTTTTGCACTTTCGATTTCTAAAAGTGCAAAGTCAGCATCAGCAGTTGAATATTCTGCACCTTTTTCAAGAATTACCCGATAAGAAATATCTGCCCTTTCACCAGTAGAAACCTTTGTATATTCAGGTAATGCATGAAAGAAATCAGTTCTATCGCTGAAGCATGTGTCTTTGAATTTTTCTACTGTTTCTTTGATCTTGGTCTCATCATATTCGGACAGTTCATCAAAATCACCTTCTTTGACTAATATCACATTCATTCGTCCGTCTGTCCTAATAAATCCGTACCACGGTGATGTCTCTGAGTTGCTGGAATTGATGTTATCAAGCGTTTGACTAAGAATTGGTCCATAAGGAAGTGAGTAGACTTGATCAAAAAACACAGGAAATCCCGTTTCAATAATTGAAATCCTCTCAATCCAGTACATCATTTTGATCAATTGGTGTTTGTCACCACGATCCCCGAGCAATCTCAAAATGTAGGTTAAAACGGCTAGCGCTTTTTCACTGTCGTAAGCTTCTTTGTTGTTTTTTCCAGAAAGGATTTCTTGTGCTGATTGCGGTCTCATAGCGTTCACCTTTATCGAACAAATCAGTAAAACGTAATATTATTATAGTTCAAGATTACGTTTCTGGTACAACATGTATTAGGAAATTCTAATATGCCTTCCTCTCCTCGCGATTCATATTTGACACGACTCAGATTTACAGTTGCTAACATTTATGTAGGGCAAAGGATATCTTGAATTTGACATTATAGCACATATGTGCTATAATGTCAAATGTTACATCGCTTCGAATAATCAGCACATTAACAATATGGATTTGCAGTCAATCTTCCCGATATGCACTATCAAAAAACACTGCATTTCTTGCAAATCTTGCAAATCGCAGAAGTCGGGCATCAGGAACAAATCAAGACCCTCGCACCTTAACATAGGAGTTTTTCCGGTTATAGTGCCTTTCTGTGCCATCAAAAAACAGCGGAAATAGCGGAAAAAGTGGAAAAACCCCCATATATCTCCTGCCTTCGACTATACCGCAAGTTGCACCTTCGCACCTTAACAAAAGGACTTTTTACACCCAATCAGCCATCCGGTGCTATCAAAATACAGTGTAAATAGTGTAATTAGTGTAAAAACCTCCAAGGGAACCCCCGCATATTGAAAAGGAGATCGCCGCGCTTCGCTCGCGATGACGGTAGGGTTTTGGGCTTAAGCCCTCCCTTAGGGGAGGGTCGGTCGAAGATCCCAGCCTCGAAGGGGTGTGTGGACTAAGCCGGGGTGAGGGAAAAATCCACCTCCTCCAATCGCTTCACTTGCGATGACGACATTTCAAAACTCGATTGGATTGTTGGCAACAGGTTTGAACTTTTCGGGTAAAATATAAGTTCATGTAAATTTGACGAAAATAACGGATTGGGTATAATCAAAACCTGATCCGCAGGAGGCTGAAGGTTATGATTTTGAATGTTGCAATTATCATCGTATCAATCGCTTTGATTGCCAGTGTTCTGCTGCAAAGCAAGGGCGTTGGCTTGGGCGGTTTGGCTGGCGGCGACAGTGGCGGTGTCTACACTCAGCGGCGTGGCATTGAAAAAGTGATGTTCTACATCACCATCGCCCTCAGCGCGGTATTCCTGATGCTCTCACTCATCAGTGTGCTGATTTCCTGATAGCGACAACTTCCCGCCGCTATCACAATTGATCATGGAGGATAAAGACAACTCGCCTAAGCCGGGGGTTGTCTTTCTGTTTACCAAATGAGACGCTTTCGCTGGCAACTTCTGATTGTCCTGATCACCGGACTGGTGGTTGGTTTGATCCTGATCTTCCAACGCACCGCTTCAAACCCTGTGGTCGAGAGCACTCCCAACCCCATCACGGGCGGCAGCTACACCGAAGCTCTGATTGGCGAGATTGTACGCCTTAACCCCGCGCTCGATCGCTTTAATCAGCCTGATCGGGATGTTGACCGCCTGATATTCAGCAGCTTGTTCAAGTTCGATTCACGTGGTCTGCCCGTTGGGGACCTGGCGGCAAGCTGGGATATCTCCTCCGATGGCACCCGATACACAGTCAACTTGCGGGAGAATGCCGTCTGGCATGATGGCACCGCCCTCACCAGCCAGGATGTTCTCTACACCGTTTCACTGCTGCAGAGCAACAGCAACCTGGTGGCGGAGGATTTGCGCAACTTTTGGCAGCTGGTGCACGTGGAAGCCATATCCGACCTGAGCCTGGAATTTTCGCTGCCTTACAGCTTCGCGCCCTTCCTGGATTACCTGACCTTCCAGATCCTGCCATCGCATCTCCTGGGAAACCTCACGCTGGATGAACTGGTTGACCATCCCTTCAACCTTGCCCCAATCGGTTCGGGACCTTACCGCTTCCGCGAGTTTACTCTGACAGATGGAAAGATTGACGGCGTCAGATTGGAAGCCTTTGAATATTACTATGCCGGGCGGCCTTACATCGACGAGATCAACTTCAAGCTTTACCCCGATGCGCGTGCCGCGTTGCAGGCTTACTTGAGTGATGAAGTTGACGCGGTCGCCAGGATTGATCAGGCTGACCTCGTAACCGCGCTCAACCAACCTGGGCTGAACATTTACTCCAGCCGCCTGCCGCGCCTGACGATGGTTTTCCTGAACACGCAAAACCTTTCCCAGCCGCTGCTTCAATCGGCGGACTTCCGTAAAGCTTTGATGGCTGCCACCAACCGCCAGGCAATGATTGATGAGGTCTTCTCAAGCCAGGCTGTGCCCGCGCTCGGACCGATCATGCCCGGAAACTGGGCTTTTTATGATGGTCTCGAGCCCTACCGCTACGATGTGGACCTTGCCCGCCAATTACTGGCTGGGGCAGGTTACTCCTGGTCCGAAGCCGGTCAGTTGATGACTCCCGAGGGGGCTCAAACCAAGCTGACCCTCCTGGTGCAGGATGACTCGATCCACAACCAATTGGCGGCGATCCTGGCTGACAACTGGAATTCGATCGGTATCGAAGTTGTGCTGGATGTGCGTCCATATGCGGATTTGATGACCAGCCTGAACAGCCGTGCCTATGAAGCCGCATTGGTGGATATCGACCTCAGCAACACGCCGGACCCGGACCCATATCCTTTCTGGGCGGAGTCCCAGGCGGAAACCGGGCAGAATTACTCGCAGTGGCGCAACACGACCGCCAGCGAATACCTCGAACAAGCCCGCACCCAGCCCAAAACGGACCTGCGCGTGCGCCTTTACCGCAACTTCCAGATCCTCTTCGCGGAAGATCTGCCTTCGCTGCCGCTTTTTTACACCGTGTACAACTATGGCATGAAAAGCGCGATCAAGAATGTCTCGATTGGACCGATTTTTGACCCTGCAGACCGTTTCAATTCGGTGAACACCTGGTACATCCTCTCGGACACGTCGCCTTCCCAGGCAGTCACTCCCACGGAATAACGCGATGACACCCAGCGGAAAAACTGACCTGATTGGCGAACGTGGAGTAAAGAAATCGGACCTCCGCATCCGGCTGATCGGCGCGCTCGATGAAGCCAGCGCTTCTCTGAGCCTGGCGAAAGCCTTTTGCTCAGCAGGAAGCCAGATCCTGCTCGAGACCTGTCAAAAAGATCTTTCGTGCATGATGGGTTTGCTGGCTGCGCTGCCACAAACCCCTTTGGGAAACCTGGCAGACAGTTTCACCGCACAGCTTGAGGACCTTGAATCGACTATAGCGACGCTTGAGTCCACCATCAGTTACCCGGATAAGTTCATCCAGCCGGGTGGCACCCCCGCGACCGGCGCGCTCGACCTGGCGCGTGCCGTCATCCGCAGGGCAGAACGCGAGGCGGTGGCTGCTTTTGAAACCCTCCAAATTCCGGATGAAAGCATGCTGCAATACCTCAACCGGCTTTCCACCCTTTGCTACCTGCTGATCCTGGCTGAAACGCCAGCGTGATCACATGACGGGGACGCTCATCAATTTCGCCGCAATTCTGCTCGGCGGGCTGATTGGTCTGCTCGCTGGCCATCGCATTCCCTTGAAAGTGCGCCAAACTCTTACCTCGGCGCTTGGTCTTTTCACCCTGGCTTACGGTGTGCGCATGTTCGCCCAAACGCAAAACATGTTGGTCCCTCTCAGCAGCATCGTTTTGGGTGTGATCGCCGGAGAAGCTCTGCGGATTGAAGAACTGCTCAATGGTTTGGGTGAACGCATCCAACAAAAGGTGGAACGCGGAACTACTGCCGGTTCACCCAACGCGCAGCGATTCATCACCGGTTTTGTAACCGCCTCGCTTCTTTTTGGCATCGGTCCGATGGCAATCCTGGGCTCGATCCAGGACGGTCTCGTCGGGGATTACCAGATGCTGGCGATCAAATCCCTTCTCGATGGCATCGCGTCAATCGCCTTTGCCTCGACCTTCGGGGTGGGTGTGCTGTTTTCTGCCCCGATCGTGCTGCTTTACCAGGGCGCCATCTCCCTTTTGGCTGGAACCATTGGCAAAGGCTTTGATCAAAGCGTCATCACTGAAATGACTTCAGTTGGGGGCGTTATCCTGGTCGGAATTGCCATCAGCAATCTGTTGGAAATTAAAAAGATCCGCATCGGCAGCTTTTTGCCGGCCTTGTTAATCGTGGTGTTGGTGGTTCTGCTGCTCAACAGGCTCGGGATCGCCTGGGCGTAAAACAAAAAAACGCAGTTCATCAGAACTGCGTTTTTCGAAAACCTACTAATTATTTCCCTGCGTTAGCCAGGGCGGTGTTGATGGTTTCTTCGAGCGTGGTGGAGTAGACGATCGTTCCGTTAACGTCGAACATCGGGGTACCAGTCACTCCCAGGTCCCTTGCGTTTTGAGTATCGGCGCGCACATTGACCAATTGGGAATCGCTCTCCAGGCATTGATTAAAGGCATCCACATCCAACCCAACCTGCTTGGCATAAGAAGTGACGCTCTTATCCGCGAAAGCGCCGGAAAACGTAGCATTCTCGAACAAAACCTTGTGCATTTCAAAGAACTTGTTTTGTTCACCCGCGCAGTAGGCGGCTTCGGCAGCCTTGATGGTCTCGTCTTCTTCGTTAAACTGGAAGACACTGAAAGTGAAATACACCTTGCCTGTGTCCACGTAGTCTTTGATGAATTGTTCTTCTTTTTCAAGCGCGAAGGTCCGGCAATGACTGCAGCCGAAATTGGAAAACTCCACAACTTTCACCGGGGCGTTAGGGTCGCCGACCGATCTTCCATTTTGGTTTGCATAACCTGAAACCTTGCTCGCGTTGAGCAGCCTGGGCAGGTAGTAGATTAGTAGGATCGCTGCCACAATCGCAAATACGCCAATCAATAATCCTCTTGTTCGCTTGTGTGCTTCTTGTTCTTTTTGCGCTTTTAATAATTCGCGTTGTGTGTTCTTTTGTGCCATTTTTACTCCTGAAATTGTTTGTTTGATTTTGCCACAAACGGCTGCGTGCGTCCAGATTCTTTGAACCTCAAAACTTTATATATCCATTGCCATCACCAGGATGTCGCGATCTTCACGTTCATAACAAAAGGCATGATAGAGAGATAAAGACTGGACGTTGCTGGCCTGGGTGTTCACCGAAAACGACCTTACTCCCATGGCTGAGAAGGTTTCCAACATATCTTGCACCAACCTGTGTCCCACGCCCCTGCGCTGCCAGCGTGGATCCACAGCCAGGCGCGCAAGATGGGCTGAGTCGAATGCGCTCGTGCTCATTTGGTATCCGACGATTTCGCCTTCAAGCAGCGCGACGCTATGCCAGGTACTACGGTGGTAAGTTCTACTTAGACTTTCCCTGCTCAGCTGCCAGGTAGGCTCAAAGGCGGCCTTGTCAATTGCTTCCACAGCCTTAATATCGCGATAGGTCATCTCCCGGATGATGATATTCTGGCTGGTCATGGTGATTGTTTCCTCTGAGAAATTGCGCTGAAGTGTAACGACTTTATCGGTAAGTTTGAAGCCGTTCCCCCGCAGCAACTTCTCCATCCAATCGTAAGGCGCCAGGGAATACAGGCTCTGTGCACCCAAAGCTCTCAAGGTGGATTTCGCCTGCGACAAGAGCAGATTGAAATACCGCGTGTGTTCCCCGTCGCGTTGAGAGTAAAAGAAACGCAGCCATGCCGCTGGAAGGCATTCGGGTGTAGCAGCCAAAAGCGCTTTGATCTGTCTTTCTTCTACGATCGCAAAACAACCAGGTTCGGTAAATCTTTCATCAGGCGAGAACCAGTCGAGATTGTTGAACGATAAAACGTTTGCATTTAGAAACCTCTCCATGTCAGAGGAGGCTAACTCGGAACATGCCCGGATTTCAAACGGCATATTAATCAGTCATTGATTCCAAGTCTGTCGAGAATAGCGTTGAGTTCTTCATCAGAATAAAAACTGATTGAGATCGTGCCACCTCGCTTGCCCTTTGAAAGCATCACCTTGGTATGGAAGAACTGGCGCAGGCGATTTTCGAGGTCCTCCGCTTCAGCGGATCTCACGGCTAACTTGCGATTGGTTGGTGCCTTGCCGCTAAGTTTGCTGACGAGCAATTCCGTCTGACGCACGTTCAAGCCAAGGCTCAGGATGCTATCCAGCGCCGCTTCCATGGCGCGGGCGCTCGGCAGCGCCAGAAGACTGCGGGCATGACCCTCACTGATTTCCCCACTTGAGAGAGCTTGCTGCACAAAAATCGGCAGGTTCAGCAAACGCAGGGTGTTGGTAACGGTAACCCGGTTCTTACCAACCCTGTGGGCGATATCCTCGTGTGTCAGGGAGAACTGATCCGCCAGGCTTTGGTAGGCTCTCGCCCGCTCCATTGGGTTCAGGTCTTCCCGCTGAACATTTTCGATAATCGCGAATTCCAGTTGCTCTTGCTGGGAAGCGGTGCGGACGATTGCCGGCACTTCTTTCAGACCAGCCAGTTTGGCAGCCCTTAGGCGGCGTTCACCCGCGATCAGGGTATAGCGGTCAATTTCTTCCGCTGCAATCACGATCAACGGTTGGATGATGCCATGCTGTTTAATGGAGGCTGCGAGATCCTCCAATTGCTCTTCTTCGAACACCTTGCGGGGTTGCTGAGGATTAGGACTAATGCTCGTAACAGGCAATAGCCGCACCTGTTCGTTTGTGTCAGCCGGAGTCGGACTGCTCTGCCAGGTTGGGATTAACGACTCAAGTCCTTTACCAAGTCCACTGCGTTGTGCCATCTTACTCCTGTCCGGGGTCAAACTTTACCCCATCAGCCGTCAACAATTCCATTGCCAATGAACGGTATGCTCTCGCGCCGCTCGAGTCGGGGGCATAGACTGAAATAGGCATCCCAAATGAAGGCGCTTCTGCCAGCCTGATACTGCGGGGAACAAAGGTTGTAAATACCTTGTCCTGGAAGAATTTCTGTACTTCAGTCATCACATCCGCGCTCAGGTTGGTGCGGCCATCATACATCGTCAGCAGAACACCCCTGATGGAAAGTTCAGGGCAGAGACCCTGCCTGATACGGGTGAGCGTTTGGGTTAACTGACCAAGACCTTCAAGCGCAAGGTATTCGCACTGAACCGGGATGATAACGCCATCCTGGGCGGCGATCATTCCATTCAGGGTCAATAAACCGAGCGAAGGAGGGCAGTCGATCAGGATGTAATCGTAGCGGCTGATGAGTGACTGAACGATGGTTTTCAGCCGTTTTTCGCGGTCTGAGAGCTCTATCATTTCGATTTCCGCGCCGGAGAGGTTGGGCGATGAAGGCATAAGTGAGAGCTTGAAGCGCGCGTTGTATAAAACACAATCCAGGGGATTCTTTGCACCTATCAAGACTTCATAGGTTCCATTTTCAACCTGATGGCGGTCAATCCCAAGGCAGCTGGTGGCATTTGCCTGCGGGTCAAGGTCAACGAGCAGCACTTTCTGCCCAAATTGGCCAAGGTAAGCCCCAAGGTTTATGCTGGTGGTGGTTTTGCCCACGCCGCCTTTTTGATTGACAATTGTGTAAATTTTTCCCATACCTTACCTATGCCGGTTTTTCATTTCTCGCCTGTTCGATTTCTTCCAGGGTGGGGATGCTTGCCAGGCGCCTTCGCGTGACTGAGTGGGCTGAAAGTTGGACAGCAAAACGTGCCGATTCCCATGGATCACGCGTGTCATGAAAGCGATGAAAGTAACATGCTGCAAAAATGTCGCCCGCACCAGTATCTTCCACCATCTCCACGAGTGGGGCGGGGAAGTAGCGTACTTCACCCTGGTGGAAAACGCGCGCCCCTTCACGATTTTCGGTAACAACTAATAGAGGGCAGATCTTTGCCAACTCCTGCACCTTTCGCTCATCTCCTCGCAGGTCCTCAAGGGAGAGGATAACCGCATGGGATCTTGGCACCAGGGTCAGCTCATCCGGCCAATCCACATGCCGCACCAGCCCTTCTTTGTCTGCCTGGCGGTACCATCCTTGGGGCGTCAGGCAGATCAGGGCTTTGGGGAAAAGTGTTACTACATTCGGGTCGATTTCCGCGGCGATTGGACCAAGATGAACGAGCTGGCAGTCGCGCCAGGTTGGGGGTACATGTTCAGCAGTGATGCGTGTAGCGGAAGAGTAGAGGTGCTGAACACGGGAACTCCCAAAACCCTGGTTGAGGAAGACCGTCGATTTTTCTGAGGGAACGACTGATGTTTGAATACCAACAAGGGGGTCAAGTTGAAGATCACTGGCGCAACTAGTCACCAAACCAACACGATGCCCCAATCGGGCAGCAGTCAGCCCGGAAAAACTGGCTGTGCCGCCCAGGCTGATGGTCTGATCGGCTTGTAAATCAGCAGTAACATGCCCAATGAGCAGATAGTCGATGGGATCAGGTGTTGTCTGTTGGGTCATAGGGCAATAAAAACTCGTCTCTCGGGGAAAAATTATAGCATGGAAAAGAATCAAAAATCAGCATGGCCAAATTCGGGCATTAAGCCCCTACATCTTCTACTCTGAAGGTGTTGGATCTGGGATTTGGACTAAAATCAACTCATGGAAGATCCAAACACTTATCGCCAGGCGCTTGAGGACTTTCGCCGAGCCCGGTCGAAGGCTGCCATGCAGCGTTTCTGGGCGGGGATACAAGGTCGTTCGCTGGACCTCCTGCCGTATGACGAGATCTCAACGAAATTGCGTGCAGTCAGCCAGACAGATCGCGGCTTGCAACAGGTGCCCCTCAAGGACATTGTTGGCAGCGTCAGTCGGTTACAGGATTTCGACCGCAACTTCCTGCCCCTTCGAGACGATGATATTTATCGATGGGCGGGTGTCAAGACTGCCATGACCAGCCCTCATTCAACCGGCGTTCCACCAATCTCGCTGTATCAGATCGGCGACGCGTATTTTGTTCTTGATGGCAACCATCGGGTTTCCATCGCCAAAGAAATGGGCATGGAAACGATTGAGGCGTATGTTACTGAGATAAAAACGAAGGTTCCGATCTCGAGTAATCTCACATCCGATGAGTTGATCCTGAAAACGGCTTATGTCAATTTCCTTGAAGATACCCAGATCGACCATTTCCTCCCTGGTGTCGATTTCAGCCTGCACCTGGTCGAAAACTATCCGCTGCTCAAAGAACACATCACCGTTCACCAATACTACATGGGTATTGAAAATAAACGTCCAGTTAGCTTCGAAGAAGCGGCGCTGCACTGGTTTGACACCATTTATTCCCCGGTCATTACCATCATCGAAAGTTCTGGTTTGCACCACGCCTTCCGCGATCTGACCCTGACTGACCTTTACCTCTGGCTGTTGGACCAGCAAAATACGCTACAGGAAGACCTTGGCATTGATGTCAGGCCTGAAAACGTGCTTGATTATGCTGCCGACAAAGAAGGTATTCAGCCAAGTTCTGGCTGGTCGACGGCTGAGGAGCAAATATTGCAAGTCTTATTGCGGACTGAAGATCAACCACAGAATCCTTACCAGGATTGCCTGTTTCAACATGTGACTGTCGCGCTGAGCGATGAGGACCCCGATTGGATTGCATTAGAACAGGCAATCATGGTTAATCGCTGCCCTGGCGGTGCGATCAGGGGTGTGCACGTGGCAAGCGCTGCTAAACAAGAACCTGACAAGGAAGTTGATGCTTGCCAACAGAGATTCGACCGGCGCCTTGCAGAGGTCGGTATGAATGGTAAGTTCTTCCTGCGCCAGGGTGAACCAGCCAGCGCCTTGCTTGAATTCAGCTTGCTTTCTGATCTGCTGGTGCTTAAACTCAGTCATCCACCAGCTACCAGCCTTGTGGAGCGGATATCCCATGGGATCATCACCATTCTTCAACAGAGCCGCCGCCCGGTATTATTTGTCAAGGAAACTCCTCTACAGGTAAGTTCGATCCTGCTGCCTTTTGATGGTGGTCAGCGCAGCAAAGAAGCTTTATTTATTGCAGCCTATTACGCAGCTCGTTATGGCAGCCAGTTAAATCTGTTGATGGTGACGAGAGGTTCGGAAAAGGACGAGGTAAACCGATATTACGCACAGACTTACCTAGAAAAACTTGGGGTGAAGGCGGAATTTTACCAGGGCGATGCGGAGAGCTTTACGAAGGATGTGGTCAGCCTGGCAGAAACCTTGCGCGTTTCTACGTTGATATTAGGAGGGTATGAGAACACCTCCATCCTTGATCGGGTTTTCAGCCAGTCGATTGATGAGATTCTGTCCCAGGTCACAATTCCGGTCATGATCTGCCAGTAGGTGTCGATGGCAGCCAGGGATTATTCCCGGCGGATCACCAAGAGCGTGTAATCATCATCCAGGGCTCTGCCGGCTCTGAAAGTATCCAGGGTCAATTCGATCCCTTCAATAATTCCCCTGGCAGATTCCCCAAGGAGAGACTTAAGCCTTACATTGAGGCGATTGGTACCAAAGGATTCTCCTTCGGGCGAGAAGGTCTCCGTAATGCCATCGGTATATAGTACCAATCCATCTCCCGGAGCAAGTACCAATTCCTGGTCTGCCAGGTGGATGGGATCCATCATACCCAGGGCAAGTCCGCCCTTGTTCAGTGGCTGCGATATGCCTTGCTTCGGACGAAGCCAATAAGGCGGGTTGTGCCCTGCGACACAGTAGGTTACTGTTCCACTTTCCAGTTCCACGATCGCATAAAATACGGTCACAAAAAAACCATCGCTGGAATCAAGCTGCAATATGTGGTTGACTTTCTCGAGCGTTCGGGCTGGCGACTCCAACTCAAGCGCCCTGGCGCGGATCAGAGTTCTGCTAACAGTCATATAAAGTGAAGCGGGCAAGCCTTTATCCGAGACATCCGCGATGGTGAGCCCATATTTCCCGGGGGTAAGTTCGAAAACATCGTAAAAATCCCCGCCGACCTGCCTGGCAGTCTGCCATTCGGCTGCGAGGTCATAGCCGGGCAGAAATGGCAAGTTTTCGGGCAGGAATGTCTTCTGAATCTGCCTGGCGAGCTGTAATTCCCGGTCGATCAGCGTCTGATTATGCTGGATGGTTTGCATGACGTAGTTTTGGATGCCGGAAGCAATCTGTAGCGAGGCTTCTTTTAGCAATTCCACGCGTTGGCTACGCCCAGGGCGGTCCACTTCGACTGCAACGAGCAGACCATGCACTTCTCCGGGAACGGTCAAGGGAAAACACAGGCTGTTTAGACTCTTCAGGTCAGGATCGCTAAGCGGAGCGGCATATCCACTGCTTGCCAGTAAGTTTCCGGGTAAGATCAAATGACCAGCTTGCTCAAGCCCTTCCAAGGCTGGCAAAATTCGGCTCAGCGCAACCTGATTCTCGAATCCATAACTAAACCTGCCTTGCTTGGTTGCAAGATATCGCAAAGCAGCCCGATCGTCCTCAGGGTCAAAGCGGATCAGGGCTACCTCTTCGGCGTTGGTTTGTTCAAGAAGGGCTTTGGTGATCTCGCCAAGGGTTTCCGGTAAGTCTTTGGATGCCACAAAGAGATTTGTGATCTGGAGCAGAAAATTGGAAATCAGAGTCTCCGCTTCTTTTGCCTGGATCAGATCAATGTTTTGTAAACTGACTGCAGTCTGCTGGGCAATGCCCTGTAAAAGCGCGAAACGCTGCGTTCCAAGGATTAATTCAGGCTCGCGAGGGATGTAGGCTTCCCGGCTGGTGTGCACCAGCAGCCCAATTTGACGTTCGTGGGCGATTAGTGGAAATAGCAAGATGGTGTCTTGCGGCGCGAGAGCCAGGTTTTTGGCGATATCCGCTGAACAAAGTGTGGCTGGGATAGCAACAGGCTTTCCCGATTGCAGAGTCTGTTCGAGTAGTGTTGTGTTGCTCACAGTGCAGGGTTCGTCGAGATTGCAGGTTGCTGTGCCTTCCCCCAAGGCTGCCTGGAGTTGATATCCGTTGGTCTCCTCATCCTTCAGGATCAGCGCGACCGATGATCCTCCAATCAGCGAGAGGATGAACTCACCGGATGTCTTTAACAGGCTATTGGCATCCGCAAGGTTACGAGTGGCCATTGCCACCTGCAGCATGACGGAGGTGTAGTAGGTCTGAGCTTGGGTTTCCTGGTCCAGTCTTTCTTTTTCAATGGCGCTTCCCAGGTAGCCGGCGAAGGTCGCGCAGATGCTTTCAGACTCAGCTCCATAGCGCCCAGGTGTCCCTTCGTGCAGAACCAGCACCCCAATGTTTTCCCCGGCAACAGTGATGGGGGTAGCAATACCAGAAAAGTTCGCCGGTAGATCAAGCGCACGCTCTATTGGATCTTCCAGATTGCCAGGTTTGCGGATGATCGTCCCTGCTAATCTTGTTTTGGGGAAAAACCAGGCTTTCCCAGGGGCGAGTTCTGCCTGAAAATCAGGGACCCAATCCTTGTCTGGAGTCTTCAACGCTGTGAGAAATAGATGGTCTGCGGCAGGGGATTCCGCGGAAAAATCCTGGGGTGGGAATAGCCAGATGCTGCCAGCTTCTCCGGGCAACACTTCCAGGATGTTTTCCAGGCTTGCGCCGAAGAAATCCTGCAGTGGAATGGATTGAGAGAGCAATTCTGCCGTCTCGCGAAATTTCTCCGAGTTTTTCGTGCGCCAAATTTCAGAGCGATACAAGCTGGCGTTACGCACCGCCACTGCAACATTCGCACTCAGGGTTTCGAAAACAGCAATATTTGCTTCCGAGAAGGCATTGATCGCCTCACTCTGCAGGTCAAGAACCCCAAGGATCCTTCCACCAAAAATCAGTGGCAGAGCCAGTTCCGAGCCAACCTTCGCGCCGGTGATTGGGTTTGGTACGGGTCGGGGATCGGTGGAAACATCGTTGACCAATTGCACCTTTCCAGTACGAGCGGCAAGCGTAATGAGACCCTGCGGCGCGTCCAGGTTGAAAGCAATCTGGTGCTCGTGGTATGTCTTGGCGCGTGCCCCGCTGCCAGCGCGATACTCCAAAGTATGCGGGACATATTGCTTTAAGAAAATATGCACGTAAGGGATGTTGAACTTGGTCCGGATCAATTCTGAAACACGCGTCAGCAGTTGATCAAGGTCGAGGATGCTATTGATGGTCTGCGAAACTTCCGCTATAACCTGCAGATAATCCTGTTGACTTGGCTGAGCCTGGGAAGTATTAGGGTCTACCATTTTTCTCGGTTGTTTTTCTGGACGTAAAGTATTTGACCAAGGTAAGCTGATTTACCCCCGGAATGGAAAAGTCGTAAGAGGCTTCATCCATAACTTCACGGATCAGGAAAACTCCCAATCCCCGTTCACAACGTGTCTCAAGCGGGCTGGTCAGATCTGGTTCTGCGACACATGCCGGGTCGAAAGGCAGACCGTCATCCTGGATGGTGATCTTTACACCCAGCTCGTTCAGATCGAGCAGGATCCTGATCTCGCCCTGGTTGTCAACACCGTAGGCATGATCAATCACATTCGAACAGGCTTCATCAACTGCCAAGTCGATGGCATAACGCTGACGGTCATCAAAGGGAGCATTCTTGATCGCGTCCATGACAAAAGTAGAAATCGCTCTTAGTTGATCATGACGCGCGGGGAAATGGGCGGTAAACATGGAAATATTCCTTAAGTATTGCGATTATAACATGCGGAAACGGGTAGAATTGTGCCATGTCTGATGATCGTCCAACCCTTCTGATTGGAGACCTGCCTGAAGATGACCGCCCTCGTGAGCGCTTGCTGCAGAAGGGGGTCAGAGCACTTAGCGATGCTGAACTGCTGGCGGTCTTGCTGGGCAGCGGCAGAGCTGGCACCAGCGCGATCGACCTGGCGCAGCAGATCCTGCAGGATCTGGACGGCTTCAGCGGCATTCATCGCGAAGATATTTCCAGGTTGCTTGAGATCAAGGGTGTGGGGCTGGCAAAGGCTGCTCGGATCAAAGCCGCGGTTGAAGTTGCGTATCGCCTGAGTTCCAAGGAACGAGGTGATAAGTGGATCATTAAAACCCCGCAGGATTTGGTGGAGATGCTGGGGCATGACCTGCGCGCGAGCGACCAGGAGGAGTTTTGGGTGGTTTGGCTCAATGCCCGAAATGTCGTCACTGGCAGTCAGCAGCTATATAAAGGCTCGCAGGATGCCACGACTGTGCGAGTGAGCGAAGTCTTCAAACTTGTGGTCAGCAAGAATGCCAATGCCGTCATGCTGGCACATAATCACCCTTCGGGAGATCCAACCGAAAGCCCGGAAGACGTCAACATGACGCGCGCAATCATTGAGGCTGGGAAACTACTGGATATCCGCGTGCTCGACCATGTCATCATCGGCCTGCATGGATTTACATCCATCCGACAAAAGCATCCCTCTTTGTGGGCTTGATCTCCTAAGCCTGAAAGTGCATCAGCGCACCTGTTCTGGGGTGTGTGAAGGTGAGCTCTGAAGCATGGAGCAACATGCGCTCCACTTCTGGCTTCTCGGCTGCCTTGAACTGTGGGGGTTGATAAAGCGGATCTCCGAGGATGC